>CABXKF010000017.1 GCA_902512765.1 uncultured Pelagibacteraceae bacterium | reverse complement strand
TGGCGTTGTATCTAGAACAAGAAATAGTTCGCAAATATTTGAAAAAATTGACAATAATGTTTTTGTTGCTGGTTGTTATAATGGCTCAGGTATTGGTGTAGGTACTTTATTCGGTGAACAAATTGCTATTAAAGCAAGCGAAGAAAACACAAAAGAAATAGAAACTATAGAAGCAAGAAATAAACCTACTTGGTTACCACCTCAACCATTTTTAGATTTAGGTGTTAAAACGCGTCTAATTTATGAACGTTTAAGAGCTAGGTCAGAAATTTAAAGAACAACTAAATCTAATTTTTGCTTACCTAATCTTTCATTACCATTCTCTGTAACTAAATAAGTTTCACCTAAATTCATGGCTAAATTACTATCTGAATCCATTAGTATCATGTGCATGAAGAACACATTACCTGGCACAATCTTGTAAGGATTGCCAGTGTACAGCATTGGCCAGTCCATCCAATTAGGTGAGAAAGTTGAACCTAATGAATATCCACAAGCATTCATTCTTGCTTTATTAAACCCTAAATTGTCAAAAGTTGTTGCATGAGCATCAAAAACTTCTCCTGCAGTTTTTCCTGGAACTAAAGTTTTTACACAATTGGTTAATGCTTCAACACAAGCTTCATGCATTTTTGTATGTTTGGTGTCAGCTTTCCCTATAGGAATAGTTCTAAACATAGCAGAATGATAATGTTTAAAAGTACCAGCCCATTCTAGGCTTAGTTGATCTGTATTTGATAAGTTTCTTTTTTCGGCTTGATATCTGCAGAGTAGGGCGTTATCTCCTGATCCAATAATATATTCATTAGCAGGATAATCACCACCACCTTCAAGAACTGCTCTTTGCATTTCAGCTAAAATTTTTGCTTCATTAGCACCAGCTTTTGCATATTTCCATGCTTCATCTAATGCTTTATCTGCAAGTTCAGCTGCTTGTCGTACATAAATTAATTCTTCTTTAGACTTAATAACTCTTAATTTTGTTATCAATTCAGATTGATCTTCGACTTTACAATAATTTTCTAAGGATTTATTTAATCTTAAAGCATTACGTCCTGTCATTCCATAAGCTTCATATTCAATACCTATATTTTTATTTTTTAGATCAAGCTCTTCTAAAATTATTTTAAGATCATCTGTTGGATTAATTCCATCTTTATCAACCCAAATTCTTATATCTTTAATATTTGATGTATTTTGTGCCTGTCTCAAATCAGGTGCACGAGTTAATAAAATTACATTTCCTTTTTGATCCAAGACTAAAGTTTGAAAAAAAACATATCCAAATGTATCGTATCCTGTCAACCAATACATGGACTCTTGTCTAAACATTAAAAGAGCATCTAAATTTTGCTCTTTCATTGATTTTAAAACATCTTGTTTTCTATTAGAAAACTCTTCTTTACTGAAATGAAGTGCCATTAAGAAATAATTGCTTTTACTGAACCTAATTTATCGATTTTACCAGTGTACAAACCTTTACCAAGAATAGGAACCACACCCACTGTGGAACCTGTAAACACATAAAAATCTTTTCCTAAATCAACTTTATCTTTTTTAACTTTGTTTAAAACAAATCTTAAAGAATTAAGAGGGTTAATGTAAACAGCATTTGTATTTCCATTGACACTTTGTTTAACTTTTTTGTTCGAAATATTAGCTTTTAAATTTCCAATATTAATCTTTTTATATTTTTTCTTTTGCCCAATCAAAAACTTAATATTTCCTCCAAAATCACTACTTAAATCGCCAAAAGAGGTAATACCTTTTCTTTTTTGTCTATAGCCAACAACCTCTATGCAGGGAGCCATATGAGATATAAATTTGGTAACGTTTTTGTTTGTAATTAAACCCTTTGAGTTAAAAAAAGATTTCTTAATTAAATAACAAACCTCAAGTTCAATTCCTAAAGTTGATTTATTTATTTTTACTCGCTTACCATTTTTTAAAAAATTTCTTTTATAAACTGAAGCATAAAAAGGTTCTTTTTCTTTTAATTTTTTTAAAAGAGGAATTCCGGTCCCACCAGCTTTATAACCAATTATTGGTTCTTTAATTTTACTTTCACATAATTTTCTAAATTTATCTGCTTCTGCTAATTTTTGAGTAAATTTTTTTGGAATAGGTGCAATAATTTTATTTTTTAGAAAGGCGTTAACTAATTTATCTGAAAGTTTATCTTTTAAAGTTTTTTTCATATAACTTTATTATTTTAATACAGACATTGGATCAAGTCTTGTTTGAAACCAATTAATTCTAAAATCTAAATGTGGGCCGGTTGATCTTCCTGTTGATCCAACAGTCCCAATTACATCCCCTTGATTTATTTGGTCACCAACTGATACCAAAATATTTTCGAGGTGAGAATATATTGTTGAAATTCCATGGCCATGATCCATTATAATTGTTCCACCAGTATAATATAAATCATCTTCAGCCATTGTTACCACTCCTGTTCCAGAACATAAGATCATTGTTCCTTGTTTTGCAGCAATATCAATACCGTAATGTGGCCATCTAGGTTTACCATTTAATATTCTTTGACTTCCATAAACACCACTTATGATTCCTTCAACAGGCATGATAAATTTTTCTTTAAAGAAAAGTAAATTAGAATTAATTGATCGTGCTTCACCAATAGCGTTATTTTCTTTTTTAATTCTTTTATAAACTGACTCTGGAGGAGTTACTTTACTTTCCGCAAGGCCGTCAATTCTTTGAATATTATATTTTCTTTTTAAAACTTTTTTTGTAATTTTAGATGTTTTTCCATTTAAAGTTTTAGTAAAAGTTAGGTCAAATTTTCTGTCTCTATCAATTCCAAAAACAAAGAAGCCATCTCTGGATACTTTTACTTCTTTTTTATTAACTTTAATTTTAGCTTTAGGATCAGTTTTACCTAAAATAAAATGCCCTTGAGTGAATTTCCCTTGAAATTCTATGGCGTTAACTTGAGAGGTTGTGAAGATTAAAAATACTAAAAAAAATCTATAAATTATTGAGCTGTCCATCCGCCATCTATTACTATTGATGTTCCTGTGATCATTGAAGAAGCTGAAGAAGCTAAGAAGCAAACTGATGTTGCAATATCACTCTCTGTTGCAGCTTTCCCTAATGGAATATTACCTAAAGCTAATTTTTTAAATTTTTTATTTTTGAAAAAGTTTTTAACCATTGGTGTTTCAACAAAAGTAGGTGCTACAGTATTAACTCTAATATTATTTTTCGCCAGCTCAACACCCATACCTTTGGTCAATCCTTCAATACCAAATTTAGTCATGTTGTAGACATTTCTACCACTCATGCCAACATGGCCTAATTGAGAAGACATGTTGATTATTGAACCAGGTCTTTTTTTATTTTTTAACATTTTTTTAACCACAAGTTGAGCAACATTAAAAGCTGCTTTAAGGTTTAAATCAACTAAGTAGTTCATACTTTGTTGTTTGATTTTTTCAAATGGTTCAGGAATATTAGTTCCCGCATTATTAACAAGAACATCTATAATTTTAATCTTTTCTATCTTTTGTTTTAAATCATTATAGTTCATTACATCACATGGAACTTTAACAATTTTGCCTTTAACTTTTTTTATCTCTTTTTCTAATTTATCTAAATCAGATGAAGTTCTGCTTAAAGCAATAACTGTTGCGCCTGCTTCAGCCAAGGCAATAGAGCAAGCTCTACCTAAGCCTTTTCCAGCACCTGTAACTAATGCGTATTTATTTTTTAAGTTAATTTTTTGTAAATACATATTAAATAAATAATTTTAAGTCTGTATAGATTAATTCTATAGCAACTACCAGAATAGCAATTAATCCAACCCAAGCAATCCACTTATACTCATTAATCCATCTAGATATTAAATTTGCAGCAGTAGCCATTAAAATAATTGATAAAGCTAATCCAAAAATTAATAATACGTAATGATCCCCAGCAGCTCCTGCTACACCTAGCACATTATCTAGACTCATTGTAAAATCAGCCAATAAAACTGTCCATATAGCTTTCATGAAGCTTGAATTATCAACTTTTATATCTTCTTCATTAGATTGACCTTTGATCACATCAACATAAAGTTTGTAGACAATATAAAGCAATAATAATCCACCAATTAGTCTTAATCCTGTAATTTGTAGTAAGTATGCTGTTAACATTGTTAAGATAATTCTTAAAATTACAGCACCACCTATGCCCCAAAAAATTACTTTTTTTCTTTGTTCTACTGGAAATTTAGAAGCAACCATTCCAATAATAATTGCGTTATCACCTGCTAATACTAAATCTATAAATATAATTTGGCTTAAAATAACGAGCTGTTCAGCTCCAAATAATTCTGAAAACATTAGCTGCTTAATATCATATCTGCACCTTTTTCTGCAATCATTATTGTTGGTGCATTTGTATTTCCTGAAGTGATGTTGGGCATAATCGAAGCATCAATTACTCTTAAATTGTTAACACCTCTCACTCTTAATTTTTCATCAACTACTGACATATCATCTTGACCCATTTTACAAGTCCCAACAGGATGAAATATAGTTTGCGCATAATTTGAAGCTTCTTTAACTAATTCTTCATCATCATTAATATTTATTCCTGGCCTATATTCCTCTGGTGCATATTTTTTAAACGTTTCAGACTCTAATATTATTTTTCTAGTTAATTTAAGGCCTCTTGCGGCAACCGTTCTATCGTGATCAGTTGAAAGATAATTTTGTTTAATTTTAGCGTAAGTTCTTGAATCTTGATCTACTATACTCACGTGACCTCTGCTTGTGGGTCTTATATTTGAAACAGTAGGAGTGAAGGCATGAAAATCATGGTTTTTAGTAGCACCCAATGTATCCATACTCATTGGTTGAACATGCCACTGCAAATCTGGCAATTCTAAAGAAGGATCACTTTTGGCAAACATACAAAGTTGACTGGCACCCATTGTCATTGGGCCACTTCTGTTAAACACATACTCTAATCCAATCATCAAATTACCAAACAAACTATTAATTTTTTTGTTAAGTGATTTTAGTCCATGAACTTTATATATTGGTCTTAACATTAAATGGTCATGTAAATTTTCACCAACTCCATTTAATTCTTGTACTAAATTTATCCCTAATTTTTTTAATTTTTCCGCATTACCAATACCTGATACTTGTAAAATTTGAGGTGAGCCAATTGCTCCAGAGGAAAGAATTATCTCTCTATTGGCTTGCACTTTTTTAAGTTCATCACCATGCCAAAATTCTACTTCTTTAGCAGTTTTGTTTTCAAAAATTATATTTTTTATATGAGCATTAGTAACAATTCTTAAATTTTTTCTATTTTTGATTGGATTTAAATAACCAACTGATGTGCTGCATCTAAAACCATTTTTTTGGGTTACTTGAAAATAACCACATCCATGATTATCACCAGTGTTAAAATCTTTAGTTTTAGGAATACCAAACTCTTCAGCAGCGTTTTGGAATTCATCTAAAAGAGGCAAATGAATTCTTTGATCAGAAACTGATAGTGGGCCGTCAGCTCCATGAAACTCACTTTTTCCTCTCTCTTGATTTTCAGCTTTTATAAAGTAGGGTAAAACATCGTCCCACCCCCAACCAGAATTTCCGGATTGTCTCCAAATGTCATAGTCTCTATGTTGACCTCTTATATAAAGAAGACCATTAATTGATGAACTTCCACCTAAAGTTTTTCCTCTAGGATATCTTATGGAAATATTGTTCATACTTTCATCGGGCTCTGTTCGATAACACCAATCAGTATTTGGATTGTGCATTGTTTTAAAATATCCAACAGGAATATGAATCCAAGGATAGTTATCTTTACCACCAGCTTCTAAAAGTAAAACTTTATGATTTGGGTTTTTAGATAATCTATTAGCAAGTACACATCCTGCAGATCCAGCACCAAGAATTATAAAATCAAAATTTTCCATTAACTTAGAACTCTTATAAATTAAAATTATTTATTTATAACAAATTTACTAAAAAATGTTGAATAAATACATATTAGCCCTTGTTATACTTTTAAAATTTTGACAGGGTACTTTTTTTATAAAAAAAACAACAAGAGGGAAAATACAATATGAAAAAAATCATATCATTAGTTGTAGGAACACTTCTTTTAACAGTAATGACTGTTACAGGAGCAAATTCTGCACAAACTCTTAAGTGTCAAACTGTAATTAGTGCAAAAGCTGACGAAGTGAAAATGTTAAAAGATTTCACGGACACAGTAACTGAACTAACAGAAGGTTCACTTAAGTTCGAAATTATGCCAGCTGGATCAGTAGTTGGTGTTAAAGAAACTTTAGATGCAGTAGATAAAGGTCTTATCGATTGTGGTTTCGCTTGGACTCACTATTGGTCAGGTGATCACCCAGCAGCTATGTTATTTGGTTCGCCAGTAGCAGGTGCAGGTGTTGGTATTGATAACATCGCATTTTTATCTTGGTTCCAATATGGTGGTGGTAAAGAACTTTACGACCAACTATGGTCTGAGATGGGAAGAGACATCAAAGGATTTATGTTACAACCAGTAGGCCCAGAAGCTTTAGGTTGGTTCAAAGAGCCAATTAACAGCATGGCAGACTTTAGAAAGTACAAGTTCAGAACTCCTCCAGGAATTCCAGGACAAACTTATAAAGATATTGGTGTAGCTTCTGTTGCAATGGGTGGTGGAGATATTCTTCCAGCTCTTGAAGCAGGAACAATTGATGCTGCTGAATGGTGTTGTCCAAAACCTGACATGACATTCGGTTTCCAAAAAGTTCTAAAACATTACTACCTACAAGGTCTTCACCAAGTAGTAGTAAACGCTGACTTCTATTTAACAGGAAGCAAATATAAGAAAATGTCTGCTTTAGAGAAGAAAGCTTTAGAAGTTGCTGCGAATGCATCTCTATCAAAATCAATGAGTTACAGAATATACGAAAACGGAAAAGCTCTTGCTGAGTTAACTGGAAAACATGGTGTAATTTTACATGATACTCCAGCTGACTACTTCCCAGCGTATATGGCTGCTGCTAAAAAATCTTTAGAGACTAATGCTGCTAAGAACAAGTTCTTTGCTCAAGTATGGCAGTCTCAAAAAGACTTTGCAGATATTGCAGTACCGTTCTGGTCTGGATCTCAAATGTCTAATGCTAAGCTAGGAATGGCTCACGCAGCGACATTAAAATAGTATTAAAACTTTATATAAAGCGGACAAGAAATTGTCCGCTTTATTTTTATTAATTAAAGAATTTTTACATGCCTAGAAATCACAAACCTAAAAAACCAGTTAAACCCATGAAGCTCGATATTTCAGATGAAATGATAGCTGAAAGAAGAGGTGGTTCAGGACCAATGCCCAAGAGCATGCCCAAGTGGATGGCATCTTCAATTACAAAGATTGATTTATTTAGTAAACGGGTAGGAAATGTTGTTTGTTGGATTACAGTTCCTTTAATATTGGCAATGACATATGAAGTTTTAGCCAGAAAATTATTTACAGCACCAACAATGTGGGCATATGACATGAGCAGATTTATGTACGGTGCTTTATTTATGTTAGGTGCAGGTTATGCACTATCAAAAGGTGTGCACATTAGAGCAGATTTTTTATATAGAAATTTTAAAACCAAAACACAGGGAAGAATAGATTTTTGGTTATACCTTTTATTCTATTTCCCAGGATTAATTGTTTTTCTTTATATGACTACTGGCTTTGTTCAAGAGTCGATAATGAGAGGTGAAAGAGGAATGGATACAGCTTGGATGCCATATATGTGGCCTATTAAAGCTTCCCTATGGTTTGGGATAGTTTTCTTGCTTATTCAAGGAGTTTCAGAGTTATTTAAAAGTTATTGGGCTGCCACAAAAGGTGTTTGGCCGGGAGAAGAAGAATAAATGTTAGCAGAGTTTATAGATCCAGCGATTTTAGGTTTTATTTTAATTGGAGTAATGTTGTTCTCTATATTTGTTGGATTTCCAATTTCATTTACATTGATATTTTTAGGATTTGTATTTGGTTACTTAGGTTTTGGTAAATTAGTGTTCTATTTAATGACTTTGCAGTTTTCAATGGTCATGACTGAACAAACCTTGGCTGCCGTCCCGCTCTTTGTCTTTATGGGAATAATGATGGAGCAAGCTGGATTAATGGAAAGATTATTCTCTGCATTCCAGTTGATGTTAGCAAAAGTTAGAGGTTCACTTTATTACGCAGTGCTATTTGTTTCAGTGGTATTCGCTGCCGCAACAGGAATAGTTGGTGCTTCAGTTACAATTTTAGGAATCATGGCTGCAAAGTCCATGAACAAATCAGGATATAACGTAAGATTAGCAGCTGGAACAATTACAGCTGGAGGTACTTTAGGTATTTTAATTCCACCAAGTATTATGCTTGTTGTAATGGGACCGATTATGGAAATACCTGTTACTGATTTATTTGCAGCTGCGATTATCCCAGGGATTTTACTTGCTACTCTTTATGCTGCATACACAACTATTAGATGTTGGATTGATCCTAGTTTGGGTCCAGTGTTACCACCAGAGCTTAGAGCAACAAGTATGAAAGCTGTTTGGATTGAGTTCTTTTTAGGATTGGTTCCACCTGCAGCATTAGTATTTGCAGCACTGGGTAGTATTTTATTTGGGTTTGCAACACCAACAGAAGCTGCTGGTTGTGGTGCAATGGGTTCTTTACTTTTGGCTTTAGCATATAAAAAATTAACATTAAAAAAATTACAAGATGCATTAGTTAAAACTTTAGAAATTTCAGCTTTAATTATGGTTTTAGTTGCTGCTTCAAATTTCTTTGGTGCAGTTTTTTCAAGACTTGGAACTCCAATGTTGCTAACTGACTTTTTGCTAGGTCTTGAGATGAATAAGTATTTAATCTTAGCTTTGATCATGGTGATGATCTTTTTGCTAGGATGGCCTTTAGAATGGGTTCCAATTGTCATGATTATAATTCCAATAATCTTACCTCTAGTTGAGGCATTAGGGTTTAATTTGACTTGGTTTGCAATTTTGGTTGCGGTCAATCTCCAGACGGCCTGGCTGTCTCCTCCTGTAGCCTTATCTGCGTATTTTTTAAAAGGAGTTGTTCCAGAATGGGATTTAAAAGATATCTATTATGGAATGATGCAATTCATGGTCATTCAGGTAATAGGTTTAGTGTTAATAATTATATTCCCTAAGATCGCATTGTGGTTACCTGCCTATCTATATGGACAGTAGAAATTATTAGTTTATTATAATTTTTAGTGAATCAGCCAAAAGTAAAATATTCTCTTTCAAACTGGGATCTTGTTACAGTTAACCCAAATTATAAAAAATGGGATTGGAAAGACCTCTTTTGTTATTGGGGCGTTAATGTTCAAAGTATAATAGGATTTTCTTTAATTGCTTCATTATACACGATTTATAGTTTGAATACTTTTGTAGTTTTTTTTGGAACTATATTAGGATCATTGTTAGTTTATTTATTTTCAAATTTAATCGGTGCACCCTCACAAAAATTTGGCTTACCATTTGCAGTTTTACTAAGGTCTTCTTTAGGGTTTAGAGGTGCAAAATTTTTTGGTTTATTTAGAAGTATTGTTGGAATATTTATGTTTGGTATTCAAACATATTTTTTATCAAAAGCTATTGGTTATCTTATAAGAATATTAATTTTCTCAATTGATAATTCTCTTTTAGATCAAGAAATCTTTCTTACATTTTTGTTAGGACTAAACATTATTGACTGGATATCGTTTAGTGGTGTTATTATTTTTCAAGCACTAATATTTAGTGTAGGAATTCAATTTAATAAAAAGTTAATTAATATTTCGGCTATTACAGTTTATACTGGAATGATATTTTTTTTCTTTGTTGTACTTTTAAGCGATGTAAAGGTCACATCTAAAGCGTTTATTGATATTTTAGATTTTAAAAATTTTTTAGACATCAATAATTTAGTGCCATTAGTAACAGTAGCAGGAACAATTTTTACATATTTTTCAATAATAATTTTGAGTTTTGGAGATTATTCAAGATATGTAAAAGATGAGAAAAATTTAGAAAAAGGAAATTACAGTTTAATTTTAAATCTAATTATATTTTCATTTTTTGCTGTGTTTATTGTTATTGGATCTGACACATTTTTAAATCAAAAATTTGAAGATTTAGACAGAATTTTTACAAATCCTACAGATATCATTGGTAAATTTGATAATTTGCAAATTACCATTGTAGTTCTTTTTTTTATAATTGTTGCTTCAGCCTCTACAAACTTGGTAGCAAATTTTATCCCATCTCAATATTCACTTATTAATTCTATGCCGAGTAAACTAACTCTAAAAAGTGCTAGTTATATAATTTCAGTTATAGGTTTTTTAATTGGAATTTTTTGGCTTACATTTTTAAGTCAAATTGGAATTTTATCTTTTATAGATACATTTGGTGCATTTTTTGGACCTTTATTTGGTGTAATAATAACTGATTATTATCTGATAAAAAAAAGTAGCTTAAGTAATAAAGATATCTACTCTGTTGAAGTCGATAGCGCATATTATTATTCAAAAGGATGGCACATCAAAGCAACATATTCTTTAATTTTGGGTTTTATTTTTTCTGCTTCAACAATTTGGAATGTTAATTTAATGTTTTTACAATCTTACGCATGGATAATTGGTGCAATTGTCACCTCAATAACATATTACTTGCTTGCAAAAGAATAAATTTATGAATGAATTTGATTTTAAAAATAGAACAGCTGTAATAACTGGTGGTGGTCAAGGGTTTGGTCTTGATATTGCAAAACGGTTTTTAAACTCTGGTGCTAAAGTTATTATTTGGGATATTGACGAAAACTTGCTCAAATCAGCTGTTGATGAAGTCAATAATCCTAATTTAAGTTATAATGTAGTAGATGTTTCGAATTATAAACAAATTGAAAAAATAGTTTCAGACATTACAGCAAAATCAAATATTGATATTTTAATTAATAATGCTGGGATTACAGGCCCAACAGCTCCTTTGTGGGAGTATGACGTTGAGACGTGGAATAAAATAGTTCAAATAAATCTTAATGGTACATTTAATTGTTGCAGAGCAATAGTTCCAAATATGATTCAAAATAACTATGGTAGAATAGTAAACGTAGCATCTGTTGCTGGTAAAGATGGAAATGCAAATGCAAGTGCTTATAGCTCTGGAAAAGCAGGCGCAATAGGCCTTACAAAGTCTCTTGGAAAAGAACTTGCTGATAAGAATATAGCTGTAAATGCTGTAACACCAGCAGGAGCCAAAACAAGAATTTTAGATCAAATGAGTAAAGAGCATGTTCAAAGAATGCTTTCTAAGGTACCCAGAGGGAGATTTCTTGAAATACACGAGTTTACAGCATTGGTTTGCTGGCTTTCTTCAGAGGAAAATTCTTTTTCTACAGCGGCTGTGTTTGATATTAGTGGTGGTAGATCTACGTATTAATACAATTAGTAGCTATAAATTTTTAATAATTTTTTCATTTTTATTAATATTAGTATCTTTTCCTATAACTGGTGCAAAAATCATTACAGACCAATAGATTAATAATAAAAAAATTGAAATTGTTTTCATTATTTTGATTTAATGACAAATATTGAATTAAGAATGTTTAAAATATGTCTAAAAGTTGTAATTAAAAAATAATTATTTATAAGTTTTTTATGATCAGAATTTTTAGTTTAATTTCTTTAATTTTTATTTCTTTCTCTTCTGCTAACGCAGATACCACAAATGTTTTTGAATTTACAGATTCAGAGCTTTCCAAATTAGAAGTAAGAAAAGTAAGAGGAGCTGATAATAAAACAGTTTATTCTATAGGGTCTAATGAGAATGGTAATTATTTAAAAGCTGTTGCTGATAATGCAGCTTCTGGACTTGGAAAAGAGATAAATATTGATCTTAATAAAACTCCATATATCAATATTACTTGGAAAATAGAGAGAGATTTAAAGGGAATTAAAGAAAATACCAAAAAAGGACATGATTTTGCGGCGCGCGTTTTTGTCATAAAAAAAACAGGAGCAACTGTTTTATCAAATAGGGCTATAAATTATGTATTTTCGAGTAATAATGGGGTGGGATTTAATTCACCAAGTCCATATACAAAAAAATCTATAGATAATGTTTTGGCAACCACAAAAGAAAATTTGGATAAATGGGTTACAGTTAAGGCAAATGTTAAAGATGATTTTAAAAAATTTCATGATTTAGATGTAAGCCAATTAGATGGCTTAGCGATTATGGTAGATACTGATAACTCAAAAATGAAAGCTGTCTCTTATTTTCAAAATATTTATTTTTCTGCCAATTAATTAAAGTTTAAAATATTTTTTTAATCCTATACTTAAAAAAGATAAAAGAATTGCCACAATAACATCCTCTATTGGTTGTGCGTTAGGAAAACCAAAATTCCACAAAATAACTCCAATTAACCAAATAATATAAATTTTCATTATTCAAATTATATCTTAGTTTCTATTAAATTATCATTTTTATTGATAGAATACTCTTATGCATGAAAACTTTTACCACAATGTTAAAGTATATTACGAAGATACAGATGCAGGTGGAGTTGTATATTATGCCAATTACCTCAAATACCTTGAAAGAGCCAGAACAGAAGCTCTAGCAACAATTGGATTGAGTAATTTACAAATAAAAGAAAAATTTGGTGCGCTTATTATTGTTAAATCTTGCAACATTGAATACAAAAAATCTGCTCATCTTGAGGATCAATTAGTTGTTAGATCATTTGTAAAATCAGTTACAAAGACATCATTTTTTATGAATCAGTTTATTACTAAAGACGAATCTTCGATAGTTGAGGCGCAAGTTCATTTAGTTTTCATTAATGAAAAAGGTAAACCAGTCAAAGTACCAGATGTAATTTTTGATAATTTTAAACCTTATTTTTGCGATAGTATTAAGCTCTAGATATTTTTTTAGCTCTTTTAAATAAAGTAACCATCATTTTTTCAGAAATTAATTTTGTATTTACATTTCTTGGACTAGGATGATAGCTGGGCATTAAAGTTACATTATCAGGTAATAGATAGGATTTTCCATGTTTGAAATGCATCTTTTTAGTTAAAGTGTATTTCTTTTTATAAAATTTGAGACAGTTATCGAAAGCTACTTTTCCCAACGTAATAATTATCTTTAATTTATTTAGATTTGAAATTTCAGTATCAAAATATTTAGAACAATTATCTAATTCTTTATTTAGTGGCTTGTCTCCAGGAGGAACACATTTTAAAATATTTGTGATATATGTAGATTTTATTTTAAGACCGTCATCTAAACTTTTTGAAAAGGGTTGATTAGAAATTTTAGATTTATACAAACAATGAAATAAAAATTCTCCAGATTTATCACCAGTAAATGCACGTCCTGTTCTTGTTCCCCCGTGTGCTGCAGGAGCCAATCCCAATATTAAAAGTTTTGCATTTATATCGCCAAATCCTGTAACAGGCTTACCCCAGTAGTTTTCATTAATATTTTGCTTTCTTTTTTCTCTGGAAATTTTTTTAATGAAATTAGTTAATCTTGGGCATTTTTTGCATTTAATAATTGTTTTATTTAGTCTATTAAATTTATAATTCATTTAAGTAATTGATATTGATTGGAAATAGAATATTAGATTATAGATATTATGTCTTCTAAAAAAGCAATGAAACAAGCTCAAAAGCAAGCTTACGCAAAACATAGAAGTAGCATTACAAATAGCAGTAGATTTAATTTTAAAAACAAAAATTCTATAAAAAAAAATAAAAAGAAAAATTAACTTTCTTTTTCAAATCTTTCAATTTTTTTACAGGAAGACATAAAAGAAATTCCTTCTTCATTATTAATTACTGTTTTTATCATAATATTTGGATTGTCTATTTCAAATAATAATTGTGTATAAAATTGAGGGTAGCCAATTTTATCAGTTAAAATTTTATCATCTTCTTGGTATATAAATTTAGTTAAAGTGTTTTCTTTTTTAACTGAGAGATCAGTTATACGATATTTTTTGAACGTTTTATTATTGTAAACAAAATTTCTTGTCATTAATGACTTTTCTAAATCTAAAATGTATTCGTTCTTTAAGAAACCATCTTTTTTATTATCACATGAACTGAGGATGATAATTTCTGCTTTTAGATTGTTAGCTGCAATTAAAGTAAATAATATTAAACCCAGATAATTTAAAAATTTAATTTTTTTCATTTTTTTCAGTTAAAAATAACCCTATTAATAATAATGTTGTCCACCCAATACCTATTAAAGCTTTAGGACTAGTTTGGGCATTCCACATATCCAATACTACGGCACCAAAAATTAAACCTATAATATAAATTATAATTACAATTGTTGATTTATTCATTTTTTAAATTTTTCTTAAATAGAGAAATTCCATTATTAATTTTATGCTGATAGGACTCATTAAAACTTTCTAGCTGCCAGCCGCTAAGCCTATCTTTAATATGATCTAAATTTTCTTTTTTCCATTTATCTGTTGTATCTTCAGATTTCCAAATCTTCTTTTCATCATTATTTCTTCCACAGCCATAGCAATAACCTGTGGAGGGATCAGTTTTACAAATACTAATACAAGGTGAAATTATCATTTTTCAAAATTTTTTTTAAATTATAGGTGATAAATAGTTAATTTTTGACCAATTGTCATTGGACAAATAGTTTCAATAATATATAAAACCACGTAATTTGTGGGGCGATGGCGGAATTGGTAGACGCGTTGGTCTTAGGAACCAATATTTTCGGATGTGAAGGTTCGAGTCCTTTTCGCCCTACCATTAAAATATTATGAAAGTAACTGTAGAAAATATAAAAGGTTTAAATAAAGACGTTAAAGTTTTTATCGATAAAGAGACAATGAACTCTTATATGGATGAAAAATATGAAGAGATTAAAGGCACTGTAAATCTAAAAGGTTTTCGTCCAGGAAAAGTTCCAAAAGAAGTTTTAAAAAGACAATTCGGTAAAGCTGTATTTGGAGAAGTTTTAGATAAAGTATTAAAAGATACATCAACAAAAGCTCTTGAAGAAAATAAAATTAAACCAGCTGGTCAACCAAAATTAGATCTGAAAACTTACGGTGAAGATAAAGACCTTGAATATGTTTTGTCTGTAACTGAATTACCTAAAGTAGATGTTAAATCCATAGAAAGTATAAAATTTGATCAATATTCTGTTAAAATTGATAATAGCGAAACAGATAAAAGAATTAAAGAAATAGCTAAAAATCAACCTAGCTTTAAAGAAGCAAGTGCTGAGACCAAAGCAAAAGAGGGTGATTTAGTATCATTGGATTATCAAGCTACTGTAGATGGCAAGGAATTTAAAGGTAGCGAAGGTAAAAATACACAATTAACACTTGGTAAAGATTTGTTTTTAAAAGGTTTTGACAAACAGCTTATTGGTGTCAAAAAAGATGATGAAAAAATTGTAGATGCAGTTTTACCAGAAAACTTTCCTGAAAAAGAATTAGTAAATAAATCTGCTAAATTTAAATGTAAAATTTTAAATGTAAAAAATCCTGAAGAGGTAAAAATTGATGATAATTTTGCAAAGAATTTAGGTGCTAAAGATTTAAATGATCTAAAGGTGTTAATATCAAAACAGATAAATGATGAATATAAAAATTCATTAGATCAATTATCTAAAAACCAAATATTAAAAGAAATTGAAAAAATTAAAATAGATGAGGTTCCTGAAAATTTAATTGAAGAAGAAGTTAAAATTCTTTCACAAGGTATGGATGAAGCTGAAGCCAAGAAAAATAAAGCTAAATTTACTGAGACAGCAAAAACTAGAATTAAAACAGGATTAATATTAAATGAATTTGGTGAACAAAATAAAGTTCAGGTATCAGAGCAAGAAATTCAAGCTGAGGTTCAAAAACAACTTAGAATGATGCCAGGACAAGAAAAAATGGTAATGGATTTTTATCAAAAAAATCCTTCGGCTGTAGCTAGTTTAAGAGGAACAGTTTATGAAGAAAAAATTCTTAATTTGATTAAAGAAAAAGCTAAGCCAAATAAAAAAGAGATTTCTAAAGATGAGGCAGAAAAAATTCTAAAAGATGCACATAAACATGATCACAATCATGACCATGAACATGATCATGGGGAAGATAAAAAAGTAAAAGCAAAATCTACTAAAGAAAAAAAATCACCTTCAAAAGCTTCAAAATCAAAGCCAGCAGCAAAAAAAGTTAGCAAAAAGTAATCTCAAGTTGTATAAGTGAGGACGAATCAACTTATGACAATAGATATTTCTGAACACATGAACACTTTAGTCCCAATGGTTGTTGAGCAATCTAATAAGGGTGAAAGAGCTTATGATATTTATTCAAGACTTTTAAAAGAGAGAATTATTTTTTTAACAGGTCAAATTAACGACAACGTAGCATCACTAGTTACCGCACAACTATTATTTCTTGAAGCTGAAGATCCTAAAAAAGAAATTTATTTATATATAAACAGTCCTGGCGGTCTTGTTACAGCTGGTCTTGGAATTTATGACACAATGCAATACGTTAAACCAGACATTTCAACTCTATGTATTGGACAAGCAGCCTCAATGGGATCTTTTTTACTTGCCGCTGGAACAAAGGGTAAAAGATTTTCACTTCCAAATTCACGAGTTATGGTTCACCAACCTTCAGCAGGGTTTCAGGGTCAAGTAACAGATATTGAAATACATGCAAATGAAGTCTCTTCATTAAAAAAAAGATTGAATGAAATTTATTCAAAACATACAGGTAAATCTGTGGATGAAGTTAAGTCTGCTCTAGAAAGAGACAACTTTATGACTGCGGAAGTCGCTAAAGACTTTGGTCTAATAGACGAAGTAGTAGAAAAAAGATCTTAAACCACCATATATTGGATGCGATATAATCCAAACTTGATTAGTAGGAGTCTTCTATAATACAGTGATATAATTGATTCGCTAAAAAAATATTATGACAACAAATAATAAAAATATTCTTTACTGCTCTTTTTGTGGAAAGAGCCAACATGAAGTTAGAAAATTAATTGCTGGTCCTACTGTATTTATTTGTGATGAGTGTGTTGAATTATGTATGGATATTATCAAAGAGGAAAGCAAAGACACTTTTGTAAAACATCAAGATGGACTTCCTTCACCAAAAGAAATTTGTTCAGTTTTAGATGACTATGTAATTGGCCAGCCACATGCAAAAAAAGTTTTATCTGTTGCTGTTCACAACCATTACAAACGATTAAATTATGAAAGCAAAACAAGTAAAAATGTTGAGCTTGCAAAATCTAATATTTTGTTAGTTGGCCCAACAGGTTGTGGTAAAACATTATTGGCACAAACTCTTGCTAGAATTTTAGATGTTCCTTTTACAATGGCAGATGCAACAACTTTAACAGAAGCAGGTTATGTTGGTGAAGATGTTGAAAATATAATTTTAAAATTGTTACAAGCTTCAGATTATAATGTTGAAAAAGCACAAAGAGGAATTGTTTATATTGATGAGGTTGACAAAATTAGTAGAAAATCAGAAAATCCGTCAATAACTAGAGATGTATCAGGTGAAGGTGTTCAACAAGCTTTACTAAAAATTATGGAAGGAACAGTTGCAAGTGTTCCACCCCAAGGAGGTAGAAAACATCCACAACAAGAATTTTTACAGGTTGATACAACAAATATATTATTTATTTGTGGAGGTGCTTTTGCTGGATTGGATAAGATTATTTCTCAAAGAGATAAAGGCACATCAATAGGTTTTGGTGCTGATGTTAAAAATACACAAGACAAGAAAACAGGTGAGTGGATGAAAACACTTGAGCCAGAAGACTTATTAAAATTTGGTTTAATCCCAGAATTTATTGGTAGACTACCCATGATAGCAACACTTGAAGACTTAGATGAAAAATCATTGATTAAAATTCTACAAGAACCAAAAAATTCATTAACAAAACAATATCAAGAATTATTCAAACTCGATGGAGCAAAGTTAACTTTTAAAGAAAATGCATTAAAAGAAATTGCTCAAAAAGCAATTAAGAAGAAAACAGGTGCAAGAGGTTTAAGATCAATTTTAGAAAATATTTTATTAAAAACTATGTATGATTTACCAAGTCAAGATAACATAGAAGAAGTTATAGTTGACGCAGGAGCCGCAAAAGGACAGTCTCAACCTATATTAGTTCACACTAAAGGTGACAGTAAAACAAAGACTAACAAGCCATCAGCGGCTTAATATCACTAATAACTAACAAAAACCTATTGCAATATAAAATATAATATCCATATTAAAGTCATGGACGTTAAAATCACATTACCATTATTACCTTTAAGAGACATAGTTGTGTTTCCAAGCATGGTAATCCCTTTATTTGTTGGAAGAGACAAGTCTATTTCAGCTTTAAATGAGGTAATGAAAAAAGACAAAAAAATAATTTTAGTTACCCAGAAAAACTCTGAAATTGATGACCCTAAAAAAACAGATATATTTATGTATGGATGTGAGGGAAGCATTCTACAGCTTTTAAAGCTACCTGATGGAACTGTAAAAGTTCTAGTTGAGGGTATTAAAAGAGTGAAAATATTAGATTTTAAAGATAATGATAAATTTATAACTTGTGACTACGCTCATTATAATGATGTTGTTGCTAAGGACGAAGATTTGTACCCACTCGCGGCAACTGCGCTTAGAAGATTAGAAAAGTTAACTTCCATTAATAAAAAAGTTTCAAGTGAAACTATTAATACGATTAAACAACTAAAAGATCCCTCTCAAATTGCTGACAATATAGCATCTCATATCAACGCAACTATTTCTGAAAAACAACAAATTTTTGAAACAGTAGATGTAAAGAAAAGATTAAATGCCATTATCAAAATAATGGAAAACGAAACAAGTATCATAGGTGTTGAAAAAAGAATTAGAGGTAGAGTTAAAACTCAAATGGAGAAAACTCAAAGAGAATATTATTTAAATGAGCAGTTAAAAGCTATTCAAAAAGAATTAGGTGAAATTGAGGATGGTAAAGATGAAACTACTAGCCTTAATAAGGCTATCACAAAAGCTAAAATGCCTAAAGAAGTTGAAAAGAAATGTTTACAAGAACTTAAAAAATTAAAAAATATGAGTCCAATGTCAGCTGAAGCAACTGTTGTTAGAAATTATCTTGATTGGATGACAGAACTTCCTTGGCACAAGAAAAGTGAAGTTGATATTGATTTAACAAAAGCCTTAAATATTCTAGATAAAGATCATTTTGGACTAGAAAAAGTTAAAGAAAGAATAATTGAATTTCTTGCAGTTCAAAAAAGAATGGAAAAAATTAAAGGACCAATTTTATGTTTAGTTGGACCTCCCGGAGTTGGTAAAACTTCTCTAGGAAAATCTATTGCTAAAGCAACTAATAGAGAATTTGTTAGAATGTCTGTTGGTGGAATGAGAGATGAAGCAGAAATAAGAGGACATAGAAGAACTTACATAGGCTCGTTACCTGGAAAAATAATACAAATGATGAAAAAAGCTGGTACTAAAAATCCACTTATTTTATTAGATGAAATAGATAAAATTGGAAATGATTACCGAGGAG
>CABXKF010000016.1 GCA_902512765.1 uncultured Pelagibacteraceae bacterium | reverse complement strand
ATTTAAAAACAAGAATGGGGACAAAGTATGTTCTTCATTTTGATAATGATGTTTTTATGTCTTCTGTAAATCAAGCTAAGTGGAATATTTATTCTATTGCTTTGCAAGACTTAACTTTTTTTACTTTCTCATATTTAAAAGTAAACTTTAATTATCAGAATATTAATCAGGCTAAAGAAATTTTTTCTAAAATTTTAGATGATGAAACTTCAAACAAGATGCCATCTGACATAATTGAAGAAGCAAAAAAAAGTTTTAACGAAAGATTTGAAAATTTAGACTGGGAAATTTATTATAAAGATCTTCCATTTAATCCTAGTGCTTTATCATTATATAAATGGGCTCCAATTGCAGAAGAATTAAAAACTTTAGATCGAAAAATTGTTTTAAACTCTATGATTTTAAAATGGGATATTATAAGAAAAGAATTTAAGGATTTAATTCAATTTTAAATATTTTTTCTATTATCAACTAAACTATTAACAACGCTTGGATCAGCCAAAGTAGTTGTGTCACCTAATTGATCATGTTCATTAGCTGCAATTTTTCTTAAAATTCTTCTCATAATTTTTCCTGATCTAGTTTTTGGAAGACCAGGTGTGAAATGTATTAAATCTGGTGTAGCCAGGGGCCCAATTTGTTTTCTGACCCAAAGTTTCAACTCTCTCTCAAGGTCACCATTTTCTCTCTCACCTACATTTAAAGTTACGTAGCAATAAAGTCCATTACCTTTTATATCATGTGGATATCCAACTACAGCTGCTTCAGCAACTTTTGGATGAGCAACAAATGCACTTTCTATTTCGGCAGTCCCAAGATTGTGTCCAGATACAATAATTACATCATCTACTCGACCTGTAATCCAATAGTATCCGTCTTTGTCTCTTCTACATCCATCCCCAGTAAAATATTTACCGTCAAACTGTGAAAAATAAGTATCAATAAATCTTTGGTGATCTCCATAGACAGTTCTCATTTGACCAGGCCATGATTTAGCAATACACAATCTACCTTCTCCTTGACCTTTTATTTCCTTGCCTTTTTTATCAACAAGTACAGGCTCAATTCCATAAAATGGTTTAGTGGCTGAGCCAGGCTTCAAGTCAATTGCTCCAGTTTGAGGAGCAATCATTATTCCTCCTGTTTCTGTTTGCCACCATGTATCAACAATTGGGCACTCAGAATTCCCGATAGTTTTATAATACCACATCCAAGCCTCTGGATTAATCGGTTCACCAACTGTACCTAGTAATTTTAATGATTTTCTTGAAGTTTTTTTGACAGGTTTATCTCCTTCACGCATCAAAGCTCTAATTGCTGTGGGAGCTGTATAAAAAGTATTTACTTTATATTTGTCGATAATTTGCCACCATCTTGAGGTGGTCGGATAGTTTGGAATACCTTCAAACATTATTGTTGTTGCCCCGTTTGCTAAAGGTCCATAAATTATATAGCTATGACCTGTAACCCAACCAATATCAGCAGTACACCAGTAAATATCTTTTGGTTTATAATTAAATATGTATTGATGAGTCATAGAAGCATACACCATATAACCACCTGTTGTATGTAAAACTCCCTTGGGTTTGCCAGTTGAACCTGAGGTGTATAAAATAAACAAAGGATCTTCAGCATTCATTTCTTCAGGTTCGCAGTGTTTAGAAACATCTTTAATTAAATCATGATACCAAACATCTCTTTCCTTATCCCAATTGATATAATTTCCAGTTCGTTTAACAACAATGCATTTTTTAATATTTGGACAACTCTCTAATGCTTCATCAGTAGTATACTTTAGGGGTATAGTTTTTCCTCCTCTAACACCTTCATCAGCTGTGATTATATATTCAGACTCACAATCATTAACTCTTCCAGAAATCGAGTCTGCTGAAAATCCACCAAAAATAATTGAGTGAACTGCACCAATTCTAACACAAGCAAGCATTAAAATAGCAAGTTCAGGGATCATGGTTAAATAAATAGTAACTCTGTCTCCTTTTTTAATTCCTAATTTTTTTAAGCCATTAGCTGCTTTTGAAACTTTTTCGTGAAGCTGTTTGTAAGATATTTTTTGGTTATCTTTTGGATCATCTCCGACCCAAATTATTGCAGTTTTGTCTTTTTTATCTTTTAAATGTCTATCAATGCAATTTGCTGAAGCATTTAAGGTCCCATCTTGAAACCATTTGATCTTAACTTCTTTAGCGCTGTATTTGACATCTTTAATTTTTTTGTATGGTTTTATCCAAGTAATTCTTTTTCCTTCTTCTCTCCAAAACTCATCGTTATTGTTAATAGATTTAGAGTATTTTTCTTGATATTTACTTTTTGTAGCTAGACTATTTTTAACCCACTGAGGTTTAGTTTTAATTACAAGTTCTTTTGAATCTTCTTTAGCAACTTTGCTAACAACTTTTCTTTTAACTTTAGTTTTTTTTGTTACTTTTTTAGTAACTTTCTTTTTAACTTTAGTTTTTTTCTTTTTTTTCAAAGGCATGAAATTATTTTATAATTAAACTTTACTCATGTTATTTAATATTTTCCAGCTTTTAGAATCTATGGGCATTACTGATAGTCTGCTTTGCTTAATAAGAGCTAAATGGCTTAATTCCTTAGATTTTTTGATAGTTTCAAGAGTTATGGGTGATGGTAATTTATTTTTAAATTTTACTGTAACAGCTACAAAACGTCCTGATTTATCAGTTTTATCCAGGTAAGCTTCTTTTATTACTTCTACAATTCCAACAATTTCTTTTCCAATATTTGAGTGATAAAAAAAACAAAGGTCACCTTTTTTCATATTTTTTAAATTTTTTGCTGCTTGATAATTTCTTACACCATCCCAGGGAGCTCCTTTAGAGCCTGTTTTTTTTTGTTGATCAATAGACCAAACATCAGGCTCAGATTTCATTAACCAATATTTCATTATAATCGTACTCCTGCTCCTTTAAGAAAGGCAGCATTTTCATCTAAAGGCCATCTTGGTTTTGCTGGATGATCTAGATTATTAAATTGTTTTAATTTAAATTTTTCTAAACCAACCATAGCAATCATTGCAGCATTGTCCCCACAAAATTCAATTGGTGGAAAAATATTTTGATAATTTTCTTCATTACATAAATTAATTAACATTGATCTAATTCTTTTATTAGCTGCTACTCCCCCAGCAACTACAAATATTTTTTCTTTTAAATTATTTTGTTTTTCAAATTCTATAAATGCAATCTTAGTTTTTTTATACAAAATTTGTTCCACTGTTTTTTGAAAAGAAGCTGCAAGATCAAATTTTTCCTGATCTGTTTTAATATTTTTTGTTATTCTCAAAATTGCTGTTTTTAAACCTGCAAAAGACAAGTTGCATCCCCCCTTATTAAAAATTGGCTTAGGCAGATCATATTTATTTGGATCACCTTTTTTTGCTAAAATTTCAATTTGTGGTCCACCAGGAAATTCAATTCCTAAAAGCTTTGCAGTTTTATCAAATGCTTCTCCCAAAGCATCATCAATAGTTGTTCCCAATCTCTTATATTTACCCAAACCCTGAACATTTAAAAATTGTGAATGTCCTCCAGAAATTAATAAAAGCAAATATGGATAATCTAGGTTTGAATTTAGTTTTGGGCTTAGAGCATGGCCTTCCAAATGATTAATAGCAATGAATGGTTTATCTAAGGCAGAGGCGAACGCTTTCCCAAAACTTAAACCAACAGACAAGCATACTATCAAACCTGGACCAGCCGTGGAAGCAACAGCATCTATCTCTTCAATTTTTCTACCACTGTCATCTATTGCTTTTTGAACAATCCAATCAATTTTTTCTATATGTGATCTTGCTGCTAATTCAGGAACAACACCTCCAAATTCTTTGTGGACATCAACCTGGCTAGAAACAATATTGGATAAAACTACTGGTATTCCTTGTACATTTTCAGTAATTATCGACGCTGCTGTTTCATCACAGCTAGATTCAATTCCTAGAATTAAGGGTTTTTTACTCATTCAAATAGTTTTTATTAATTGTACAATCTCAATACAAGTAAGAAATATATTTTTATGAATAAGAAAATTGTCATTGGATCGAGAGGAAGCAAGTTAGCGTTAGTTTATGCTCAAAACGCTAAAGATAAGATTGTTCAAACTACAAATTTAAATGATGAAGATATCGTTATTAAAGAAATAACAACAAAAGGAGATCAGGTTCAAAATATTAGATTATCAGAAGTAGGTGGAAAAGGTTTATTTTCAAAAAATATAGAAAAAGAACTTCAAGATAAAAAAATTGATATAGCAGTTCATGCATTAAAGGATATGCCAGCTATTGAAACTGATGGTTTAAGAACTGATACATTTTTAGAAAGAAACGATCCAAGGGAAATATTAATAACTAAAGATAAAAAAAAACTTAAAGAATTAAAAGCTGAAGCTATAATTGGAACATCATCCTATCGAAGAGAATTTCAAATAAAAAATATTAGATCTGATCTTAATTATAAACTTATAAGAGGAAATGTTGATACAAGAATTAAAAAACTTAATGATGGTTTCTATGATGCAATAATATTGTCATATGCAGGAATTAAATCTTTATCAATAGAAGATCAAATTACAGAAGTATTTTCAACAAAAGAAATAATTCCAAGTGCAGGACAAGGAATTATCTCACTTCAATGCCGAAATGATGATGATGAGGTTATTTCAGTTCTAGATAAAATTAATGACCAAGAAACATCTCAAAGAGCCAATGCTGAAAGAAATGTTCTCAAAGTTTTAGAAGGTGATTGTGAAACAGCCGTTGGAGCTCATGCCATTATTGATGGTGATGAAATTCTTTTAGAAGCTGAGCTCTTTTCTCTAGACGGTAGTCAAAGATTTTATGAAAAAAAATCTTCAAAAGTTGAAAATGCAAAATTACTTGGTAAAGAAGTGGGGCAGATTTTAAAAACTAAATCAGACAATTCTTATAAAAGATAATATGCATATTTTACTAACTAGACCATTAGAAGATTGTTCTGACATGATTATAAAATTTAAATCATTAGGACATCAAGTTTCTCATCTTCCTTTATTAAGAATAGATAAGGTTGATTATGAACAGATAAATTTTTCAGATTTTAAGGGGATTATTTTTACAAGCGCAAATGCTGTAAATTTTTTAGATCTAAAAAATATTGACAAAAATCTTTTATGTTTCTGTGTAGGAAATGCTACTGAAAAAAAAGCTAGAAGTGTTGGTTTTCAAAATGTAATTACAGCTGAGGGAAATGTTGAAAATTTAAAAGAATTAGTTTTACAAAATTTCAATCAAAAAGATGGAAATTTAATTTATATAAGTGGTGAAATAGTTTCTTTTGATCTTGACCAACAACTTTTAAAAGAAGGATATAATATTAAAAGAGTAGTTAATTATCGGACTACTCATAATCAAAATTTTGATGATGAATTTGTAAACGAATTAAAGCTAAAAATACCTGACATGGTTTATGTTTACTCTCAAAATAGCGCCTTAAGTTTGATAAATTTTATTAAGATGCATCAATCAGAAAGTCTTTGGATGAATACAAATTTAATGTGTATTGGTGAAAAAACCTCATCAATACTGAATGAAATTAAGTGGAAGAAGATATTTCTTTTTAATCCTGGAGATGAAGAGTTTTTGTTATATAAAATTTAGCTATGGAAATAATAAATAATTTTTCTGATATATTTTTGTCAGTTTGGAAAAAAGGAATTCTAGGTGTTGATATTTTTCAAATATTAATTGGTGTTGGGATTTTTTTTATTTTCTTAATTTTTAGAGGCTTAATAAGCAAACTTATTATTAAAAAGTTAGAGATAATTTCTAAAAGAACTACCAATAAATTAGATGATACATTCGTTCATTCTTTAGAAGGTCCTGCTAGATTTCTACCGATTGTTCTTGGTTTTTTTATTGCAAGTTATTACATGACTTTTTCAAGTGATGGCCGTGAAATTGTTGACACCATAAATAGAACATTAATTACAATATTGATTTTTTGGGTTATCCATCAAATCATTGAACCAATTTCTTATATTTTAAGTGGACTGGATAAACTTTTAACCAGAGAGTTAATTGGATGGATCATAAAGTCACTTAAAATTTTAATTTTTATTTTAGGGCTTGCAGCAGTTTTAGAATTATGGGGAATAAAGATAGGGCCAATTATTGCAGGACTTGGTTTGTTTGGTGTGGCCGTTGCATTAGGTGCACAAGATTTATTCAAAAATTTAATCTCAGGTATTTTAGTTTTAGTGGAAAAAAGATTTAAAATTGGAGATTGGATTGCCGTTGAAGGAATTATTGAAGGTACCGTTGAAAATATTGGATTTAGATCAACTTCAATAAGAAAATTTGATAAGTCACTTGCTATAATTCCAAATTTTCAATTTGCTGAAAATGCAGTTGTTAATGTCAGTGAAACTTCTAACTGGCGGATTAGATGGATTATTACCCTTCAATATGACTCAACTATAGAGCAATTAAAAAAAGTAAGAGAAGAAATTGAAAGCTATATAAACTCAAGTGATGATTATAATCAATCAGCGGGAGTGGCAGTAAGAATTGAAAAATTTTCAGATAGTTCAATAGATATATTGGTAAGATGTTTTACTAATTCTAATAGTTGGAGTAATTCACTAGAAGTTAAAGAGAGGCTTGCAATTGAAATTAAACAGATTGTTGAAAAAAATGGAGCTTCCTTTGCTTTTCCAAGTCAGTCGATTTATATTGAAAAAAAATGATAGCCATCTTTTATTTAGCACTTCAAATTTTAAAACTTTATTCTTATGTTGTTATAGCAAACGTTGTCATTAGTTGGCTAATATCTTTTAATATTTTAAACACCCAAAACAGATTTGTTAACTCTGTTTTAGAACTAACTTATCGTTTAACGGATCCGATTTTATATAGAATTAGACGATTTTTGCCTAGTTTAGGCTCATTAGATATATCACCAATAATTCTTCTTTTATTGATTTGGTTTATTGAAATGTGTATGAAGCTTTACATCGCACCAATGATTTTTTAAGGAAGAAATATGATTTTAATAGATGGAAAAAAAGCAGCAGCAGAACTTAGAGAAGAATTAAAACAAGAAGTAACTGAACTAAAAACAAAATACAATAAAGTCCCAGGGTTAACTGTAATTTTAATTGGAGATATGGCTCCAAGCCAAATTTATGTTCGAAACAAAGAAAAATCAGCAAATGAAGTAGGTTTAAAATCTGAGGTTATAAAATACCCTGATACAGTTGAGGAAAAAACTGTTTTAGAAAAAATTGAAGAATTAAATAATGATGAGAGTGTTTCAGGAATTTTAGTTCAACTTCCACTTCCAAAACACATAGATAAGCAAAAAGTAATTGAAACAATTACACCCTCAAAAGATGTAGATGGTTTTCATCCAATGAATGTAGGAAATTTATCTTCAGGTTATGAAAGTTCAGTACCATGCACTCCCCTTGGATGTTATTTGATGATTAAAAAAATTGAACCAAATTTAAGTGGTAAAAAAGCAGTTGTAGTTGGAAGATCAAATTTAAATGGTAAACCAATGACGCAACTTCTTCTTAAAGAAAACTGCACGGTGACAATTACACATTCAAGAACAAAAGATTTAAAAGCTGAATGCCTAGAAGCAGATATTATTGTTGCAGCAGTTGGTATCCCTGAGCTTGTAAAAGGCGATTGGGTTAAAAAAGATGCAATTGTAATTGATGTTGGAATAAATAAAACTGAGAATGGTTTAGTGGGTGATGTTGCATTTGATGAGGTTTCAAAAGTTGCCAAGGCTTTAACACCTGTGCCAGGTGGAGTAGGACCAATGACTATTGCTTGTTTATTAAAAAATACAATAGATTGTTTTAAAAGATCACAAAAATAAACACTTTTTCATTTATAAGTTTTATTGTCTCAAATTGATAAAACTTAATTAATTTCCTCTCTAATTTGATAAAGTTTCCAAATGAAAAAGCCGCCCTATGAATATCGAATTGGATTAATAATGATATTGTTAACGGCAGTTCCAATTGGAGCAACGCAATTAGGCTGGTATCTATATGGAAAACAAGTTGGTTTTGACTTTGGGATGATAGCTGGTACCTTTTCAGTAATTTTAGCTGGATACTTGATGTATCAAAAAGGTTGGCGTGATGAGGATGAAGATTAATTTATGGAAAAAATAATATTTTTTGGACTAGCAATTCCTATATTAGGTTTTGTTTTTTATTTAGGTGGGACAGCTATTATGAAAGGCTTCAAAGCAAAAGTAGAAAATAGACCAGAAGAACAAGAAGAAAAAGAACCAATAGTTTCACAATCTAAAGGTGAGCATCTGAGCAATGAAATTACAAAACTAAATGATTTGCTACAAAGTGGAGTATTAACTCAAGAGGAGTTTGAAAAAGCAAAAAAGAAAATATTAGATACTTAATTTTTATTAATCATAAGTGATTTTTTGTATAAAAATAAATTTTTTACTTTAAGAAAGTTTTGATCGACCACCGTCCACTGCTATAATTTGACCTGTTACCCAAGAACTATCTTCAGATATTAAAAACTTAGCTAATGATGCAGAGTCTTTACCCTCACCTAATCTTTTCAATGGGTGAGCTTTAGCGATACCTTCAGCGATTGTAGTATTCTTCAACATAGGCTCAGCAATTTTTGATTTTGTCAAACTTGGAGCAATACAGTTAACTCTTATATTTGGTGCAAATTCTGCTGCTAGTGACACTGTTAAACCTTCTACAGCAGCTTTAGCCGAAGCAATAATAGCATGATTTGTAAAACCTCTTTGAGCCGCAACTGTTGAAAATAAAACTATAGAGCCTTTATTTTTTTTTAAACTTTCTTGATATCCTTTTATCGCCTCTACAGCTGAATAAAGATTTAATTTCATACATTTATTAAAATCTTGTTCAGTAACCATTCTTAATGGTTTAAGATCAATTGAACCAACACAATAAGCAATTCCCTTTATCTCAGGAACATCAGCTTTGACTTTTTCAATAAAACCATCTTCTAAAACATCAGCAACTGTAAATTTGCAACCTAATTTATCTGCAATTGCACTTACTTCGCTTTCATTTCTTGCAATTAAGTGAATATCATTTCCTGCATTTTTTAATTGTTCAGCTAGACTTGAACCAATTGAACCTGTCGCACCAAAGATTAGATATTTTTTTGACATAAATTATTTTTATTAGTTATATTTAGTTATGAAATTATTTTTTATACTTGGTAATCAATTATTTCCATTAAAATACTTAGACCGCTTCAAAAAGGACCATGTGTTCTTTATGGCAGAAGATAACGGATTATGCACTTATGAAAAACATCATAAGCAAAAAATCCTATTATTCTTATCTTCCATGCGTTCTTATGCGGATAGTTTAAAGAAAAATAAATATAAATTAGATTACCTAAAAATTGAAGATAAAGATTTCAAAGATGATTATTTTAAAAAGTTTAAAAAAATAATTACCAGAAATAAGATAACTGAAATTACAAGCTTTGAAATAGAAGATAAGTTTTTTGAGAAAAAAATTTCTCAGTTTTCAAAAAAAGAAAAGGTTAATTGGAATGTTATACAAACGCCTATGTTTTTAAATTCTAGAGATGAATTTAAAAATTATTTGGGAAAATCAAAAAAGCCTTTCATGGCAACATTTTATAAGGAAGTTAGAAGAAAGTCTGGAATATTAATGGGTGCTGATGGCAATCCAATCGGTGGAAAATGGAGCTTTGATGAAGATAATAGAAATAAATTACCTAAAGATATATCCATTCCAAAATTTCCAAAGATTAATGAAACCAATCATACAAAAAAATTAAAACCAATTATTGAAAAATTATTCAAAGATCATCCCGGAAGTACAAATAATTTTTGGTTTGCAACAGAATATGATGATGTTGTTAAACTTTTAAATTTTTTTATTAAAGAAAAATCTAATTTATTTGGCGATTATGAGGATGCTGTAAATCAAAAAGATAACATCTTATTTCATAGTGCTTTAAGTCCATATATTAACCTGGGTTTAATAACACCAGAATTTATTATTCAAAAAGTTTTAGAGTTCCATAAAAAATACAAAATAAGAATGAACTCACTTGAAGGTTATATACGTCAGATAATAGGTTGGAGAGAGTTCATGAGAGGTATTTATCAAGGCTATTCTGATGAAATGGAGGTAGGAAATTTTTTTAAACAAAATAGAAAAATGAAAAAATCTTGGTACGAAGGAACTACGGGTTTGCCTCCATTAGATCATGCAATTAAAAATGCTGTTGATCATGGGTGGTCTCATCACATTGAAAGATTAATGATTTTATCAAATATAATGAACCTCTGTGAAGTAAAACCAACTTATGTTTACAAATGGTTTATGGAAATGTTTGTTGACTCATCTGACTGGGTGATGGTTCCAAATGTTTATGGTATGGGTTTATTTAGTGATGGAGGAATATTTGCAACTAAACCATACATTTGTGGATCTGCTTATTTCATGAAGATGATGGATTTTAAAAAAGGGGAGTGGTGTAATACGATGGATGGTCTTTATTGGAGGTTTATAGATCGAAATAGAAAATTTTTTTTAAAGAACCCAAGACTTTCGATGATGGTTAGAATTTTTGATAAAATGAAAGATGAAAGAAAAAAAATGATTTTATCTGAAGCAGATAAATTTATAAAATTAAATACTGCATAATGTATATTTCTATAACAGGCATTAAAGTAAAAGGTTTTTTTGGAATGTTAAAATTCATGAGGTATACGATACCAAGTTTTGCTGCAGCAAGAAAAGCAAATGGAAATTTGTTTTGTGACTCAAAAAAGATGAGTAAATATCATCATACCCTAACAGCTTGGGAAAATAAGAGCAAAATGTTAGATTATTTAAGAGGTAAGCATCACGCACTGGCTATGAAAAATTTTAGATTTATTGGAACAGGTTCTGTTTATGGATATGAGGATAATGTTATCCCAAGTTGGGAAGAGGCAATAAAAAAATGGAAAGAAAATTTTAGAGAAATTTAGTTTTATTAAATAAAGGGTATTATTAAATGTTAAAAAGTCTGTTCATTATATTTTCTTTTCAACTTTTTGGAGAGGCAATACAAAAATTTTTTGAAATAAATATTCCAGGACCTGTTATTGGACTTATTTTATTATTATTAGTATTTATATTTTTTCTTAAATCACCAACGCCCTATAAAAAAATTAAACAGGAAATATCAGAAACTAGTCATCAAATAATTAACTATCTGTCATTATTATTTGTTCCAATAGGAGTAGGTGTTGTGATGCACATTAATTATCTTGGAGATAATTTATTTAAAATTTTAGCAATTATTGTCATAGGTACTTTAGCAAGCTTAGTATTTACCGCTTTCGTTATGGAAAAGATTATTAAATTAGAGAAAAAAAATGTCAAAAGAAGATAAACTTTATAAAATTTGGGTATACTTGCAAGCAGAGCCTTTGTTTTGGATAACTCTAACTCTTGGCGCTTTTTTGTTGGGAGACTATTTATACAAAAAATCAAAACTTAATCCTCTAGTAAATCCAGTGGCAATTAGTATTTTAATTGTTTCATCTGTTTTATTGACGATGGATGTTACTTATGATCGATACTTTAATGGAGCCAAGTTCATTCATTTTATGTTAGGTCCCGCAACAGTAGCTTTAGCAATACCTATTTACGAAAAAAAAAACCTAATTTTAAAAGAAATTAAACCAATTGTATTTTCAATTTTTTTAGGAATTCCTTTTGCGATATTGATCACTTATTACTTAGCTTCTTTTTTTAATTTAGATCAGGAAATTATTCTAACCATGGTTCCGAGAAATGTTACTGCACCTATAGCTATGGGTATAGCTGAGTTAATAGGTGGAATTCCCTCTTTAACAGCTATTATAACAATTATTACGGGAATTGTGGGTGCTTCCCTTGGAACTTTTGCATTAAATATTTTTAATATAAAAGATATGAGTGCACGAGGGTTTGGTTTTGGTCTTGCAAGTCACGGTATTGGAACTGCAAGAGCTATGAGTAAAAACAAAACAGCAGGAGTTTTTGCTGCACTCGCCATGGGTTTAAGTGGAATTGCAACTTCAATTTTTGTCTTAATTATTATTAAATTTATTATTTAATAATGAAAAAAGAAAATCTACCTTCAAAAATTTGTCCCGTTTGCAAAAGACCCTTTATTTGGCGTAAAAAATGGAAGTTAAATTGGGATAAAGTAAAATATTGCTCCAAGAAGTGCTCTACGTTAAGCTAAAATTTAGTGAACATAATTGTTTTACAACACATTAAGATAGAAGACCCGGGTTACATTAAAGATTTGATGTTAGCTGATGGTATTAAATTAACCACCATCGAATTAGATGAGGGTGAAAAAATTCCAAATGATCTTAGTAAATTTGATGGAATGTTTTGTATGGGTGGCCCAATGGATACCTACATGGAAAAAGAATATCCTTGGTTAATTGAAGAAAAAAAAGCAATTAAAGAATTTGTTGTTAATTTAAAAAAACCTTATTTAGGTTTTTGTCTTGGTTGTCAGTTATTAGGTGAAGTAGTGGGTGGCAAGGTGGTTAAATCAAATCCTGCAGAAATTGGTATTATGGATATTAATTTCACCAAAGAAAAAAATAAAGATAAATTATTTTCTAAATTTCCAGAAAAAATAAAAAGCTTACAATGGCATTCTTATGAGGTGCAAGGAATAGAAAACAATAAGGATGTAACCTTACTGGCATCATCGCCTGTAACAAAATATCAAATTTTTAAATACCAAAACCATGCTTATGGAATTCAATTTCATATAGAAATTAAAGGTACCACAGTTAATGAATGGGGGTGTGTTCCAGAATATAAAAAAGCCCTTGAAGATCAGTTGGGAGAGGGTGCTTTGGAAAAATTTAATAATGTAGCAAAAGATAATATGTCTGATATGAATAATTATTCTAAGATTCTTTATGATAATTTTAAAAAGATGTTATGATCAAATTAAGACTAGGCCCTAAAGTAAAATTTAAAAAAGCAAAGTTACCAGAGAAAAAAAAATTAGTTGGTAATTATACAATTCTTGAACCTTTAAACATTAGCAAACATTCAAAAGATTTATATTTACAATATTCAAATGATAAAAAGAATATAATTTGGACATACTTGCCTTACGGTCCATTTAAAACTTATTTAAGTTTTAGAAATTGGCTTAAATCATTTTGTCTAAACAAGGATCCTTTTTTTTATGCAATTTATTCTAAGAGACATAAGAAATATTGTGGAATGGCTAGTTATTTAAGAATTGAACCAGTTCACGGTTCAATTGAAGTTGGACACATAAATTATTCACTACTTTTACAGAATTCAGTTGAGGGAACTGAAACGATGTATTTAATGATGAAAAATGCTTTCGAGATTTTAGGTAATAGAAGATATGAGTGGAAATGTAATAATTTAAATTCAGCCTCTAAAAAAGCAGCTTTTAGACTAGGTTTTAGATTTGAGGGAGTATTTAGACAGATGTTTGTTTTTAAAGGTAGAAGTAGAGACTCAGCTTGGTTTTCGATTTTAGATAAAGAGTGGCTTAAAAACAAAAAAAGATTTTTAAATTATTTAAAAAAAATAAATTTTGATAAGAATCTTAAACAAATAAAAAAATTATAATACGTATTAATCACCAAAATGAACAATAAAATTTTTGAATGGGCAGGTGTGATTACTGCTATTTTATATTCCTTGTTTGTTGCATTAAATATTGGAATAGAATTTTTTGGTTTCTGCTTATTGCTTTTATCAGCGATATTGATTGGAATTTGGGCCTATAGAGGAGGCCATAAAGGAATACTTTTGTTGCAATTTTTTTATGCGACTGCTGGTATTATTGGAATGATACGTTGGTTTTAATTTAAATTGTAAAATCTTTTTAAAGAGATAGATAAACCTGATGTCAGAGATATTTATTCAAACTTTCTTCCTATATTTTATAGTAATTGACCCATTAGGAAATACTCCACTATTTTTAAGTATTACTCAACACATGGAGACAAAACAAAAAATTAAAGTTGCATTTAGTGCAACTATAATTGCAACTATTATATTGTTATTTTTTGCGTTACTTGGAAGCTCACTGTTAAGTTATTTACATATTTCGTACCCAGCTTTTACAATTGGAGGAGGAATTATATTATTAATAATTGCGATAGAGATGTTATTTGACAAGCGTCAGCAAAGGAAAGGAGAAGATATAGATTTAAATTCTGATAACGTGAGTGTATTTCCTTTAGCAACACCTATTATTGCAGGACCAGCAGCCATTACTTCAGTAATTGTTTCTGTTTCAGATATTGGAACTAATTTTACAAATCAAACAGTAGGAATGTTTTCATTGGTAATTGTACTATCTCTAACTTTTATAATCTTTTTTATAGCTTCAAAGTTTTCTAATTTAATAAATAAAAAAATTATTGGGGTTATCTCAAGAGTGGTAGCTATTATTCTTGTAGGATTAAGTGTTCAATATATTTTAGATGGTATTAAAACTTTTTTAGCTTAATTAAATTTAGCAATAATTTTTGGGATATAATTTTTAAAGTTAAAAAAACCTTTATTACAATATTGCCAAGAAAACTGATCTAACTTTCTATATAATAATTTGATATTTTTTAAATTATTGTTTTGAATAAAATCTAAATTTTCACCAACAGTTGGATAAAGAGCATAAACTTCTTCAGTAATATTCTTTAAATCATTAATTTTAATAGTTTCACAATTAATTAATTTTTCTTCTAATCTTATTTTTTGATCCTCTAAAAGATTAGCTTTAAATTTCAACACTTTTTCACTTAATTTAATAGTTCTATTTGTTTCATTTGAGACTAACAAAATTTTTTTAAATTTGTGTCCTTTAAAGTCGGAAAATTCGAAAGTCATATTATTTTCAAATATTAATAAAGTTTGATCCTTTAAAATTTCAGAATTTAAAAATTCTTTTTTATTTACTTGATAAGTTTTATCACTGAATATTGGTGTGGCATTTTCATTAAGCTTTATGTTTTGAAATCTATTGTTAGTAAATTTATTTATATTCCATTCACTTGCTAGATAATGTTTACCTTGAGTTTGAACCCCAGCTACCCACCTCCAACCAAGTGTATTCGATGCAGCATCACCATCATAAAGATGTTGCATAAAAAATTCTGCACCTAGCTGCCACGGTAATTCTAGTGTGAATATCCAAATACTTGCAAACCACATTCTAGTATGGTTATGAAGGTAATTATTTTCTTTAAGTTCGGTTATCCATTGATTAAAGCATTCTATGTCTGTTTTTCCTTCAATGGCATCTAAATAATACTGATTGTCTTTAAATTCATTTTTGATTTTATCTAATTCTATTAAATAGTCTGACCAAACATTTGGTCTTAACTCAAGCCAACCTTTCCAATAAACGCGCCATAAAACCTCTTGAACAAACTTTTCATTCTTTAAAAATGAATATTTTTTGAGAGATTTATCAATTACTTCTAATTCATTGATTGCTCCATGAGTTATGTATGGTGACAAACAGGAAATATTTGATCTGTTATTAGGTCCAAAATCAAAATTTCTTAATTTTGAATAATCATTTAAATTTTTTTCGACAAAATTGTTTAATTTTTCAACGGCCTTAGCCCGCGAGGCTTCAAACATCATATTGAACTATTTTGATTTTTTTTTCTTTAAACCCAATTTATCACTGTGTCTTAATCTTAAAATTACAATTGCAGCTGCTATTAAAACTATAGCAACAGCCTCATAAACTAATGCTGTTGGATCCATTTCTTTACCTTGTAATATAATAAATCGAGCAAGAGCAGTAATCGCAATTAAAAGAGGTAAAGTTATGCTTATTGATTGTTGATCCCAAAAAACCCTTACCATTGCTAATACTTCTAAATAAAGGAACATTAATAATAAATCAGCTAATGTTACAGACTGATTTAGAATCATATATTTAATTTCTATACCAACAGCAATTACTGTGCTTATCAAAATAATACACATTAATGCTAACTGTAAATTTTTTGCTATTTTTTCCATTATTTATCTTTGCTGAATGGTAACCATTTTTCAAATACTGATTTAGATGGCCCATCATAAGGAATAGAATATGAACTTGGATTAGGACTAGTTAAAACCTCAATTCCTTTTGAAAATACAAAAATAAACACTACCACAAAAACAATCACCATTATTTTAAATGGATCAAAGTTTTTTGTTTTAAAAACACTACTAGATTTTTCCTCTGCTTTATGAAAATTTTTAAAAGTCATATAGACGGCAAATATTAAACCAATGTGAGCCACATAAAGACCCGCCCAACCAAAGGCAAAAGTTGTATAAGAAAAAATGTATAAACTAAAAACTGTAGTCCAAATAAAACTTAAAACTAAAAGGATTTGTAATCTTACAGTTTTAGGAAGAGATCTAAGATCATTTTTACTATCATCAAATAAGATATTTGCTGCATCCATCATCCAGTTTTTTAACGATTCCATGGTGTGAAGTTATAATTTTTAGTAATTATAACAAATGTCAAATTGTCCTAAATCTTATTTTAAATTGGCTTTAATAGCGTTTTCTAATTGAATTGAGCTTTGAGCACCGGAAATAAAATCTTTCCCTATCTCAAAAAGTGGAACTCCACTAATATTCTTCTCTTTAGCAACTAAAATTTTTGAAGTCAGATTTTGAATATTTTTTTCATTAATAAATTCTTTAAAAATATTTTCTGTAATATTATTTTCTTTAGCAATACCAATTAAAACATCAATATCTCCAATATCGAGCCCATCAATAAAATAAGACTGATATATTTTTTCTTTAATTTCATTTTGTAAATTAAATTGTTCACTTAGAACAATAAGTAAATGAGATAGAATAGTGTTGGGAGTTCTTTTTATTTTATCTAAATTTAAATTTATCCCAGATTCCTTTGCTTTTAATTTCATATTTTCATACATGGGCGCTGCATAATCTTTTCCACCAAATTTTATTTCTAAATACTTATCTCTATGAATACCTTCGGTTGGCATATCTGGATTTAATTGAAATGGAATATGTCTAATATCAAATTTTATATTTGGAAAATTTTTTAAGGCTTTGTTTAAATTTTTATGTCCAATAAAACACCATCCACAAATGGTATCTGCAAAAACGTTTATTTGCATTTTTTTTAAGAACGAAGTTTTTTCTTATGAAAATTAATAAATCTTTCAACATTAGATTTATTAAATGTTTTGTTTTCTTCAAATGAAACTTTTTTCATTGAATAAGCAGAACTTTTAGTTTGTCGAGATTCTATTATTACATTTCCTTTATAAAGCTTAAGTTTTACAGAACCGTTAACTTTATTCTTTTTGAGATCCACAATTTTTTGAAGTTTAAATCTTTCATTTGAATACCAATAACCATTATAAATTAATTCAGCATATCTAGGCATTATTTGATCTTTCTTATGCATGGTTTCTTTATCAAGTGTTACTGACTCTATTGCTCTATGTGCATGAATTAATAATGTGCCACCAGGAGTTTCGTATACTCCTCTAGATTTTATTCCAATAAATCTATTTTCTACTAAATCAACTCTTCCAATTCCATTATTCCCTGCAAGCTGATTAAGTTTTTCTAATAATTTTGCAGGAGATAGTTTTTTTCCATTAATTGAAAATGGGTCACCATTTTTAAAATTGATAGTTACAAAGCTTGGTTTATTTGGTGCTTTTTCAGGCGAAATTGATCTTTGAAAAATAAATTCAGGAGCAGAATTTTTTGGATTTTCTAAAACCTTACCTTCTGTTGATGTATGAAATAAATTATCATCAATTGAAAAGGGAGGGGCTCCTTTTTTATCTTTTGGAATAGTTATTCCATGTTTTTTTGCATAATTAATTAGATCTGTTCTAGATTTTAGTTTCCAAATTCTCCATGGAGCGATAATCTTTATATTGGGTCCAAAATAATGATACCCTAATTCAAATCTAACTTGGTCATTCCCTTTTCCAGTTGCACCATGTGATACAGCATAAGCTTTAAATTTTTTAGCAACTCTAATTTGATCTTTAGCGATGAGTGGTCTTGCTATTGATGTACCTAACAAATAAACCCCTTCATAGATTGCGTGACCTCTAATCATTGGATAGACATAATCTTTAACAAAGATATCTTTTAAATCTTCTATGATTATATTTTTAACGCCAAATTTCTTTGCATTAGTGATAATTTTTTTTCTATCAATTTCTTGTCCCACATCTGCAGTATAACAAATTACTTCAGCATCATAATTTTCTTGAAGCCATTTTAAGATAATAGAAGTATCAAGACCCCCAGAGTAGGCTAGAATAATTTTCTTTTTTGATTTCATTTATTTAACTACAGGCTTTTTTTGTAGAGTTGTAAGCCTTAGTAAATCCTAGTAATGAGTAGTGATCAATTGTTTGAGAGCCTTTTTGATTATATCCAGTAACCATTATTCTAGAGCCTTTTTTCATTCTCTTAATCATTCTGAACTCAATTTTATTATCAGCAATCCACGCAAAACCTTGTTCTTTGATGTCAAATTTAAATTTATTTTTTCCTGATTGGGCAACTACAGAGTTATTTTTATTAAACTCATAACCACCTGTAACACTTACTTCATCAATTATTTTTTCTGCAGGTCTAAAAGCAATAAATAATTTTGCATCTCTTTTATTAGATTTTGGAGCTTGTAAAATAGGAGATGATTGAGCAAAGCATACTTTCCCAGTCGCATCAGTTAAAATCATTGATTCCCAGTCTTTATATTTTCCAATTTTTTTTATTTCTTCTGCAGACAACTGATTAACACAACCAATAAATAATATTGATACAACTGATAGAATTTTTTTAATTATGGACATGGGTTAGGATAAATTGTTTGAACATTATTAATTTCTTTAATGACATCATCAGTTAGGTTGATATTTACACTTTCTATATTTGTTTTCAACTGCTCCATCGTAGTTGCTCCAATAATAACGGAAGTTACAAATGGTTGAATTTCTAAAAATTTTAAAGACATCTGAGCTAAATCAAGACCATGTTTATTAGCAATTTCATAATAAGCATCAACAGCTTTTTCTGTGTTAGGCTTTGCATATCTTGTCCAAAAATCAGGATCTCTTTCAATTCTTGAATTTTTAGGCAGTTGATTATTTCTATATTTCCCTGATAAATATCCACTTGCCAATGGTGAATATGCCAATAGACCAATCTTATCTCTAATTGATATTTCGGCTAATCCAACCTCATAAGTTCTATTTAATAAGCTGTAAGGATTTTGAATAGACATCATTCTTGGTAAATCTTTTTCTTTAGATAATTCCAAATATTTAGAAACACCCCATGGTGTTTCATTTGATAAACCTATTTCTCTTATTTTTCCCGCATCAATGAATCTTTTGAGATTGCCAAGGACATCTTCAAATTTATTCCACTCACCATTTTCTTTATGCTCATATCCAAGACGTCCAAACATATTTGTATTTCTTTCAGGCCAGTGTAATTGATAAAGATCAATGTAATCTGTTTGTAATCTCTTTAAGCTATCATTGATTGCTTGAGTTATCTTATCTATTCCATAATTATTTCCTCCACCTCTTAAATATGCTCTCATAGGGCCCGCAACTTTTGATGCTAAAATAACCTTGTCTCTCTTTTTTGATTTTTTAAACCAGTTACCTATTATGATTTCCGTATGACCATAAGTTTCTTCCCTTGGTGGAACCGCATATAATTCAGCAGTATCCCAAAAGTTTATACCTTGGTCTAAAGCATAATCCATTTGTTCAAAACCTTCTTCCTGAGTATTTTGTTCACCCCAAGTCATAGTACCGAGACAAATTGTACTTACTTCGAGATTAGTATTGCCTAGTTTTTTATAATTCATAATGGTTTTTGTTTAATTTGGATATTTTTAATCTTTTTAAGGTATCTTGAATAATTAGTAAAAGACTATTATATATTACTTATTATGGAATTTGATA
>CABXKF010000015.1 GCA_902512765.1 uncultured Pelagibacteraceae bacterium | reverse complement strand
AGAAGGTCTAAAAACGTCAACTATATCAACCAGCTCTTTTATATCAGTTATTTTTTCAAATACTTCCTCACCTAAGATTTTTTCACCTTTAGCTCTTGGGTTAACTGGAATAACCTTGTATCCATATTTTTGCATATATTTCAGATATGATTAATCCTGAAAAAGTTTTAGGTTTTTTGGATTTGTTTGGAAACTGGGATCCTTCTTTAGCTTTTGTTATGATTGGTGCTTTAATAGTATCCTCACCACTATTTCATATAATCAAAAAAAAAGAAAAACCAATATTTGCTGAAAATTTTAACTATTCAAAAAACAAAAGTATTAATAATAAACTTATTTTAGGATCAGCAATATTTGGAACCGGTTGGGGATTAATCGGATTATGTCCCGGACCAGCAATATCATCAATTGCACTCTTGGATATTCACTCAATAACTTTTGTTATAGCAATGTTTGTAGGTTTTTATTTAGTAAAGTTAATTAACTTCGATAATTAAAATTCATGAGTAAAAAAATATTTTTAGTTTATGGGCACTATAATGATAAATCTTTTAATGCCGCAATAAGAGATACCTTTATAAAAACGGCTGAAGAAAAAGGGAACAAAGTTGATGCTATTGATTTGTATAAAGAGAAATTTGATCCAGTTTTTGCAGGTGAAGAACCTGGTGAAGATGTTTTAAACCATCGTCAAAGAATTGAAGAGTGCGATACAATTGTTTTAATTGCACCAATTTGGAATTTTAGGATGCCAGCAATAGTTGAAGGTTGGATAGATAAAGTATTAGCACCACCTTGGGCGTTTAGATTTAAACAGTTGTGGGGTAACTATGGTTATCCGATTGGAAATTTGAGACAAAAAAAAGCAATTATTTTTTGCACTTATGGATCTCCAAGATTAGCAATTACGACCTTTTTTTTAAACCTTCCTATAAGAAGACTAAAAAGAGGAGTATTTCATATGTGTGGCATATATAACATTGTTTATAGAAGATATTTTGCAGTACCATTTGTTAGTGATGCAAAAAGACAAGAATTTTTAGATGATGTTAAAAAGACTGCCATTAATATTTAAGGTTTTAGTTCTACTCTTAATCACAATTTCAATATCCAAAGCAGAAATATTAAAGCCAAGTAGTGATATTAATCCTAAAGAAGTGGTTAAAATTCAGCTAACTGGCCTTCAGAAAAATGACCTTAATTTTAAAGATAGTGGCATAGAGCAAACATGGAATTTTGCCCACCCAAACAACAAAAAGGTTACTGGTCCCCTAGGTAATTTTAAAAGGATGTTGAAAGGCAACTCCTATGAGATGATGATTAATCATTTAAGTCATACAATTACCCAGCTTGGAAGTAGCGATAAATGGGCTCAATTTGAGGTAGTTATTTTAGATAAAAATAAAATCTATCATAAGTTCAATTGGCAGGTTGAAAAGTATACTGAAGAGGGTGAACTTAAAGACTGTTGGTTGACGAGCATGGTCTCAAATCCGATCCCACTAGGCAGTTCAATTTAATTATCCACAGATACAATTTTGTTTCGTTATTTCAAAAAATTTAGTAGGAATCGCGAATGAAAACAAAAACTAAAGTTGTAGTAGTTGGCGGTGGAGTAGTAGGTGTTAGTGCTCTTTACCATTTAGCAAAAAAAGGTTGGTCAGATGTTGTTCTTGTTGAAAGAAAAGAATTAACATCAGGATCTACTTGGCATGCAGCAGGATTATTACCTTTATTTAATATGAGTTATTCAGTTGGACAACTTCATAAATACGCGGTTGATCTTTATAAGAAATTAGAAGAAGAAACTGGAAAAAATGTTGGCTTTAGTGTTGTATCAAATATTCGTTTAGCAAGTACTAAAGATAGAATGGATGAGTATCATCAGTATGCTGGTGTGGCTCAAACTATTGGTGTCGATGTAAAATTTTTAACACCAGATCAAGTAAAAGAAATTTGGCCTTTGTGTCATACAGATGATTTAGTTGGAGCGATCCAACACCCGGAGGATGGATATATTCAGCCTGCTGATTTAACTCAAGCAATGGCAACTGGTGCAAGAAATATGGGTGCCGAAATTTATAGAAACACAAGTGTACTTTCAATGAAACAAACTAAAGATGGTTGGGTTGTTGAAACTGACAAAGGTTCTATAGAGTGCGAACATATTATTTCTTGTTCAGGAAACTTTGCAAGACAAACTGGTAAAATGGTTGGCTTAGATATTCCTGTTATTCCAGTTGAACATCAATACATTGTAACCGAACCACATCCTGAAATTCAAAAAAGAAAAAAAGATGGCTTACCAGAAATGGGAGTTTTAAGAGATAGCGATAACAGATGGTACATGAGAGAAGAAGCAGGTGGATTAATTTTAGGTCCATACGAAGATGGTGCACCAGCTTGTTATGTTAATGGTCCCTCAAAAGATTCAGAGTATGAATTGTTTCAAGAAGATTTAGATAGATTAGCACCACACATTGAGGGTGCAATACACCGTGTTCCTGCGTTTGGAGAAGTGGGTGTTAAAAAAGTTTATAACGGTGCAATTTGTTATACACCAGATGGCAATCCAATTGTTGGACCTGCGTGGGGATTAAAAAACTTTTGGATTAACGAAGGACATAGTTTTGGAATTACTGCAGCGGGTGGAGCAGGATGGCAATTAGCTGAATGGATTGTTGATGGTGAGCCAACTATTGATATGCTTGGTGTTGAGCCTAGACGTTATGGAGATTATGCAACTAAGTCTTATTTAAAAGCTAAAAATGAAGAAGCGTATAGTCATGTATTTATTACCCACTATCCTGATGAAGAAAGACCTGCCGCTAGACCTTTAAGAACATCTCCTTGTTATGAAAGAATGAAAGATTTAGGTGCAGTTTTTGGACAAAAATTTGGTTGGGAAAGACCCAATTTTTTTGCAACAGATGGTATGGAGCAAAAAGATGACTGGTCGTTTAGAAGATCTAAGTGGTTTGAGGCTATTAAAAAAGAATGTCAAAATGTAAAAGACAATGTTGGACTTTTAGATATGACCGCATTTGCAAAATGCAGAATTAAAGGTCCAAAAGCTGAGGAATTTTTAGATCATTTAGTAGCAAATAAACTGCCAAAAAAAATTGGAAGAATTGGTTTGTGTCATGCTCTTAATACCAAGGGTGGGGTTCATTCAGAATTTACAATTATGAGAGAATCTGAAAATAGTTTCTATTTAGTATCTGCTGGAGCAAACTTAAGATTAGATCATGATTGGATTAAAAAATGGATGCCAGATGAAGGTGTTACCTTTGAAGATCTAACTAACAGCACGGGTGTACTGGTTGTAGCGGGCCCTAAATCAAGAGAGTTGTTGCAAAAAGTATCTACTGATGATTTTTCAAATGAGAATTTTAAATGGTTAACAGCACAAAATGTCGATGTTGGATATGCTCCTGTTAATGCCATGAGAGTAAATTTTGTTGGTGAGCTAGGTTGGGAACTTCATCATCCAATTGAATATCAAAATCATATTTTTGATAAGTTAGTGGAAGCTGGTAAGGATTTAGGTATTAAACCTTTTGGTATAAGAGCAATGAACAGCTTAAGATTAGAAAAATCATACAAACTAGTTGGTACTGAGCTTTCAATTGAATATTCACCTTACGAGTCTGGGTTAGATAGATTTGTTCACCCTAACAAAGGTAGTTTCATAGGACTAGAGGCTCTTAACAAATGGAGAGAAAAAGGTTTTGATAACAAACTTATTACTCTTGAAATTCATAACACCAAAGATGCTGATGTTTTGGGAAATAACCCAATTTACAAAGATAACAAAGTTGTTGGAAGAGCAACTGGTGGCGAATTTGGTTTTAGATTAGATAAATCAATTGCTCTTGCCATGGTGAAACCAGAGCATGCTAAGGTAGGCGACAAATTACAAGTTGATATTTTAGGTGAAATGTATGAGGCTACTGTTTTAGAAGAGAGTCCGTACGATTCTGAAAATAATTTGTTGAGAGCTTAATGAAAATTTTAGTCGCTGTTAAAAGAGTTATTGATTACAATGTTCAAATAAGAGTTAAAGAAGATGGCACAGGTGTTGTTACGGACAATGTTAAGATGTCAACAAATCCACCAGATGACAATGCAATCGAAGAAGCAGTAAAGATTAAAGAAAGTGGAAAAGCAACAGAAGTAATTGCTGTAACTGTTGGTGAAGAAAAAGCTCAGGAAACTGTCAGAAAAGCTCTAGCGGTTGGAGCTGATAGAGGAATTCATGTCAAAGCAGAAGGCATAATAGAACCCATTGCTGTTTCAAAAATTTTACAAAAAATTGTTGAGAAAGAAAAACCAGATTTAGTCTTTATGGGTAAACAAGCAATTGATGATGATTGCAATCAAACAGGACAAATGTTGAGTGCATTATTAAATTGGCCTCAAGCAACTTTTGCTTCAAAAATTGAAGTTAAAGATGGAAAATTAGAGGTTATTAGAGAAATTGATGAGGGTTTAGAAACTATCGAAATCAATACTCCAGCCATCGTAACCTGTGACTTAAGATTAAATGAACCAAGATATGCTTCATTGCCAAATATAATGAAAGCAAAGAAAAAACCAATTGAACAAATGAATGCATCAGATTTAGGAGTTGATACAGCACCTAAAATACAACAGATAAAAGTCGAAGAACCACCTAAGCGTAAAGCTGGAATTAAGGTTTCAAGTGTTGCTGAATTAGTTCAAAAATTAAAAAATGAGGCAAAAGTAATATAATGTCAGTATTATTAATAGTAGAGCACAACAATAAAGAGCTTAAATCTTTTACTTTAAATGCTGTTACAGCAGCATCTCAAATTGATACCGATGTTCACGCATTAGTTATTGGAAATAATTGTAGTGATGCTGCTAAAGCTGCCTCAGAACTACCCTTGGTTAAAAAAGTAATTACAGTTGAAGCTGCTCATTATGAAAATTTTTTAGCAGAAAATTTTGCTCCGGTTGTTATAAAACTTGCAGATAATTATTCTCATATAGTTTGTTCAGCAAATACATTTGGTAAAAATTTAATGCCAAGAATAGCTGCTAAATTAGATACATCACAAGTTAGTGATATTATCAAAGTAGAGTCTGCGGATACTTTTGTTAGACCAATTTATGCGGGAAATGCTTTTGCAACCGTTAAAAGTTCTGATGCAAAAAAATGTATTACTATTAGACCAACTTCTTTTGATCCATGTGAAAGCTCAGGGGGATCAGCACCAATTGAAACTGCTGAAGCAGGAGAAGAGTTTTCGTTAACAAAATTTATTAAAAGAGAAGAAATAAAATCAGATAGACCTGAACTTGGTACAGCAAGAATAGTAGTATCAGGTGGAAGAGGGATGCAAAGTGGAGATAACTTTAAATTAATTACTTCTATTGCAGATAAATTAAATGCAGCAATAGGTGCTTCTAGAGCAGCAGTGGATGCCGGTTATATCAGTAATGATCATCAAGTTGGTCAAACAGGTAAAGTAGTTGTTCCAGATCTTTATATTGCTGTTGGGATTTCAGGAGCTATCCAGCATTTAGCAGGAATGAAAGAAAGCAAAGTAATTGTCGCAATTAATAAAGATGGAGAAGCTCCTATTTTTAGTGTTGCAGATTATGGTTTAGAAGCAGATTTATTTGAAGCTTTGCCACAGTTCCTAGAAGAGCTGAACAAATTAAACACTATACAAAAATAATTCTTAAAGATAAAAATATCATATGGCTAGAGAGTCGATGGAATATGATGTTGTAATTATTGGAGGAGGTCCCTCTGGATTATCTACAGCAATTAAACTCAAACAACTTGATCCAAATTTAAACGTTTGCTTATTAGAAAAAGCTTCAGAGATTGGTGCGCACATCTTAAGTGGTAATGTTTTTGAAACACGAGCATTGGATGAACTCTTACCAAATTGGAAAGAACTTAATTCACCGATTAAAACTAAAGTTTCAAAAGAAAAATTTTTATTTTTAGGTAAAAGAAAGTCATTAAGCTGGCCAACCTGGTTACTTCCTAAGGTTCAACAAAATCATAATAATTATATCATTAGTTTAGCAAATTTATGCAGATGGCTTGCAGAGCAAGCAGAGACTTTAGGCGTTGAAATATTTCCAGGATTTCCAGCGAGTGAAATTTTATATAACGAAGATGGATCTGTTAAGGGTGTTGCTACCCAAGATATGGGTATTGATAAAGAAGGAAATCAAAAAGATAGTTTTGAGCCTGGTATAGAATTATTAGGAAAAGTAACTGTATTTGCAGAAGGTTGTAGAGGTCACTTAGGAAAACAATTAATTGAAAAATTTAATCTCTCAAAAAATAAAGATCCCCAACAGTATGGAATTGGGTTTAAAGAAATTTGGGAAATAGAAGATAAAAATCATGAAGAAGGAATGGTAATGCATACTGCGGGATGGCCATTAGACAATAATACTTATGGAGGTAGCTTCGTATATCACGCTGAAAATAAGCAAGTATTTTTAGGATATGTTATTGGCTTAGACTATAAAAACCCCTATCTTTCCCCATACGATGAGTTTCAACGTTTTAAAACCCATCCAGCAATTAAAAAAATAGTTGAAGGAGGAAAAAGGATTTCTTATGGAGCGCGTGCATTAATTGAAGGAGGCCTTCAAAGTTTACCTCAAATGTTTATGCCGGGTGCATTATTAGTTGGTTGTGATGCGGGAACATTAAATATGCCGAAAATTAAGGGTTCTCATACAGCAATGAAAAGCGGTATGATTGCTGCTGAAACAATATTTGAAAATATTAAAGAAAATAAAAACCTATCAATTTATGAGGAAAAATTTAAAAAAAGCTGGGTTTATGAAGAACTTCATGCAGCTCGTAATGTAAAACCAAGTTTTAGTTGGGGTTTAATGCTTGGAATAATTTTTACAGGAATTGATCAAATTTTATTTAAAGGAAAGCTGCCTTTTACTCTAAAACACAAACATGCTGATCATGAAACTTTAAAACCAGCAAATGAGATGTCTAAAATAGATTATCCAAAATATGATAATGTCATTACCTTTGATAAAACAAGTTCAGTTTATCTAACTGGTACAAATCATGCTGAAAATCAACCAGTTCATTTAAAACTTAAAGATCCTAATTTGCCAATTAGTTACACTTTAGAAAAATTTGATGAACCTGCGCAAAGATATTGTCCAGCAGGAGTTTATGAGGTTCAAAAAGAAAATGATCAAAATAAATTTGTGATTAATTCTCAAAATTGTATTCACTGTAAAACTTGTGATATTAAAGAGCCTTCACAAAATATTACTTGGGTGACACCAGAAGGTAGTGGTGGGCCTAAATATGGAAATATGTAAATTAAGATAAATCTATTGCAAACTTTTTTAATGTTTCAATAGGTACGTGCTTAAGAGTATTTTTATGAGTTCTTTTCAAAAATACTGGGCAACCTTTACCAGCTTCAACTGCTTTAGCGTACCAACTAGCACAAACACACCATCCATCACCATCTTTTAAACCAGGAAATCCAAATTCAGGGTGAGGTGTTATCAAATCATTACCCGCAACTTTTAACCATTCTAAAAATTCAGTTGTAACTTTTGCACAAACAGTGTGAATGCCATGATCATTTTCATCTGTATTGCAACAACCATCCCGATACCAGCCTGTTAAAGGATTATTAGAGCACTCTTCTAGATCTTCACCTAGAACATTTTTTTGTTTATCACTCATTTAAATTTTTGTTGGATTGGGCTGACCTTTGTAAACCTCTTCTGGATTAAAAGATTTTTCTTTTTCCTCAAACTTCATCTTTATTTCTCGACCATTATCTATTGGCCCCATCGGAATAGATCTATAAAAACATGATCTATATCCCACATGACAACTTGAGCCATCTCCAATATCAACTGTCATCCAAACAGAATCTTGATCATCATCAATTCTCAGCTCAGTTACCTTTTGAGTAAACCCGCTAGTTTTGCCTTTATGCCAAATAGCTTTTCTTGATCTACTAAAATAATGAGCTTCTTTTGTCTCGATTGTTTTTTTTAAAGCCTCAACATTCATATATCCGTGCATTAAAACGTCTCTTGTTTTAGAGCACATAGTAATTACTGGAATTAGACCATCATTATCAAATTTAGGGGATAGAAGATTTCCCTCTTCAATTTCTAGGACATTTTCTCTTTTTTTGAACATATGCATTGATTATTTAGCACATATCTCGATATATTAAATATTTTAAAATTAAGTAATTACTGTATAAAAAGGCGCTATGAAATTAGTAAAAGATACTGACAACAAAAATTTAGAAACTAATAAAGTTTCAGATAAAGAAGCAGAAGAAGCTTTTAAAACCATATTAGCTTGGATGGGTGAAGATCCAAGTCGTGAGGGTTTATTGGAAACACCAAAAAGAGTAGTTAAAGCTTATAAAGAATATTTTGCTGGTTACAAAGAAGATCCAAACAAAATTTTAGACAAAACATTTGGGGATGTTGATGGATATGACGATATGGTTGTTCAAAAAAATATCTCTGTTCAAAGTCATTGTGAACATCATATGGCACCAATCATTGGTAAGGCTCATGTTGCTTACATTCCAAAAGAAAGAGTTGTTGGTTTAAGCAAGCTTGCAAGAGTAGTTGAAGTTTTTTCTAAAAGACTTCAAACTCAAGAGAGATTGACAATGCAAATCGCAAAAACATTAATGCAATCTTTGGATGCTAAGGGAGTTGCCGTAACAATAGACTCAACTCACCAATGTATGACCATGAGAGGTATTAAAAAGGAACAAGCATCAACTGTAACAAATTATTATTTGGGTCAATTTAAAGATGATCTAAGTTATCAAAATAGATATCTAAGATTTATCAGTATAGCAAAAGATTAAAGTGTCAGATCAATTTAAAGCATTAATCATCAATCAAGAGGGTGAAAGCTTTACAAGAGAAGTTAAATCAATTGATAAAAGTTTTTTAAAACATGGTGATGTAACTGTTAAAGTTGATTATTCATGTTTAAATTATAAAGATGCATTAATTTTAAATAACGGTGCAAAGTTAGTTAAAGAATTTCCTCATATACCAGGTATCGATTTTTCAGGAACAGTTGTTGAAAGTGCAAATGATAAATTTAAAAAAGATGATGAGGTAATCTTAACAGGTTGGAGAGTTGGAGAGATTTATTATGGTGGTTTTTCACAATATGCAAAAGTAAGTGGAGATTTTTTGGTTAAAAAACCAAAAAACCTATCTTCAAAACAATCAATGATTATGGGCACAGCAGGCTTGACTGCATTACTTTGTTGTTTTGCAATTAAAGCAAGAGAGGAATTATTATTAGGTGAAAAAGTAAAAGATGTATTAGTTACTGGTGCCTCAGGGGGTGTTGGAAGTATTGCTGTAATGATTTTATCAAAATTTGGTTATGATGTAACAGCGGTAACAGGAAAAAAATCAAACGAGGATTATTTAAAATCAATAGGTGCAAAAACAGTTGTAAATAAAGACGATTTTGACAAAGATCCAAGACCACTAGACAAAGGTTTGTGGGATGGAGTAGTGGATACAGTGGGTGGAAAAATTTTAGCTAATGCATTAGCTCAAACAAGAGACAATGGAATTGTTGCTGCATGTGGAAATGCATCTGATTACAAATTAAATACAACAGTAATGCCATTTATAATTCGTGGAGTTAAATTATGGGGCATAAATTCGGTCACAGCATCAATTAAAAGAAGAGAATTTGTTTGGAGTGAGGTTTCAAATGTAATTGATTTTGATAAACTTGAAGAATCTATCAAAACAATTGGCCTGAATGAATTAATAGATATTTACTCTAAAATGCTAAAAGGAGAAACATCAGGTAGATATTTGATTGATGTAAATAAATAATGGATTGGGACAAATTAAAAATTTTTCATGCTGTAGCTGAAGCAGGAAGTTTTACCAATGCGACAGTAAACCTTAATTTGAGTCAATCAGCAATAAGCAGACAAATTCAATCACTTGAACAAGATTTAAAAGTTCAATTGTTTGAAAGGCATGCAAGAGGATTAACTCTTACTGAAAATGGGGAATATGTATTTAAGACAGCCCACGAAGTAATCAGTAAATTAAAAGAAGTTGAAACATCTTTAGGTGATCAGAAAAATAAACCAACTGGAAAACTAACAATTACAACAGTAAGAAGTTTTGGAACACACTGGTTAACACCTAGAATTCAAGAGTTTATGAGGTTAAACCCTGAAATAGAAATTGAACTAGTATTTGACGATAAAGAATTAGATTTAAGTACTCGTCAGGCAGATATTGGTATTTTTATGAGAAGACCAAAACAATTGAATTATATTCAAAAAAAATTAGTTGATATTAAATATTATATTTATGGATCTAATAAATATCTAGAAAAATTTGGAATGCCAAAAACTATTGCTGATTTAAATAAACATAATTTTATTTCATTTGGAAAAGGAGCGCCTTCACCTGTTTACAACCCTGATTGGGCATTAAAACTCGGAATGCATGATGGAAAAAAAAGAAAAACGGTTATGAAAGTAAATAGTGTTATGGGTTTACTTTTAGCTGTAGAGTCCGGAGTAGGATTAGCTGCTTTACCAGAGTATTTGGTTTTCAACTCAACTAATGTGATTAAAGTGCTGCCTAAATCTGAAGGACCAATTACCGAAGCTCACTTTGTATATCCTCAATCATTAAAAAACACTGCTAGAGTTCAGGCATTTAGAAATTTCTTATTTAGCAAAATAGGTGACTGGAAATAAAATAATCCCTAAAAAATATCTCTTAAATTCCTAATATTTAATACTTTACAACTGCGTCAATATATGCGATTGATAATCATTCGCATTGAGAATAGTTCTCAACTAAAAAAAATTAAGGGTAAAGAAAAGGATAAAATGAAAAAAATAAGTTTATTAGCATTAACTTTAGTTTTCTTTACCAATTTAGGTTTTGCAGCTGAAGTCAATGTATTTAGCGCAAGACATTACGATTCTGATATTCAACTTTACAAAAAATTTACTGCAAAAACAGGCATTAAAGTAAATGTTGTATCAGGAAAAGATAAAGCTCTTCAAAAAAGAATTACTGAAGAGGGGAAAGACTCTAAAGCTGACATTTATATTACTGCAGACGCTGGAAGATTGGGCGCGTTTGATGCAAAAGGAATGTTTCAAAATTCAATGACACCAGCAATAAAAGCCTCAGTTCCAAAAAACTTTAGATCAACAAATTGGACAGGAATAGCTAAGAGAGCAAGAATTATGTATTACTCTCCTGAAAGAGTTAATGCCAACGAATTAAATGGAATGACTTATGAAGGTCTTGCTGAGCCTAAATGGAAAGGAAGAGTTGTAATCAGACAATCAAATAACATTTATAACCAATCTTTAGTTGCTTCATTAGTTAAAAATAATGGAGAGAAAAAAACTTGTGAATGGGCAAAAGGTGTTGTTGCTAATATGGCAAGAGACTCTAAAGGAAATGATAGAGCTCAAATTTTAGCAGTAGCTGCTGGAGAAGCGGATTTGGCTGTAGCAAATACCTATTATCTAGCTTTAATGTTATCTGGTAAAAAAGGAGCTGAGCAGCAAGCAGCAGCTAAAAAAGTTCTACCTTTTTTTTCCTAATCAAGGAGACAGAGGAACACATATGAATATTAGTGGTGGTGGAGTTCTTAAAAATTCTCCAAATCCAGATAATGCAAAAAAACTTCTTGAGTTTTTATTAACAAAAGAAGCACAAGAACACATAGTAAACAATACATTTGAATATCCAATGATTGATGGTGTTGAGCCACATGAATTAGTTAAGCAAATGGGTTTAGGGTTTAAACAGGATTTAAATACTAAAGTAGTTAATTACGGAAAAAACCAAGCAAAAGCTTTAGAGTGTATGCTTGCGGCAAATTGGAAGTAATTAATGATAAAAAAGAATTCATTAAATTTTAATTATAATAAGTCTTCTAGAGCATGTGATCCGTGTTTCTCAGAGTGTAAAAAAATTGAAAAAAAAATGAATAATAGAAAATTAACTGAGATCAAAAGTGATGAAACTGATCAATTCATAAACGTTTTTGATAAAAAAAATTAATTTTCAAAAAGTGAACATAATTTAATAGTCCTTACCCTTCTATTAATTATGTTCACCTAAAATTAAAGGGTAAGTATGGTTTTAAGAAAAATAAATATTTGGTATTTTAGTTCATTGTTGATTTCAATTGCTGTTGCAATACCAATTGTTACAGTATTTTCTAGCTTTTTTGAAAGCACTAGTGAATATTCAAGTATTATTAAAAATACGTTTCTTTATGAATATATTTTTAACTCTTTAACTCTTTTATTAGGTGTTTTATTGCTAACATTTGTAATTGGAGTATTAGGGGCTTATTTAGTCTCTTTTTATTCTTTTCCAGGATCAAATTTTTTCAAATGGGCTTTGATTTTATCTTTTGCAGTCCCCGCATATATCTATTCTTATTCATTGACAGCTTTTTTTGAAAATTATGGTACTGCCTTTACAATATTAAAGCATTTATTTGGTGAAGGTGATTACAATTCCTCAATACCAAAATTTGACGGAATGATGGGTGCAATAATCTCAATTTCATTTTCATTGTTTGGTTATGTGTATGTTTTAACAAGAGCATCATTTCACTATCAGTCACAAAATTTAATAGAACTTGGAAAAAATCTTGGTTTTAATAAGCAAAAATCATTTATGAAAATAATTTTACCATCAGCACGACCTGCAATTGTAGCTGGACTATCACTTGTTGCTATGGAAACTTTATCTGATTTTGGTTCAGTATCATTTTTTGGAATTTCAACTCTAACAACAGGTATTTATAATGCATGGATTTCATTTGATGATCTTGTACTAGCAAATCAATTATCTTTTTATCTTTTAATCTTTATCCTTGGATTGTTTATATTGGAAAATTTATCTAGAAAAAAAAGCACAATATCATTCACCAAGCAAAGGTGGATTTAAAAAAAAATCTTTAACAAACTTATATGGGTTCAAAGCTTGGCTTGCTTTTTCATTTTGTTTTTTAGTATTTTTTATTAGCTTTTTATTTCCTGTGTCCCAAATGCTTTATTGGACAATTATTTTCCCCAAGCATTTAGCAGATTTAAATTTAGTTGAATTATTTTCTAATACGATAATTCTCGTTTTATTATCAAGTATAGTTTTAATTGGATTTGCTTTTATTTCTAATTATGGAAATAGACTTTCTCGAAGTAAATTTTTGGAAATTTTGACTACTTTTTCAATATCTGGTTATGCCATCCCAGGCATTATATTAGCCGTCGCATTTATTACTTTTATTTCATGGTTTGATAATAGTATTATGAATTTGTTTGAAATTAGAAATGTAAAATCTATTTTCATCGGTTCTATTTTAGGCTTGGTTGTTGTTTATTTTATTAGATTTTTTTCTTTAGCAAGTAATGGATTAAAATCTGGTTATTTAAAGATAAATTATTCTATTGATGAAAGTGCATACCTTTTGGGTTACTCAAAATTCAAAACTTTTAAAAATATTCATATTCCTTACTTAAAAAATACTATCATGTTAATTGGTATATTGATTGCTATTGAAATTATTAAAGAGTTGCCCATAACATTGATAATGAGGCCATTTAATTTTGAAACTTTTGCCACACAAGCCTATATATATGCTTCTCAAGACTTACTAGAAGCAGCTGCTGCACCTTCATTATTTCTTATTCTTATTGCAAGTTTCTTTATTTTAATTACATCTAGATATATTCTTAAGGATTAATTCTTATATGCCTAAAAATTTTTTAGAAATTGACAATGTTACATTTGCAGCAAGTGCAAAAAGTAAAGTTAACAATGTTTCTTTAACTATAGAAAATGAAGGAGATATTGTTTGTCTTTTAGGCCCTTCTGGAATTGGTAAAACAACAATTTTAAGAACTATTGCTGGATTAGAAAAAATTCAATCAGGCATAATTTCTTTAAAAAACAAAGTTATTTCATCTAAGGATGTTCATGTTGAGCCAGAAAATAGAAACATTTCCTTGGCGTTTCAAGATAATTCACTTTTTCCTCATTATAATGTTTTAGAAAACATCCAATTTGGTGCTGAAAGAAACAAGAAAAAGAAAAAAGATTTAACTATTAAAGAAGTTATCGAATTTCTTCATCTAGATCATGTTAAAGAAAAATTTCCTCATCAAATTAGTTCTGGTGAAGCTCAAAGAGCAGCATTAGCTAGAGCATTACTCTCTAAACCAGATTTACTTTTATTAGATGAGCCATTATCAAATGTTGATCAAAGTTTTAAAGAAGAGATTCAAGTTAAATTAAAACAAGTTTTAACTGACTTAAAAATTACAACAATTATAGTAACACATGATTCTTATGAAGCTTTCTATCTTGGAAGTAAATGTGGAATAATTTTAGATAGTCAACTCAAACAATTTGATGACCCATACAATGTCTATCATTTTCCGAATTCTGTAGAAGTTGTTAATTTTTTAAATAGAGGAATTTTAATTCCAGCAAAAGTTACTGGTGAAAATAGTTTAGAAAGTGATGATCTAGGAACTATTAATGGAAATTTTACAAAACGTTACCCAAAAGGATCAGACGTTCAATTATTATTACAGCCAGAAGATCTTGAGCATGATGATCAAAGTAATTTAAAGCTAGAGGTTGTGGATAGAAAATTTAGAGGTACTAACTTTATATATACCTTAAAAACCAGCAGTGATTTACTTATTCCTGTCTTTGTTCATTCCCATCATATGCATCAACATGAAATTGATGAAAAATTTGGCATTAAAAGACCGATAAATATTGATCATATAGTTTGTTTTTAATACATATTGTTTTTTTAATGAGCAATAAATCTAAAATTTTCTTAAAAGGTGTAGCGGATGTAAGTCCATTAATGATACCTGTTGTGCCATTCGGAATAATATTTGGTGTTTTGGCTATAGATCTCGGCTTATCACCGATAACAACAATGGCTATGTCGATTATTATTTTTGGTGGAGCATCACAAATAATTTTTTTACAACTTTTTTCAGCAGGAGCTTCTTCGTTAGTAATCCTTAGCTCTGTTGGTGCAGTAAATTCAAGACATTTACTATATGGAGCTGTTTTATCTGAGCATATGTCAGATTTTAAAATGACTTGGAAAATAATAATTTCTTACTTTTTAGTTGACCAAGCTTTTGCAGTAACAAACTCTTATTTAAAAAAAAGTTCTGATAAAGATAGAGCATTTCATTCATTTGGCGCTGGTGCTACTTGCTGGATTATCTGGCAAATCACAACAATTATTGGAATATTTTTAGGCTCAATAATACCTGAAAAACTTGGATTAAGTTTTGCAGTTCCTTTAACATTTTTAGCTCTAATAGTAGATGATTTTAGAAAATTGATAAATGTAATTGTAATTATTATCTCTGGTATAATAGCAACATTTGGCTATGAAATTATTCCATTTAAAGCGTACGTAATAGTAGCAGCAACAAGCGGTTTGATAGCAGCAATGATCTTAACAAAATTTAATAGATTTAATAATGGTTGAGTGGTCTTTAATAATTTACTGTGGTTTAATTACTTTCTTTTCAAGATATCTAATGATTGCAATACTTAAAAAAGAAATGTTCACAAATAGAGTGAGAGAAGTTTTATCTTTTGTTCCTTCTGCAATATTTCCAGCAATTATTTTTCCAGCTATTTTTTTAGATGTGACAGGAGATCTTTTAATTGAAAATAACCCAAAAATATTTGCAGCAATCATTGCAATAATAATTGGTCTTGTTAGTAAAAATGTTGTAGCAACAATATTTTCTGGATTAATTTCTTATTGGTTTTTAATTTTTGTTATATTTAATTAATACCTAATTGAATATTTCTACTAACATTGCTATCCATCATATCTGGTTTTGTTAAGTTCAGGTTTGACATAATTTCAATATATTCATCAACGTTCTTAACTTGCAATCTAGGATTAAACTTTTTTTCATTACCAATTGTGCTTACTTTTTTACCATTGTAATCATGACCAGGATAAAGGAGTGTATCTTCTGGTAAGGTTAAAAGTTTATCAAAAATTGAGTGATAAGAGTCTTTTGAGTTTCCATTTTGAAAATCAGTCCTACCAGTACCGTTGATTAAAAGCGCGTCACCTGAAAAAAGATAATTATCTAGCAAAAAACTATAACTTTCCGATGTATGTCCAGGAGTATAGATAGGTTTAATATTTAAATCATCAAGATTGATCATTTCGTTATCTTTTACTCTAATTTCAACTGTATCAGCAGGTGTGTGCTCCCCCATAAGTGTTGCACAACTAGTGGCTTGTTTTAATTTAGAAGCACCAGTGACATGATCTGCATGAATATGAGTATCAATGACTTTTACAAGCTTAAGATCTAATGCCTTTAAAAGTTGAATATATTCATTAACATTTTCGATTACCGGATCTATAATTATAGCTTCGCGACCTTTTGCCGAAGCAATTAAATATGTATAAGTTGAAGTTTTAATGTCAAATACTTGTTTAAAGATCATAAAATATTAATATCAAATTATTATGAATACCTCCACATTTGATTGGTCATGTAATCACACTTGGAAATCAAGTGCTAAAAATACGATGTGGTGTGTGATTGGTTGTTCGATTGGTGATTTTGGAACTATCTTATTTTTCCAAATTACACAAATTCCATGGACAGTTGCAGCCATTATGACTCTGGCAATCATAAACGGATTAATCACAAGTATAATCCTAGAGACTATAATATTAATGAGACAGAATTTTAATTTCAAAAGTGCATTTAAAACTGCGTGTGGGATGAGTTTTATTTCAATGATTAGTATGGAAATTGCAATGAACTTAACCGATTATCTTTTAACCGGTGGGGCAATGTTAACATGGTGGATTGTGCCAATCATGTTAATTGTGGGTTTTTTAACTCCATGGCCTTACAATTATTGGAGATTGAAAAAGTTTGGAATAGCCTGTCACTAAGCAATGGAAAATATATTCAATAATAAATATTTAAATCAAAAAAAATTAGTCAAAGATCATTTTTATTATCTAGTGTCTAATTTTTCAGAACTTAATCAAAAACAAATTGATTATTTATCAATTAATATTGTTAAAAATGCTCAAAACTACAAAGCTGGAAGCCCATTCAGTAAATTAATTCATGAGTTCTCACTTACAAGTAACGAAGGTATTGTGCTGATGTGTTTAGCAGAAGCTCTTTTAAGAATACCAGATGTAACAACAATTAATGATTTAATAGAAGACAAAATTCCGATAGGGGATTGGAAAAAATATATCAAGAACGATAAAGATTTATTTGTAAATATCTCCTCAATAGCTTTTTTATTAACAGGTAAAATTGTTGAAGAAAAAGTTGAAGAAAATAAAAATATACTAGGCAAAGTTGTTAAAAATCTTTCAGGCCCAATTTTAAGAAATGCAATCAAGCAAGCAATTAATATTCTTGCTAAACAATTTGTTTTTGAAAGAGATATCAAAAAAGCAATTAATTTTAGTAATGAAAAAAAACATGACAAATATACTTTTTCATTTGATATGTTGGGTGAAGCTGCAGTTACTTATGGTGACTCCGATCGATATTATAGTCAATATGAAGAAGCAATAATTGAAACTGGCAAAGGAAAGAACCCTCATAAAAAAAGTATTTCCATTAAACTATCATCTCTACATCCAAGATATGAGCGAAACAAGTTAGATTTATTAAAAAAAGAACTTTTTCCAAAGGCTTATAAACTTACTGAACTTGGAAGAGAAAATAATGTTGATATCTGTTTTGATGCAGAGGAAGCTGATAGATTAAATTTATCGTTATTCATATTTAAGGAAATAATTGAAAGTAAATTAATTGATGAAAAATACCAAGGTTTTGGATTTGCGGTTCAAGCTTACCAAAAGAGAGCTTTTTTTGCATTAGATTGGCTTAAAAAATATTTAAATAAAGTTAATAAAAAAATTAATATCAGATTGGTTAAGGGAGCTTACTGGGATACAGAAATAAAAGTTGCTCAAGAACAAGGTTTTATTGATTACCCAGTGTTTACTAAAAAATTTGCAACCGACATATCATATTTAGCCTGTGCTCATAAACTCTATGAAAATGATAATGTTTTTTCACAATTTGCGACCCACAACGCTCATAGTATTTCATATATTAAAACTCTTTTTAAAGATCGGGATTTTGAATTTCAAAAATTACATGGAATGGGTGATGAAATTTATTCATATCTTGAAAAAGATGAAAATTTTAAATGTAGAGTATATGCACCAGTTGGTGGTTATAAGGATTTACTACCTTATTTAGTAAGAAGATTGTTAGAAAATGGTGCTAACACTTCATTTATTCATCAACTAAAAACGAAAGATTTTGATGTCTCAAAATTAGTTCAATCCCCACTCGCTAAAATCGAAAAACTTGATGAGGACAAAATTAAAAAACCAATAGATATCTATGGAGATCGAAAAAATTCAAAAGGCTTAGATTTAAGTGAGGAAGATGTGGTTGAAAGTTTTCAATTTAATGGAAAATTTAAAGATATTAAAGCTTACTCATTAATTAATGGCAAGGATATTAAATCGGATAAAGAGATAGATATAAAATCTCCTCATAGCTCCTCTGTTTTAGGGAAAAAGTATTTTGCTGATGAGAAGATATCTGAAACAGCAATTGAAAGCTTAAAAGAATACTCTTCAAAATGGAAAAAATTTCCAATTGAAAAAAAAGTTGAGATTTTTTTAAAATTTTCAAATTTAATTGAAGATAATACAAATGACATTATTGAAATATGCGCAAAAGAGTCTGGTAAAAGTATTAAAAACTCAATTGCAGAGATTAGAGAAGCAATTGATTTTTGCAGATACTATTCAAAAGAAGCTTTAAATTTATTTCAAACTCAAACATTAAAAGGACCAACTGGAGAACTCAATCAATACAGAATGGTAGGAAAAGGCCTTTCGTTCGTGGTAAGCCCTTGGAATTTTCCAGTTGCAATTTTTATAGGTCAAACTGTTGCTGCACTTATTACTGGTAATGTAGTAATTACCAAACCCGCTGAACAATCATCATTTGCAGCATATTATATTATAAAACTTTTATTAAAAGCTGGTTTGCCCAGTAATGCAATTGCATTGTTATTAGGTGATGGAGCGTTAATTGGAAAAAAAGTTATTAATGATAAAAAACTTAAGAATGTCATCTTTACTGGTTCCTTAGAAACAGCAAAAATTATTCAATCTAATCTTCAGCAAAAAGAAAATATTCCAACTTTCATTGCAGAAACAGGAGGTCTTAATTGTATGATTGTAGATACTTCAGCTTTGACAGAGCATGTTGTAAAAGATGTAGTTAATTCAGGTTTTGATAGTGCGGGACAAAGATGTTCAGCTTGTAGAATATTATGTGTTGAAGAAAATATCTATGAACATACTAAGCATACTTTGATTGGAGCAATGAAAACACAAAAAGTTGGTAATCCAGAAGAATTGTCAACAGATATTGGGCCAGTAATTGATACTGAAGCATTTGATAATATTAATAATCATATAAAGAAATTTGATAAAGTTTTCCAAACAGAGATAAATTTAAATCAAGGTAATTTTATTCCACCAACATTAATTGAAATTGAAAAACTATCAGATTTAAAAAATGAAGTATTTGGTCCAGTAGTTCACATGCTGAAGTATAAAGCTTCAAATTTAGATCAATTAATCGAAGATATAAATGATCTTGGATTTGGATTAACACTTGGTATACACAGTAGAATAGACAAAACCATTGATAGGGTGGTAGAAAAAGCTGAAATTGGCAATATTTATATAAATAGAAATATGATTGGTGCAGTAGTTGGAGTTCAACCTTTTGGAGGATATGAAAAATCAGGCACAGGTCCAAAAGCTGGAGGACCTGAGTATTTAAAACGGTTATGCCATGAACAAAGTATTTCTAACAATACTGCTTCAATGGGTGGAAATGCATCATTATTATCAGAAGTAGAAGATTAAATGGTAAATAAGAATCTAGTTCTTCTGACTATTTGTCAGGTATTTTCTTTTACTGCACCCCCAATAACAGTTTTTATTAGTGGTATTGTTGGTTTAAAAATATCTCCAATTGCATCTCTTGCTACATTGCCAACTTCACTTTCTATTGTTGGAACAGCTGTATTTTCTTTTTTTGCAGCAAAGATAATGAGTAAAATTGGAAGAAAAAAAGGATTTATACTTTCATCAACATACTCAAGTTTAGCTTCATTGCTTGGAGCTTATTCAATTTATAATGAAAATTTTATTCTATTTTGTATTTCATGTTTTGTAATTGGCACAGGGATTGCTTTTACCCATCAATATAGATTTGCTGCAGCTGAAACAGTTGAAAAAAATGAAAGCTCAAGAGCTATTTCAATTTTATTACTTGCAACAATTCTTTCTGCTTTAATAGGTCCTAACGTTGCAAATTTTTCAAAAAATATAATTTCAGATCATCTTTATACGGGATCTTATATTTCTTTAGCGGTATTAACTATTATACCAGTTTTTTTTTTAATCTTTTATAGAACAGATAAAAATCCAAAAACCAAAGAAAACATTAGTAGTAATCAAAGATCATATTTTGAGTTATTACAAAATCCGATTATTCTTCAGGCAATTGTTACAGCTGCTTTTGCATATTCAATAATGTCATTCATTATGACTGCTACACCAATCAGCATGTATAAGATGCATGGATTTACATTAGGTTCAACGAGTATTGTTATTCAATCACACATAATAGGAATGTTTTTGCCATCATTAATTACAGGTAGATTGATAAAGAAATTTGGACATTCGACAATTATTTATTCAGGAGCATTAATTTATCTAATTTGTATTTTCTTAAGTTTTTATGACCAAACATTCATCAATTATTTAATTGCTTTAGTTTTATTAGGCATTGGATGGAATTTTTTATTTATTGGAGGAACTAGTTTGTTAGTGCTCTGTTATAAAGAAAGTGAGAAATTTAAAGTACAAGGTTTTAACGATGTATTAGTTTTTTCCATACAATCTATCGCAAGCTTAACTGCAGGCTACTCTATTTTAAAATTTAGTTGGAATGAGATTAATTTAGCTTGTATTCCTTTAGTTTTATTGATTATTTTGATTTCAATAAGAGCAGATTTCTATAAAAAAAAACAAAATGGTATCGTTAAAAAATTGGGATAATAAAACTTGGTTGTCCTCAAAAGATTATATTAAATCTTTCAGTAAATTCTTAATTAAAAACAGCAATCTTGATTCTAAATCTGAAATTTTAGATATTGGGTGTGGAAGGGGCAAAATTTCTGGAAACTTATATAATGAATTAAAGTTAATATCTAAACCTACAGGTATCGATATTGTAGACCACAAAGACAAAGATAAAAGAATTAGATTTAAAAAATCAAATGGTTTAAATTTTTTAGACAAAAACAAAAAGTTTTTTGATTTAATCTTAATAAAACAAACAATTCACTTGTTGAAAATAAGAGAAATCAAAAAACTAATTAAACTTTGTAAAAAATATCTAAAACCAAATGGTGTTATTATGGTGTTAACTTTAGATCCATATAAAAATGAAATCCCTACATTCAAATTAATGAACAGTAAACTTAAAAAATCTTTGAATAGGGATAAAAAGATAATTGCACTACTAAAGAAAAACAACAAAATTAGTAAGACAAAAAAATTTATTTATAAAGTTAAAATTTTAAAGTCAAAATACCTTCAAATGATTAACGATAGGTATATTTCAATATTATTAGAATTTGATCTAAATCAAATTAAAAAGGGAGTGAATGAAATTAATTCAAACTTTAAAAAAAAAATTATATTTAACGATAAGTTGCAATGTATAATTATATCTAGAAATGTCTAAAAGATCTAACAGTGTAGATTTGTTTACTAATAAAGTCATGGATTATATGACTGATGACTTTATCTTGGTTGAAAAAAATGAACTGGTTAAAACAACTATTGAGAAACTCAGAAAAGAAAAAAAATCA
>CABXKF010000014.1 GCA_902512765.1 uncultured Pelagibacteraceae bacterium | reverse complement strand
TCAAATGCATCATCTTTTTCTTTTTCAAACCTTCTTCTTTGGTTCTCCATTTCAGCAAAGGTTCTTGCAAGTTTATCTTCTAGTTCTGTTATCTTTTCCTCAGAAGAAAGCTCTTTTTTTTCTTCAACTTTATTTTGCTTTACTTGGTCTTCATCTAATTGATTTTCGTTATCATTAACTCCATTTAAGGGCTCAGATGTAGAATTATCTTCTTTAAGGTTTTCTTCTTTTTCCATGAGAGCTTATATGGTAAGAAATTTCAGAATTGCTAGGTATTAATGAAAAAAATTTCAAAATTGCTTATAGGCACTAATAACAAAGGAAAATATAAGGAAATTAAGGATTTATTACCAAAATATATCAAAACTTACTCAACCTCTGAATTTAAATTGAAGAGCCCAAAGGAGAATGGTCAGACATTCATAGAAAATTCAGTAATAAAATCTAAATATTTCTCAAAAAAAACAAAACTACTATGTCTTGCTGATGATTCGGGGCTTGAGATAGATATATTGAATAAAAAGCCTGGCATTTATTCAGCCAGATGGGGTGGAAAAGAAGGTGATTTTAATAAAGCGATAAATAAAGTTTACAGAGAATTATCGAAAAAAGACAAAAATTGGAAACAAAAGAAAGTTAGAGCAAGATTTATTTGTGCATTATCAATTTGTTTTTTAGATAAAAAAATTACATCTGTTTTAGGTAGGGTCGATGGATATATTTCAATAAAACCTAAAGGAGAAAATGGTTTTGGTTATGATCCTATCTTTATTCCTAAAAATAGAAAAAAAACTTTTGGTGAAATGAGCTCTTTACAAAAATATAAAATAGATCATCGTTTTGTAGCATTTAAGAAAATTAAAAAATTTCTTTAATTTTTCTATCCTCAATTTTGTAAAAATTTAATCTATGATTAATTTTATTATTTTTAATATCAAAAATACCTATCTTACCTTTAAAGGAATTTTGCTTTTTAAAAACTTTATTTAGATTAGAAAGATTTGTTTTTAGTGAAAGATAATAAACAAGCCCTACAAGGTCGTAACTTAATAAAGCTAAATGCGAAGGATATTCTTTAAACTCTCTAAAAAACTTGTCTTTATAATTTTCAAAATTACTCATGTTAATTGATGGATAATATAAAGGCTGAATATCCACTTCATTTAATAAACTTTTATCAAACCATTGGTTTAAAGTTATAAAATACTTATTTTTTGGCGAAACATCTGTATATAAAAGTGACGTAGTTACACTTTTTAAACTTTCATCAAAATCTGCAATAACCACTGCATCAAAATTTAAACCACCTAAAGTATATCTCTGCTCAAGTTTTTTAATTTGTTTTTTTTTATTTGATTGATTAGATTTTTTTAACCTTAAGATTTCATCCTCTAAGTTTTGTTTTCTTATTCTATAATTGGTAATTTCTTCAATTTGTTTTGTTAACTTTGTTGGCTCTGTACTGTAATCATAATTTCTAAATATTTTAATTTTTGAGTCTTTAATTCCTTTTTTAACTTCGAATTCATAATCTTGTATTGGTGTTAAAAATATTGCTCTATTTATATCATTCGTTTCTAAAAACATTTTTATAGTATTCAATTGAGAGGTAGAATTTATTCCTGCAGAAATTACATTTTTTGGAAGATCTAGCGTCTTATTTGTTAATGATAAAAAAGTGATATCTTTAATTTCATCTAAATACGATAAACTTTTATAATAGACAGGACCAATAACAACTTTTACTCCCATTTGTTTTAACTCAAATGCTGCTTTAAGCGCTTTGTTTGCTTTAGAAGCTGTATCTTTTGGAATAATTTCAATTGAATTGTTGTTAATATCTTTGACTGCCAATCTGACAGCTTTAATAATGGACTGTCCTATCTCTTTATTAGAACCTGTTAATGGTACCATTAAACCAATCTTTATTTTTTCTGAAGCTTTAGCTGTATATGAAAATAATAAAGAAAAATTTAGTAGTACAAAAAAAATAATTTTAATAAATTTATTCATTTTAATGTTATTATAATATTTTTTAAGCTTAATTATGATCATAAAATCACAATCTGAAATAAAAGATGATGAAAATGGTCTTTATATAGTGTCAACACCAATTGGTAATTTAAAAGATATTACTTTGAGAGCTATTGAAACATTAAAAAAATCTTCCTATATCCTTTGTGAAGATACAAGAGTTTCACGAAACTTGCTAGATAGATACGAAATTAAATCAAAATTAATTTCAAATCATAAATTTAATGAGTCAAAAAATTTAAATAAGATAATTGATCATTTAAAATCTGGAGAAACAATTTCACTAATTTCTGATGCGGGCACACCAAGTATTTCTGATCCTGGTGCAATATTAGTTAATGAATGTATAAAAAATAATATTAAAATTATTCCAATCCCAGGACCATCAGCTGTTACAGTAGCAGTTTCAATGAGTGGCTTTTCAGAAAAATTTATTTTTCATGGATTTTTACCTGAAAAGAAAAAAGCAATAGAAAATGTTTTAAATAAGATTTCAAAATTTGAAGAAACATGTGTTTTTTTTATATCTCCTAAAAAAGTGAATAAAATAATTCCAGAATTAAAAAAAAACTTCAGTGGTAGAAAAATAGTATTTTGTAGAGAGGTCACAAAAATATACGAAGAATTTATAAGAAAAGATGTTGATGATTTAGATATATTTAATATGGAGTTAAAAGGAGAGCTAACAGTGGTAATTTCTGAAAATAAAATTGATAAAAATCATTCACAAGAATTGACTGAATCAGATAAGAATATAATTAAAATGATGATTAATAAATTAACTGTAAAAGAAATTACGGAAGTCATTGGTCAAACTAAAGATATATCAAAAAAAGAAATTTATAATTATTGTTTAAAATTAAAAAATGAAATTTAAATATACTTTACTTGTTTTATTGAGTGTAATTTTGTCTGGTTGCATTGGAGTTTCGTCAAAAGGTGTTTTTGGAACTGGTGTGAGTATTGCTTTTGATCCTCGAACTGTTGGTACTCAGATGGATGATTCAATTATGCAAAAAAATTTAACTGCACGAATTCTCATCAAAGATAAAAAATATCTCTTACCAGTGAAATCCAAGGTGTTAGATGGAAGAATTTTTTTAACAGGAAAAGTTGATAAGCCTGAGGAAAAATTATTATTGACAAAATTAGCCTGGGAGACAAAAGGGGCCAGGTCAGTTCGAAATGATATTAAAATTAAAGAAGAGTTCAACTTTAAAAGATCTGCAAAAGATATTTTAATAACCTCACAGCTTCGAACGGCGTTGATTTTAAATAAAAACATCAAAGCAACTAATTATCAAATTGATACCCATAAGAAAAAAATTTATATTTATGGAATTTCACTAACATCCGAAGAGAAAGATTTAGTCATTAGTGAAGCAAAAGAGATTTTGGATGTAGAAGATGTTATTGCGAGTATTTTACTACTAGAAGATTTAAGAATTCAAAGAGAGTAATCATTTTTTATAATTAATCACATCTGCAGAATATGCTGCAATAGATGCTAAATTAATTATCTCTGATGTAGATGATCTTAAAGGAGCAATTTCTATTGGCAATCCTAGTCCAATCAGCAAAGGCCCTATAACCTTAGTGTCTCCTAATGTTTTCATCATCTTATAAGATATTGCTGCACTGTGCTGTCCTGGCATTATCAGAATGTTGGCTTTACCAACAATTTTTGAGAAAGGATATAGTTCTTCGTATTCTACGTTTAGAGCAACATCTGGTTGCATATCTCCATCAAATTCAAAATCTACTTTTTTTTCTTTTAATATATCTACTGCTTTTCTGATATGTTTTGTTCTGCTTGTAAGAGGTTGCCCAAACGTAGAGTGAGAAACAAATGCTACTTTAGGGTCAAAACCAAATAATCTTACTACTCTTGCTGTAGAAATTGCCGTTTCAGCCATTTGTTCTGATGTTGGATATTCATGAACACTAGTGTCACCTACAAAAATGGTTTTACCTTTGTGAACAACCATATTTAGTCCAAACATGATCTCCCCATCTCTCACATCTACTACCTGTTTAATTTTTTCCAAAGAAGCACCAAATCGTCTTGTGTTTCCAGTAACAGCACCATCAGCATCTCCACAAGCGACCATGCTAGTTGCCCATATAACTCTATCATTTCTTACAAGTCGGTCACAATCTCTTTCCAACAAACCTTGTTCTCTTTGAAGTTTTTGAAATAAATGTTTTACATATTTATTTCTTTTCTCTTCGTCTTTAGAATTAACTATTTCAATATCAAAATTATCACTGTAACCAATATTTTTAATTTGTTCTTTTATCTTATCTTCTTTTCCAACTAGAATTGGAATACCTAACTTAGAATTCTTAAATGCTATTGCAGCTTTAAGTGTATTTTTATCTTCGCCATCTGCGAATACAATTTTTTTTTGATTTTTTTTAATGTAAGAATTTATTCCCTGCATTATAGTCACTGTAGGGTCTAATCTTTGTTTAAGTTGATCTTTATATATTTCCAAGTCTTCAATATTTTTTCTTGCAACACCACTATCCATCGCAGCTTTTGCAACAGCTGCTGGGATTATACTGATTAATCTAGGGTCAAATGTAGAAGGAATAATATATTCTTTACCATAATGTGGTCTTTCACCTCCCATAGCAGCAACAACTTCATCAGGAACATCTTCTCTTGCAAGCTTTGCAATAGCCTGTGCTGCAGCAACTTTCATTTCTTCATTTATTGTCTTTGATCTAACATCAAGAGCACCTCTAAAAATATAGGGAAAGCCAATTAAATTATTTACCTGATTTGGATAATCTGATCTACCAGTTGCAATAATTGCATCATCTCTTGCCTCGTTTATTTCCTCAGGAGTAATTTCTGGATCAGGATTTGCGCAGGCAAAAATTATAGGATTTTTTGCCATTGTTTTTACAAATTCTTTTTTTAGAGCACCCTTTGCAGACAAACCAAGAAAAACATCCGCACCTTTGATTGCCTCCTCTAAAGTTCTTAAATTAGTTTCAATTGCAAACCTAGATTTCCATTGATCTATGCCATCAGGCCTTCCTTTGTAGATTACGCCTTTTCTATCCAGCATAATTATGTTTTCATTTGGTACACCAGAATTTTTAAACAATTCTGTACATGCTTGTGCAGAAGCGCCAGCTCCATTTACAACCACTTTTATTTCTTTTATTGATTTACTACTTATATCTAGTGCATTTATTAAAGCTGCTGTTGTTATGATAGCGGTTCCATGTTGGTCATCATGAAAAACAGGAATATCTAAAATTTCTTTTAATTTTTGTTCAATTATAAAACAATCAGGAGCAGCTATGTCTTCTAAGTTTATTCCTCCAAAACTTGGAGCAAAATTTTTAATCGAGTTAATAATTTCTTCAGCATCAGAGCAGTCTATTTCAAGATCAATAGAGTCAATATCTGCAAACCTTTTAAAAAGTACTGCTTTACCTTCCATAACAGGTTTTGATGCAAGTGCCCCTAAGTTACCCATTCCTAAAATTGCCGAACCATTACTGATGACAGCTACCAAATTACCTTTACTGGTATAATCGTATGCTGTTTCTGGGTTTTCACTAATCATTCTAACAGGAGCTGCAACGCCTGGAGAATATGCTAAAGCAAGATCTCTCTTAGTAGTCATATTTTTTGATGAAATAATCTCGATCTTCCCAGGTTTTTTATATTTATGAAAATCTAAAGCCTCTTTATCGGTGTAATGATCAATGTTAGTTTTTTTCATTTTTGATAATTAGGTATACAATTAGGGTAAAATTAAGACTAATATGATTTATGAACATAGTTAAGTCAACAGGCACATTTGGTTTTTTTACAATAATAAGCAGGTTGCTTGGTTATTTAAGAGATATTTTAATAGCAATTTTCCTTGGAACAGGAATGTTAGCTGACGCTTATTTTGTAGCATTTAGAATTCCAAACACATTCAGAAGATTATTTGCTGAAGGTACTTTCAATGCAGCATTCGTCCCAAGTTATTCATCAGAAATAAATAAGGGTAAAAAACAATCAAATAAATTTGCCAATAATATTTTTAATCTTCTTTTTTTAGGTTTATTATTTTTAACAATATTAATTGAAATCTTTATGCCTACATTTGTTTCAATTATTGCCCCAGGATTTGTTGGTGATTTAGAAAAAATGACAGCAGCAATAAATTTAACAAGGATTACTTTTCCTTTCTTATTTTTCATTAGTTTAGCGTCTTTTTTTTCTGCAATTTTAAATTCACATAATAAGTTTGCCGCTGCAGCTGCAGCTCCAATAATTTTAAACATTGTTTTAATTTTAGTATTAATTTTTTCGAAATCTTTAGGTGATCAGTTGGTTTATTATTTATCTTATGGTGTTTCTTTGGCTGGTTTTTTACAATTAATATTTTTATATAAATTTGTATCAAAACATTTTACGCTAAAATTGAATTTCAAATTTAAAGCTAGTAACAAAGTTAAGTTTTTTTTTAAAAAACTTTTACCAAGTATTTTTTCCTCCGGAGTTACTCAAATTAATATTTTAATTGGAACAATAATTGCATCTTTTCAAGCAAGTGCAGTTTCTTATTTGTATTATGCAGATAGAATTTATCAAATTAACTTAGCTATAGCTGGTATCGCTATTGGTGTTGTTATACTTCCACAACTTTCAAAACATATCCAATCTAGAAAAAAAAATAAGATTTTGCTTATACAAAATAAAGCCCTTGAATTAAGTTTATTTTTAAGTCTTCCAGCAACTATTGCTTTAGTTATTGGATCAGAAGAAATTATCTCAGCTTTATTTGGATATGGATCTTTTAATGAGAATTCGGTGAATAACTCAAGTTTAGCTTTATATTATTTTGCATTAGGTTTGCCTGCTTTTGCTTTAATAAAAGTTTTTTCAAGCTTTTTCTTTGCAAATCATGATACCAAAACGCCATTTTACATTTCTTTGATTTCAGTATTGCTTAATATTTTTATAAGCGTTTATTATTTTGGTGAAATTGGCTTTATAATAATTCCAATAGCAACATCTATTTCATCATGGTTAAATTCAATAATGTTATTTATATTTTTAAAAAATCGACAATTATTTAATTTTAATCAAATATTTTTTATCAAATTTATTAAAATAGTTTTTGCATCAATTATGATGGGATTATTTTTTAACTTTTTATTAAATTTTTTTCAAAACGAATTAGCATTTAATCATTCAATTAAATCTTTATATTTAGTTTTATCTGTTATATTTGGATTATCATTTTATTTAATTGTGTGCTATTTCATCAAAGCTTTTCAAATGAATGATATTAAATTAAAGTACTAATTTATGAGCAAAAAAATATTCTCTGGTGTTCAACCTACAGGTAATCTTCATTTGGGAAATTACCTAGGTGCAATTAAAAATTTTGTAGATTTAAACAATGATAATTCAAATGAGTGCATATTTTGTGTTGTAGATTTGCATGCAATTACTGTCAAACAAAACCCTAAGGAACTTAGAAGCAATATTCAAGAGACTATAGCTGCATTTATTGCAAGTGGGATAGACCCAAAAAAAAGTATAATTTTTAATCAATCTCAAGTATCTGCTCATGCAGAGGGTGCATGGATATTAAGCTGTGTTGCTAGAATGGGATGGTTAAATAGAATGACTCAATTTAAGGAAAAGGCTGGTAAAGACAAGGAAAAAGCTAGTGTGGGTCTTTATTCTTACCCAGTTCTAATGGCAGCTGATATTCTGCTGTATGATGCAACCCACGTTCCAGTTGGAGATGATCAAAAACAACATTTAGAGTTATGTAGAGATATTGCTCAAAAGTTTAATAGTGATTTTGAAATAGAAAATTTTTTACAAGCTCCAGAGCCTTTAATACAAAAAGAATTTTCAAGAATTATGAGTCTTAAAGATGGTTCAAGAAAAATGAGTAAATCTGAATTATCAGATTTAAGTAGAATAAATTTAACTGATGATAAAGATCTGATTATTAATAAAATTAAAAAAGCAAAAACAGATCCATTGCCAATGCCTAATACCACAAAAGATCTTGATGAGAGGTTAGAAGCAAAAAATCTTTTAGGGATATATGCAAGTTTGACAAACTCTACTTTAGAAAAAAGTGTAGAGGTCTTTGCCGGAAAAAATTTTTCAGAATTTAAGGAAAAATTATCTGAAGTTCTTATAGATAAAATTCAACCTATTTCATTAGAAATAAAAAAATTACTAGATGACAAATCGTATTTAGATAATACGCTTCTAGAAGGAGTTGAAAGAGCCAATAAAATAGCTTCAAAAAAGATCAAAAGAATTAAAGAAATAGTAGGTTTTTAGATAAAATTTATTATCGAGTGTTAATTTTTTAAATATTCACTATATATAATCCATGTTCGTTCAAACAGAAGTAACACCAAACCCTAATTCACTTAAGTTTCTACCTGGAAAAAAAGTGTCTAATAGTGGTCCATACGAAATTATTAACAAAGATGATACGCAAAATGTACTTGTAAGAAATATACTTTCTATAAATGGAGTAGAAGGAATTTTTTTAGGAGAAGATTTCATCTCTGTAAACAAAAACGATATAACTAAATGGGATGATGTAAAACATATCGTAATTTCATTTATCAATGATTTTTATTCTGAAGGAAAAGAGTTTGTTATTGATGAAAGTTTAGATGAGCAAAATCCAAATCTGGACGAAATTGAACAAAGAATAGTAAAAATTTTAGACCAAAAAATAAGACCTGCAGTAGCTAGAGATGGTGGTGATATTAAATTTAAAGAGTTTAAAGATGGTGTGGTTAAAGTTCAATTACAGGGAAGTTGTTCTGGTTGTCCAAGTTCCACAATGACCTTAAAACAAGGCGTTCAAAATCTTTTATGCCATTATTTACCAGAAGTTAAAGAAGTTGTTGCAATTTAAGATATGAAAAATAATCAAAATTCATTAGAACAAAAAAGTAAAAACACCTTTGTAAGATTTATTCTAAGTAGCTTATTTACTATCTCTATTTTTTATATCATTCCAATATTGATTAATTTTACTGATAAAAATTTTTATACCAAAGAATATACAAATAATTCAAAAAAGATTTTGGCATATACTCTTAATAAGAAAGATAAAAATAAAAAAGAAGTTTTAAAAGAACAAGATATACTTTTGGATATTTTTAGTCTGAACAACTTAGAGTCAGACTCTGTAAGATTAAGTGCCTCAACTATAAAGGAATTATTTGAAGACACTGGATATGAATTAAACGATGTAAGAAAAAATAAATTAGTTAAACCAGTTGCCTTAACTTTATTGCCTCAAGAAATCAAAATGATTGAAAATGTAAAAAAAAGAAAAGAATTTTTTATACAAATTGTTTTGCCATTAATTATACAAGAAAATGATAATATTAAAAAAGATAGAAGAACTCTCTTTAATATTATTAATAAAAGCAATAATTCAGATACAGAAAAGCAATGGCTGGAAAAAAAATACAAACAATATGGAGTAAAATCTAAAGATTTATCAACATTAAAAATGAGAATGGATGAAATACCAGTATCATTAGCAATTGCACAGGCAGCTAAAGAAACAGGTTGGGGAACTTCAAGATTTGCGCAAGAAGGCAACGCTTTATTTGGACAGTGGACATGGTCAGGAGAGGGTCTTACGCCTAAAGATGCTGAAAAGGGTAAAGATCATAAAGTTATGAAATTTAATATCCTTCAAGCATCAGTTAGAGCTTACCAAAGAAATTTAAATACTCATTCTACTTATAAAGCTTTTAGAAAAGCTAGAGCAGAGTTTAGAGATTCTAATAAATCATTAGACAGCATGGAACTTTCTAAATATTTAAATAAATATGCAGAGACAGGAAATCAATACGTTGAGGTTTTACAGAAAATAATAGAGCAAAACAAACTACAAGATTTCGATGATGCAAAATTAATGCCCTCAAGTGCTGATCTTGAAAGTCTAATTTAGTTTTCTTTAATTGGAAATTGAACACCAAACCACCGCCATTTTCCTTTGTCATTTAAGGAGCAATTAATCCTGCCTCTTCTTGGCATAAATGGACCCCTAAATTTTATGGTTAACATCTGGTTGTTTAAATTTATATTTGATTTTTCCCATTTATCTAATTCATTAGAGTAACAATTAATACCTTTAATATTTTTTTGCTCGTTAAAAAATTTAACTTGAAAATTAGGTGGATTATTTTCTATTGATAAATTTTTTTCTAAAGGAAGTAATTGCTTATATTCAAGTGGAAATGAGTTTATAATAGAACTAAATCTTTTTAGGTCTCCATAATTTTCATTAATTGGGAATCTAGGTAGTTCAAATTTATCTTTATTTAAGTCAATTACACCTGAATGTTGACCAAAAGCATAATCAAAATTTTGAGCAATATAGTCCCTCATAAATTTTGAATATTCACCAAAAGGATAAGAAAATACGTTTGGTATGTAGCCTAGATTTTTTAAAAATATTTTGTTTGCTTGCTCTATATCTAAGCTGAATAAATCATTATCACCATCAATAAGGTATCCATGAGAATGTGAATGATGTCCTATTGAGGTAAATTTTTCAGCTTCAATTTCTTTAATCTGATTCCAAGTCATATACCCTTTTTTCCCAACAGGTTCTGTTGAAACAAATAATATAAAGGGAATCTTATTTTTTTTTAAATATGGCCATGCTTCTTGATAAAATGACTGAAAAGCATCATCAATTGTTATAAGAATTCTTTTATTTGTTTTTGGTATATGAAAATTTTTTTCAAATTGTTTTGGATTTGAAAAAGTATATTTAGAGTTTACTATCATTTCCATTTGTTTCTTAAAAATACTCATTTGAATATTAGTTGAGGGATATTTGTGCTCATTAAAGCGGTGATACATTAACGACAAAATACCTTCATCACCAGAATAGTATTTGATATTATTTTCATCTGAAATAGAATTTGTGTTTATAAACAGGATAAAAATGAACGAACTTATTATAGATGTTACAAATGAAAAAATTTTTCTAATGATCATCACTACTGGTAGTACTTATAATATTACATGTGAGAATACTAAAATTAATTATGAAAAATTTACTATAATTATTAATAATTTTCTCTCATCACAAAATCTTAAAATAGTTGATATTAGCACAATTTATATCAATAAAGGACCAGGAAGTTTTGCTGGGATAAGAAACTCTCTATCTATAGTTAAAGCTTTTAATGTTGCAAAAAAGATAGATTATTACTGTTATAATTTAAATGATTTTAAAGATGAACACGATTTAAGTTATGAAAATATCCCTAATTTATGTAAAAAATATGAAATTAAAAAAAATTTGATTAATCCTATTTATATAAGTTAAAATTAATTATGTCAGAAACTATTGAAGAAAAATGTTTGCTTAAGGGTGTAAAGTTAACCGATCAAAGAAAAGTAATTGCACAAGTAATGTCTCAGTCGTCTGATCATCCAGATGTTGATGAGCTATATAACAGAGTTTCTAAAATTGACTCAAAAATTAGTATTGCAACTGTTTACAGAACTGTAAAATTATTTGAGGAGTCAGGTATATTGGCTAAGCATGAATTTAAAGGAGGAAAAGCCAGATATGAAGAGTTAAATGAAGGACACCACGATCATTTAATAGATGTTAAGTCAGGTGAAATTATTGAATTTGTGGATGAGGAAATTGAAAAACTTCAAAAAAAAGTAGCAGAAAAATATGGTTATAAACTTGTAGACCATAAACTTGAATTATATGGGATAAAGAAAAAGTCCTAATAAATGAAACAAAAAATTTTTATCAAAACGTTTGGTTGTCAAATGAATGAGTATGACTCAAATAGAATATACGACTCAGTAAAAAAAATTGGTTTTGAAAAAACAGAAAATTATGAAGACGCAAATTGTTATTTATTAAATACATGTCACATACGCGATAAAGCTAAAGAAAAAGTTTATCATGAAATTGGAAGAGTAAAAAAAATTTTTAGATCAAAAAAAAAACCATTAGTAATTATTGCTGGATGTGTTGCACAGGCAGAAAATCAAGAAATGTTAAAAAGAGAACCTTACATTGATTTTGTAATTGGACCACAAGCTTATCATAAAATTAATGATACAATCTTAAATTATATTTCAAAAAATAAAAAAGTAGAAGAAACAGAATTTGATCCAATTTCAAAATTTAAATATTTTAATAAAATTAAAAATGACTCAGGTAAAATTTCTTCATTTTTAACAATCCAAGAAGGTTGTGATAAGTTTTGTCATTTTTGTGTAGTGCCATACACAAGAGGCCCAGAATATTCAAGACCATTTAGACAGATTTTGGATGAGGCAAAGTATTTAGCAGAATCTGGCACACAAGAAATTATTTTACTTGGGCAAAATGTGAATGCATACAAAAATGGAAAACAGAGATTATCAAATTTAATATTAGAAATTGAAAAATATTCTGAGGTTAAAAGAATTAGATACACAACATCACACCCTAAAGATATGACAGAGGATTTAATTGAAGTTTATAAAAATTCAAAAAAACTTATGCCCCTGGTACATTTACCAGTTCAAAGTGGATCTGACAAAATTTTAAATCTTATGAACAGAAAGCATACTATTAGTAATTATTATAAAATATATGATCAATTAAAAGAAATTAACCCCAGCATCCAATTTTCAAGTGATTTTATTATAGGTTACCCTGGAGAAGAAGATGATGATTTTGAGGCTACTCTTGAACTTATTAAAAAAATTAAGTTTATAAACTCTTATTCTTTTATTTTTAGCCCAAGACCAGGAACAGTTGCAGCAGATTTGAAATTAATAGATAAAAAAATTTCTATGGAAAGATTGGAAAAAATTCAAAGTCAATTATATGATAATCAAATACATATGAATATATCATTGGAAAATAAAACAATTAATGTTTTAGTTGAAAATTTAACAGAGGATAACACACAAGTTTTTGGTCGATCTGAATATATGACATCAGTTATTTTTAATGGTAAAAAAGAAGATGTCGGTAAAATTGTGTCAGTAAAAATCAACAATAGTAATCGAAGTACTTTATTCGGTGAAAGAGTTTTAAGCTCTAACCAAAAAGTAGCATGAAAATTGAATAGTTTAACAAAAAAAAATAGTGATGTATCATTAAAGTTTGTTTACTCAGACAATAATTCTCTTAGTGTTATTTTTCATGATAATGAACTTTTAATTGGTGTTGTAGGTGAGTTTAATAAAAATTTAAAAGAATTAGAAAAAATTACAGAGACAAGTTTATACTCAAGAGGTAACTCTATTCTAATTAAATCTAATCCTGAAAAAAATGAAATAGTTAAAAATGCTATTAAATTTTTAGCTAATCAATTTATTAACAATGGAAGTATAGAGAACAAGGACATACTTTCTTCGGTAGATAATTTTATGATTAATGAAAAAGTTAAAAATAATAATGTCACAGATATAATTAAGACACCAAAAAAGTCTATTATTCCAAGATCAGAAAAACAAAAAGATTATGTAAGAGCTTTAAGACAAAGTGATATAATAATTTCAGCAGGCCCAGCAGGAACTGGAAAAACATTTTTAGCAGTAGCTGTAGGTCTTACAATGTTGTTAGAAAAAAAGATTGAAAGAATAATTTTATCTAGACCGGCTGTTGAGGCTGGTGAAAGGTTAGGGTTTTTACCTGGTGATATGAAAGAAAAAGTAGATCCTTATTTAAGACCTTTGTATGATTCTTTATATGATCTTTTTGATTTTGAAAAAATTCAAAGAATGATTGAAATTGGTGATATTGAAATTGCACCACTTGCTTTCATGAGAGGAAGAACTCTTAAAAATTCATTTGCAATTTTAGATGAGTCTCAAAATGCAACTGATACTCAAATTAAAATGTTTTTAACTAGAATTGGAGAAAATTCTAAAATAGTTGTTAACGGCGATCCAACCCAAATTGATTTACCAAATAAAAATATGTCTGGCTTAGTTAGATCAAAAGAGCTGTTAGGCCATTTAAATGAAATATCAGTAGTTGATTTTGATCACTCTGATGTTGTTAGGCACCCACTTGTGTCTAAAATAGTTAAAGCTTACTCAAAAAATGATTAATATTGAAGTTTTCTCAGAGGAGAAAGCTTGGTCAAAAAAGCTTCGAAAAAAGGAACTTTTCTTTGAAAAAATTTGCAGCCTGTTTCCAAAAAAATATCAATTTCCCAATAAGAGAGTTGGCCTCACTTTACTTCTTTCAAATAATAGATGTATTAAAAAATTAAATAAAGATTTTAGAAACAAAAATAAGTCTACGGATATCCTTTCATTTCCTTTAACAAAAAAAAAATCAGTAGCTAAAAAAACTTATATTGGAGACATTATAATTAGTTATGATTTTATGAATAAACCAAAATCACAAAATATTAAAAATTTTAAAGAAAAACTAATTAAAACTTTTATACACGGATTTCTTCATTTACTTGGTTTTGATCATATTAAAGATAAAGATTATACAAAAATGTTAAATGAAGAAGAAAAAATATATAAATCAGTAATTTCAAAGATTAATTAGATTGATAAAAAAAAATTACATTGAAATAATATTTTTAATTTCTCTAGGTGTGGCTTCATCTTTAAGTTTGCCTCCATATAACTATTTAATAATAAACTTTTTTACCTTTAGTGCCTTTTTTATATTTTTGTTCAAAAAATCTAAGATTATTCAAAATAAAAAAATTTTCTTTTTGTATGGATGGTTATTTGGATTTGGCTTTTTTTTATCAAGTTTATATTGGATATCGATATCTTTAACATTTGATCAAAATTTTAAATTTTTAATTCCTATAACTGTTTTTCTAATACCAGCTTTTTTAGGCATTTTTTATGGATTGGTCACCCTGTGTTTTATAATTTCAAAACCTAAAAAGACTGTAAGTTCCTTTTTTTCTTTTTCATTATTTTTTGGAATCTTTGATTTTATAAGAGGATCGATTTTAACTGGTTTCCCTTGGAATTTAATTGCTTATAGTTTTTCAAATCATCTAGAAATTTTAAGTATTACTTCTTTTATTGGAACCTATGGATTTAATTTATTCTGTATTTCATTGTTTACTAGTCCTGCAGTTTTTATATTAAGGGATACAAAAAAAGATGTAGGTGTGTGTATTGCTTTTTTAATCATGCCATTATTATTTTATATGTATGGATCATCTTATAAAGAAAAATTTAATACATCAGATGTTGTATCTTATAATCACAAAATAAGAGTAATTGGTTCAAATATTAGTCTTGATAGATTTTATTTAAATATTGATCCAGCGTCAGTAATAAACGATTTAATTGAAATAAGTGAACCTACAAAGAATGAAAAAACTATTTTTGTGTGGCCAGAGGGAATTTTTCCAGAAATTTCACAAAAAGAATTGTTTGAATATAAATGGTTATTTGAAAAGAGATTTAATAAAAATCACTTATTATTAATTGGTATAAATAGTCAAACAACCAATAAAGAAAGTATTAATTATTTTAATTCTATGTCTATTTATGATCATAATTTAGAATTATTAAATTTTTACAACAAGGTGAATCTTGTTCCCTTTGGTGAATTTTTACCTTTCGAAAATAAATTAAAAACTCTTGGTTTAAGGTCAATTACAAATAATTATCAATCATTTTCAAAGGGAAATAGAAGAGAAATTATGGAGATTAATAGAGAGGGTTTTTCTATAAAAATATTACCATTGATTTGTTATGAGATTATTTATTCGGGTAAAATTTTTACTAATTCAAATTTTGATCTAATAATTAATATCTCTGAAGATGGATGGTTTGGTAACTCAATAGGCCCCAAGCAACATTTTGCACATAGCATTTTTAGAGCAATAGAAAGCGGTAAATATTTATTGCGTTCAGCAAATAATGGAATTGCAGCTATTATTAATCCATTAGGTATTATTGAGCAAAAAGTTGAATATGGTAAATCAGGTTATGTGGATTTTAAGGAGAATAAAAAAATGCAACCAACTTTGTTTGCTAAATATGGAAATAAAATCTTCATAACTATAATTTTATTATATATTTTTATAATTTTTTCATTTAATAGAACTAAAAATGAGTAATTTAAAAAATTATCTTTTCACAAGTGAGTCAGTATCTGAAGGTCATCCAGATAAAGTCTCTGATAGAATTTCAGATATGGTTGTCGATAGTTACCTTTCTGGAGATCCTTTCTCAAGAGTTGCGTGTGAAACGCTTACAACAACTAATAAAGTAGTTTTAGCAGGTGAAGTTAGAGGACCTGAAATAAAGCAAGATGAATTAATTGAAAAAGTTAGAAATTGCATAAAAGATATTGGTTACGATCAAGAGGGATTTACCTGGAGAGAAGCAACTAAAATAGAAAGCCATCTTCATTCACAATCTGCTGATATTGCAATGGGTGTGGATTCAGCTGGAAATAAAGACGAAGGAGCTGGTGACCAAGGTATTATGTTTGGTTATGCATGTAATGAAACAGATGTTTTAATGCCTGCACCTATACATTACTCTCATAAAATTTTACGATTAATGGCAGAAGATAGAAAGTCAGGAAAGTTAAAAAGCATAGAACCAGATAGTAAAAGCCAAGTTACTTTTGAATATGTAGATGGAAAACCTACAAAAGTAAAATCTGTAGTAATATCCTCTCAACACTCAAAAGATGTTAATCAAGCACAAGTTAGAGATTTGTTGAGACCTTATATGTTGCAATCTATCCCATCAAATTTTCTTGAAGGTTTTAATGAAGATGAATTTTATGTTAATCCTACAGGTAATTTTGTAATTGGTGGTCCTGATGGAGATTGTGGATTAACTGGAAGGAAAATTATAGTAGATACTTATGGTGGTGCAGCGCCTCATGGCGGTGGTGCGTTTTCTGGAAAAGACCCAACTAAAGTAGATAGATCTGCTGCATATGCAGCAAGATATATTGCAAAAAATGTTGTTGCTTCAAAAATTGCTGACAAGTGTTTAATTCAATTAGCTTATGCAATTGGTGTATCAAAACCATTGTCTATTTATGTTGATTTATTTGATAATGATTTGGATAAAAATAAATTTGTTGTAGATAAGATAAATGAAAATTTTGATCTGAGCCCTCGAGGAATTAGAGAGATGCTAAATTTAAATAAGCCAATATATGAGAAAACAGCTGCATACGGCCACTTTGGAAGAACGCCAGAAGACAATGGTTCATTTTCTTGGGAAAAAACAGATAAAACAAGTCATTTTTCTAAATAGTTTCTGTTGAATTAAAAAAAAACTTTACTATATTGCCCTTACATTATTGAATTTACAAAATGGGCATCAGCCCATTTTTTTTTGGAGCAAACAAAAATATGTTAAATAAAAGAGCAGATAAACTAGAATTGTTAAGAATTGCTGAAGCTGTTGCTTTAGAAAAATCTATCGACAAAGAACTTATCATTAGTTCTATGGAAACTGGTATAGCAAAAGCAGCCAAATCTAAATTTGGTCAAGAAAATGAAATTAAAGTTTCTATCAATAGAGATAATGGAGATATAGAAATTTTTAGAAAATTGGTTGTTGCTGAAAATCCTGAAAATTCTAATACAGAAATTAAACTTGAGGATGCTATTAATCTTAATGAAATAAACAAAGATAAAGCAATTGGAGACGAAGTATTACAACCATTACCATCATTTGATTTTGGTAGAATAGCAGCTCAAACTGCAAAACAAGTAATTAGTTTTAATGTAAGAGAGGCCGAAAGAGAAAGACAGTACAATGACTTTATTGATAAAAAAGATTCAATTTTAAGTGGTATTGTTAAACGATTAGAATTTGGAAATGTGATAGCCGATCTTGGGCGTACTGAAGCAATAATCCAAAAAAATGAAATGATACCAAGGGAAAATATTAAGGCTGGAGATAGAATTAAAGCTTATTGTTATGATGTCAGAAGAGAGCCGAGAGGACAACAAATTTTCTTATCAAGAGCACACCCAAAATTTATGGAGAAACTTTTTGTTCAAGAAGTACCAGAAATTTACGATGGGTTAATTGAAATTAAATCATCATCAAGAGATCCAGGTAGTAGAGCAAAAATTTGTGTAAAAGCTGTTGATACTTCTCTTGATCCAGTTGGAGCTTGCGTTGGAATGAGAGGTTCTAGAGTTCAAGCTGTTGTGAATGAATTGCAAGGAGAAAAAATTGATATTGTAAACTGGTCAGAGGATCCAGCAATTTTAGTTTCAAACGCTTTATCTCCAGCAGAAGTTCAAAGAGTAAATGTTGATTCAGAAAGAAAAAAATTAGATGTAATTTTAACAGAAGAAAATTTGAGTAAAGCGATTGGTCGAAGAGGTCAAAACGTAAGACTTGCAACAAAGTTATTAAATTATGAAATTAATATAATGACAGATGCAGAAGACTCAGAAAGAAGACAATCTGAATTTAAAGAAAAAACAGAAAACTTTGTAAAAAATTTAGAACTAGACGAAACATTGGGTCAACTACTTGTTGCTGAAGGTTTTTCATCAATAGATGATATTAAAGATACTACGGCAGAAAGCTTGATGAAAATAGAAGGAATTGAAGAAGATACTGCAAAAGCTCTTATAGAAAGAGCAAAAGAATTTCATCAAAAGGATCAAGAAGATATTTCAGAAAGAATAAAAGAATTAGGTCTTCAAGACCTGTTAATAAATTTAAAAGGACTAACACCTGGTATGTTAGTTACTTTAGGCGAACAAAAAATTCTTACATTAGAGGATTTTGCTGACTTAGCATCAGATGAGCTAACAGGTGGATATGATATTGTAAAAGGTGAAAGAGTGAAAATCCAAGGTTACTTGGAAGATTTTGCTTTATCAAAAGAAGAAGCAGATGAATTGATTATGTCTGCGAGAAATATTGTCTACAAAGATTGAGTGATGAGCTATGGAAAAAAAAACAAAATTAACAATATCTGGCACAGCCAAAAAATCGTTCAAAAATATTGAGATTGCAAAAACTCAAGGAAAAAATTCTGTAGTTATCGAAAAACAATCAAGTAAATTTCCAAGTAGAGGTGGATCATCTAGATCTGGAAGTTTCAAGCCAAAAACTACCTCAACATTTAATAGAGGTGCTTCAACAAAACCATCATTTGCACCTAAATCACCCCCAATAACAAACGATTTTGAGCGAAGAAAACTTGCTGAGCAAAGAGCAACTAAAAGACTTAAAGGGGATGAAAATAAAGATAAGAAAACACTAAAGGCTGGAACCAAAAAAAGGGAATTAAAATTAACAGTCTCAAGAGCTCTAAGTGATGAAATTGAGGCAAGAGCGAGAAGTGAAGCTTCTGTTAAGAGAGCAAGGCAAAAAGAAAATAAAAATTTAACTAAAGAGGAAGCCCAAGAAAATTTAAAACCTGTTAAACGAGATGTAAATATTCCAGAAGCTATTACGGTTAGAGAACTTGCTAATAGAATGGCTGAACAATCAAGTAGCGTTATTAAGTTTTTATTTGGAATGGGCGTTACTGTAACTATTAATCAAACATTAGCAGCTGATACCGCTGAATACTTAGTAAAAGAGTTTGGACACAACCCGATAAGAGAAGAAAAAGCTGAGGAAATAATTCAAAAAATTAAAGCTACTAGAGTTGAAAATTTAAAGAATAGACCACCAATTATAACAGTAATGGGTCACGTTGATCATGGTAAGACTTCAGTCTTAGATGTTTTAAGAAGTGCGAATGTTGTGTCAGGAGAATTTGGTGGAATTACCCAGCACATTGGAGCTTATCAAATAGAAAGCCAATCTAATAAGTTAACATTCATTGATACTCCTGGTCACGCAGCTTTCACAGAAATGAGAGCGAGAGGATCAAAACTAACTGATGTAGTAGTTTTAGTTGTTGCAGCTGATGATGGTGTTAAACCACAAACAGTAGAATCTATAAAACATGCAAAAGCAGCAAATGTTCCAATTGTTGTAGCAATTAATAAATGTGATTTGCCAGATGCAGACCCGCAAAAAATTAAGAACCAATTATTAGAACATGAACTAATAGCAGAGGATTTGTCAGGAGATACTTTAATGGTTGAAATTTCGGCTACAACTAAATTAAATTTAGATAAATTAGTTGAAGCGATAATTTTACAAGCTGAAATATTAGACTTGAAAACTGATTTTGAATCTAAGGCTACAGGTATTGTTCTTGAATCTAAAATTGATGTTGGAAGAGGACCTGTTGCAACAATTATAGTAACCACTGGAACTTTAAAAAAAGGTGATTTTTTTGTTAGTGGTCTGAGATGGGGAAAAGTTAGAGCAATAATTGATGACAAAGGAAAAAATATTAATGAAGCGCCTCCATCAGCACCAGTTGAGATTTTAGGAATTAATGGTGCAGCTAAATCTGGAGATGATTTTATCGTTGTTGATAATGAAAAAGAGGCAAAAACTTTAAGTGAAAATAGAGCCCAGGAAAGTAAAGATACGAAAAATCCATTAACGTTTGCAACTCAAGATTCGGCTTTTTCAGATACTTCAGCAGAAGAATTAAATTTAATAATTAAATCAGACGTTCATGGATCGTCAGAGGCAATTAAAAATGCAATTAGTCAAATTAAACATGACGAAGTTAAGCCAAAAATAATTCTAGCAGATATTGGAATGGTAACTGAAACAGATGTTACTTTAGCAAAAGCTTCAAATGCAGTTTTAATAGCGTTCAATGTTAAACCAAGTAAGGAAGCAAAAAAATTAGCAGAAAATGAAAAAATAAAGATTTCATCATATAATATTATTTATGAAGTTTTAGACTATATTAAACAAAAAATGTCAGGATTGTTATCACCTGATATTCAGGAGACAGTTACAGGTACAGCTCAAATTTTAGAAATATTCAAAGTTTCAGGAGCTGGAAAGGTGGCAGGATCAAAAGTGATGGAGGGTGAAATCACTACTGCTTCAGATGTTAGAATAATTAGAGATGGAGCAATCATTTATACAGGAAAAGTTGGAACTCTATTTAGAGAAAAAAACCAAGTAAAACAGGTCAGTAATGGTCAAGAATGTGGAATTACGGTGAAAGATTATATGGATTTCCAAAAAAACGATACAATAGAAGCGTTTAGTGTAACATCCACTGAGAGAATGATCTAATGAGTGATAGAATTGGAAAACCAATATCCCAAAGACAGCTAAGAGTTGGAGAAATGATCAGGCAGTCTTTAAGCATGATTTTTATAAAAAATGAGGCTAAGGTTCCAAATTTAGAAACTAACACTATAACGGTTACAGAGGTAAGAATGAGTCAGGACTTAAAAATAGCTAAAGCATATGTGCTTCCACTTGGAGGTAAAAATGCTGAAGAAGCAATTAATGTTTTAAAAAAATATTCATTTTTAATTAGAAAAATATTATCACAGAAAGTGGTTATGAAATTTTTACCAAAATTACTTTTTAGAAAAGACGAGTCTTTTGAGTACGCGGAAAAAATAGAAAACTTAATAAAACAAACAAATAAATAGGAAAAAAGAGGCATGAACAAAAAGGCACAAGAATTAGCAACGCACGATAAAGATACTGGATCTTCAGAGGTTCAGATTGCTTTGCTAACAGAGAAAATTGAAACTCTCTCTACACATATTAAGCAATTCAAAAAAGACAAACACTCATCTGTTGGATTGTTGAGAGCGGTAAATAGAAGAAAAAAATTGTTAGAATACCTAAAAAACACAAAAATGGATTCTTACAAAAATGTACTGTCGAAATTGGGTTTAAGAAAATAAAGATCAAGATAGATAGAACGGAATGGAACGAAACGAACGAAAAGAAATGGAAATGAAATGTTTAAAGTATACAAGAAAGAAATAGAAGTAGCAGGAAAGAAGATAAGTTTAGAAACAGGTAAAGTAGCAAGACAGGCAGACGGAGCAATCATCGCTTCATGTGGTGAAACAGTTATTTTAGCAACAGTAGTAGGAGCAAAAAAAGTTAATCCTGACATGGATTATTTTCCTCTATCTGTAAATTATCAAGAAAAGTATTATGCTGGAGGAAAGATTCCAGGTGGATTTTTTAAGAGAGAAGCAAGACCAACTGAAAGTGAACAATTAATATCAAGATTAATTGATAGACCTATCAGACCTTTATTTCCTAGCGAATTTAAAAATGAAGTGCAGTTGTTACCAACAGTAATTTCATATGATAAAGAAAATCAACCAGATATCCTAGCAATCACTGCATCATCAGCAGCATTAGCAATCTCAGGAATGCCATTTATGGGCCCTGTAGGAGCGTCTAGAGTTGGTTATGTTGATGGTAAGTACATTCTTAACCCATCAAAAGCTGAATTAGAAAACTCAAGCTTAGATTTAGTTGTAGCGGGTACTAAAGATGCTGTGCTAATGGTTGAATCAGAAACATCTGGCTTATCTGAAGAAATAATGTTAGCTGCAGTTAAATTTGGTCATGAAGGCTTTGTCCCAGTAATCGAGATGATTGAGGAGCTAGCTAAAGAATGTAGAAAGCCAGAATGGACAGTTGAGAAAAAAGACTTATCTGAAGTTAAGCAAAAACTTGAGAGTGAATTTACTGAAGGTTTAACTAAAGCTTTTGGAACAATAGATAAGCAAGATAGATCAAATCAAATTTCAGAAATATCAGAAAAAGCTAAGCAGCTTTTTGCTGATAATGAAAATTATTCTGATTTTAATGTTAATGATGAGTTAAAAAATCTTGAAAAGAAAATTGTTAGAACTGATATTCTTAAAAATAAAAAAAGAATTGATGGGAGAGGTTTAGCTGATGTAAGAGCTATTGAGTGTGAAGTTGGTGTTTTACCAAGAACTCATGGTTCAGCATTATTTACTAGAGGGGAAACACAAGCAATTGTAGTTACTACTTTAGGTACTT
>CABXKF010000013.1 GCA_902512765.1 uncultured Pelagibacteraceae bacterium | reverse complement strand
ATTTGATCCACCAGTTGATGGTGCAGTACATCTATATGCTTTAGCTGTACCTTTTTTTCTTCCATGTTCAGCACTTATTGCTGACTTATGTAACATTTTACAAATAGCGTTACCTGTTTGGAAATAAACTCCAGTAGGTCCACCAGTTCCTATCGTGAAGAACTCAGCTGATTTTGCAACACCAGTTAAAGACAAAGATGCAACCAATATCAGTAAAGCACTTGATAGAGTTGTAATTATTTTTTTCATTATTTCTCCCTCTATATCGTTATTTTTATAAATTAATTTTAACAGTAAATGTTTAGGTATGTATAGTAAGATTTTATATTGATTCAGACCATTTTTTTAACTTATCAACACCTTCAATAATTTTAGGTGCAAATTCATTTATAAGATCATTATCAATTTTTTGATTTACATCAATTTTATTCATAAATTTTTGACCATCAAAATCAGTAAAGCTCAATCTTGCCAACATTTTGTTTTGATCAAAACCAAAATCAGATCCAGGTAACAAGGCTACACCTGTACCATTCAATATACTGTCACACATTTCTGATGAAGTATTAAATTTTTTATTTAAAAACTCAGGCATTAAATAAAAGCCTCCTTGAGGCTCATTAATCAAAATTTTATTAGATTTAAGATTTTCATAAACATAGTTACCAACTGCACTTAAAATTTTTCTGGATATATTAATATAGTGTAAGTGATCATTATTATAAGCCGTTATTGCTGCATATTGAATAGGTGCACTAACAGCAGAAAAAGTTTCGCTAGCCAAGACATTAATCATATCTCTAATTTGTATTAATGAGTCTGGTACCAAAAAATAACCCAACCTCCATCCACCAGCTCCACACCATTTGCTTAATCCAGTACTAACAATTGTTTTATCAGGGCAAAAATTAGAGATAGATTGATAATTATCTTTAAAACTTAATTCTGAGTATATTTCATCGGACAAAATAATAAGATTATACTTTTTAGCAATATCAGCAATTTCCTCTAAATTTTCACAAATTTGACCAGATGGATTATTTGGTGAATTTAAGAATAATAAATAATTTTTATTTTTATCCTTTAAAATAATCTCCTCAATTTCCGAAGCGATTGGGAACCAATTATTCTCTCTTTTTGTTTGTAAAATTTGTGTTTTATTTCTGCCCAGTATTGCTTGTGGAGCATATGAAACCCAACTAGGAGCAGGCAATATTATTTCTCCATCAAATATAACATGTAATAAAAACATTAATTCTTTTGAACCAGGTCCAATAATTACATTTTCAGATTTATAGTCATGATTTTTTCTTTTTGATGTGTATTTTGCTACTGCCTTCCTTAATTCCAAAAGACCTTGCATTGGTAGGTATTTATTTTGATGTGCGTTATTTTTAAGTTCTTCAACAACATCCTCTGGAACTTTAAATGGTGACTGTCCAAAGCCAAATTTATATATTTTTTTTCCTTGTTCCTCTAATTTTCTTGAAGTTTCATTGATCAGTAAAGTAGAGGATGGTTTTAAATCTTTAACTAAATTTTTTAGCATTCTTTTTTTTTAAATTACTATTATAGAATTAATCTTAATTATGCTAATCTAAGTATAGTTTGTAGCAAAATGAGAACTTTTTATCCTCCGATTCGGTCATGTTTTAGTCTATCTTTGTTCTTTAACACCAACAATATCTGGTAGGTATAAAAAAAAGTACACCAAAGGTAGAAATGACTAAACACAAAATTACTGCTGTTCTCGGACCCACTAATACTGGCAAAACACATCTGGCTATCGAAACTATGCTTTCATTTGAGTCAGGCATGATTGGTTTTCCTTTAAGATTATTAGCCAGAGAAGTTTATGACAAAGTCATAAAAAAAGTCAGTGTAGATAAGGTTGCTTTAATAACTGGTGAGGAAAAAATTATTCCACCCAATGCTAAATATTTTCTATGCACAGTGGAGTCCATGCCAATTGATAAACATTTAGATTTTGTTGGTGTTGATGAAATTCAAATGTGTGCTGATCACGAAAGAGGTCATATCTTTACAGATAGACTTTTAAACATGAGAGGTGAAAAACTTACAATGCTTATGGGTTCTAATACTATCAAAAATATAATTTCTAAATTAGATGGTGATATAGAATTTATAAATAGAGAAAGATTGTCAAAAATAACATACGCAGGTCATAAAAAAATTTCAAGAATAAATAGAAAAACAGCAATTATAGCTTTTTCAGCTGAAGAAGTTTATGCAATAGCTGAATTAATTAGAAGACAAAAAGGTGGAGCAGCAATTGTCATGGGGTCTTTAAGTCCAAAAACTAGAAATGCTCAAGTAGAACTTTACCAATCTGGTGATGTTGACTTTTTAGTTGCAACGGATGCGATAGGAATGGGCATTAATATGGACTTAGATTATGTTTATTTTTCTAATCTTAAAAAGTTTGATGGAAAAAAATTAAGAAAACTAAATTTATCTGAAATAGGTCAAATTGCCGGTAGAGCTGGAAGATATTTAAATGATGGTAGCTTTGGTGTTACTGGTGATTGTAAAGAGATTACAGCTGAAGATGTAGAGCTACTAGAAAACCATAAATTTGAAGATATAAGAACTTTATTTTGGAGAAATTCAAACTTAAATTTTAATAATACTTTTAGTTTAATAAAATCTTTAGAAGAAAAACCACAGATGGGATGGTTACGTAAAATTCATGAATGTGAAGATGAAAAAGCTCTTAAATATTTTCTAAAAGATAAAAACCTATTAAATTTAAATTTTGATAAAAAATTACTCGGTCTTTTGTGGGAATGTTGTCAAATTCCTGATTTTGTCAAAAAAACATATGGAAATCATTATGAAGTTATAGGAAATGTTTTTAAATATCTAAGTAGTGGAAAACACCAAATCACAGATGATTTTATGAGATTACAGCTTATAAAACTTGATAAATTGGAGGGAAATGTTGATTCTCTATCAAATAGAATTGCAAATGTTAGAACTTGGTCTTATGTTTCAAATAAAAATAATTGGACAGAAAATCAAGACTATTGGATTGAAAAAACAAAACACCTAGAAGATAAACTTTCAGACAGACTTCATGAAGAACTTACCAAAACATTTATTGATAAAAGAGCAAGTGTTCTCGCAAGAGGCTTAAAACAAGATATGGAATTCAAAACAGATATACTTGAAAATAACGATGTAATGATTGATGACCAATTTATTGGCAAAATAAATGGCCTTAAATTAGTACTGGATTTAAAAAAAGGTGCTTTAGAAACGGATATCAAATCTTTAAAAAAAGCCGCAAGACAGACTATTGGACCAGAACTAGAAAAAAGAATTCAAATTATTATTGACACAGGATTGATTGAATTAAAAGATGATTTTAAAATTTATTGGAATGATTTTCCAATTGCTAAACTATCTTCTGGGCATGATTATTTAAATCCAAATTTTGAACTTATAGTTGATGATACTATTGAACCTATTCAAAAACAAAAACTTAGTAACTATATCAATAAATGGATACAGGATAAAATTAACTTGATTCTTAAAAGCTTAGTAGATCTAAAGAATCTTAAAGATAAAAATTCATCAATCAAAGCTTTAGCCTATCAACTTTATGAAAATAATGGTGTATTAAAAAGAGAACAAGTTTCTGAATATCTTAAGTCACTTGGTCAAAATGAAAGAAAAATTTTAAGAGATTTAGGTGTAAAATTTGGAAGATACCACGTATTTTTATACCAATTAATTAAGCCAGAAGCAGTATCATTAAGAACATTATTGTGGAAAAATTTCCATCAGAAATATTATAATATCAAGCCACCTACATTTGGTCTAAATTTTTTAGACGATAAAGAGCTTAGAAATAAAAATTTTATGCTTTTATGTGGGTTTGAAAAATTTGATACACTATTTGTAAGAATAGACATCCTTGAAAGATTATTTATGCTAATCATAAACTCATCAAATTTAGAGGAAAATAAAGAAATTAAGATGATACCAGAAATGCTTAATTTATTAGGTTGTAGTAAAGATAATTTTAAGAAACTTTTACAAAAAATGAATTATAAAATTTTTGATAAAAATGATGAAACTTTTTTTAAATATAATCCAATTAAAAAATTTAAAAAGAATTCAACAAAAGAAGTTTCAAATGAAAATCCATTTAAAATCTTAAAAAATTTAAATCTCAGTTAATTCTAATGTTTTTTAAAAAAGATTTACCTGTTACTGAAATTAACTTTTTAGTTAAAACATGTGCATTATTAATTCATGCAGCTAAAATTGATGAAAATTATACTGAAAGTGAAGAAGAAATTATTAAAAAAACTCTTTTAGAATTAGGTGCAGACAAGAAAGATATATCTAAAATTATACAAGAGGCGAAAACTATTGAAGAAAATTCAAATCAAATATTAGATTTTACAAAAGAGGTAAAAAACTTACCTGAGGCCGACAAAATTAAAATAATTGAAGCTCTATGGTCTATTATTTACTCTAACAATGATGCTGATATTTATGAAACAAATTTGATGAGACGTTTAGCTGGTTTACTTTATATTGACAGTTCAACAATGGGCTATATTAAAGACAGAATTAAAAAAGAAAAATTATAATGACTTATATAGTTAATGATAAATGTATTAAGTGTAAATTAACTGACTGCGTTGACGTTTGCCCAGTGGATTGTTTTTATGAGGGTAAAAATATGCTTGTAATTAAACCGGATGAGTGTATAGATTGTGGCGTTTGTGAGCCAGAATGTCCAGTGGATGCCATTAAAGCAGATACTGAGTCTGGAAGTGAACAGTGGTTAGAAATCAATAAAAAATATTCAGAAATCTGGCCTAATATAAGTGAAAGAAAAGATCCTCCTACGGATCATGAAAAATTTAAAAATGAGCAAAATAAGTACGAAAAATATTTTAAAGAAAATCTTTAAAACGAAACCTGAAAAAAAAGTGAAAAAAAAAGTTACAATAAAAAAAGTGGCTAAAGCCAAAAAATCATTTAAAGAAAAAGTAAAAAAAACTAAAAAAGTTGTAATCAAAAAAACAACTAAAATTTTAAAAAAAAGTGCTCCTAAACCAACTAAGATAAAAAAAATAACAAAAGCTTCTGAAGCCAAAGAAGAACCAAAAGTTGATAACTTGAGAATTTCTAAAAGTAATGAAATAAAACCTGAAATTAAAAAAGTTAAAAAACAAGAAACTGAAAAAAGAGAATATAAAATAAAAGATTATATTGTTTATCCAAAACATGGTGTTGGTCAAATCACAGAATTTAAAAAGATAAATATTGGTGGTATTGATGTTGAAACATACGTCATAAAGTTTGAAAAAGATAAAGCCAACGGTATGGTTCCAGTTAATAAGCAATCCCACTTGAGACCTTTGGCAACAATCAATCAAGTTAATAAATGCATTTCCATTTTAAAAAGTAAGCCAAAAATTAAAAGATCTATGTGGAGTAGAAGAGCACAAGAATATGAAGCTAAAATTTCTTCTGGTAAAATTTATGAATTAGCAGAGGTAGTTAGGGATTTAAATAAGGGTGATGATCTTATGGTTGATCAATCTTATAGTGAAAGACAATTATTTGAAAAGGCATATGAAAGAATTTTATCAGAATTTCAAATTATATTGAATGTATCTTTGGAGGACACCCAAAAGAAACTTGATAAGGCATTAAAAAGAAATTTAGGTGGCCAGTCTCAACCAATAGCCTCTGCACCAAAATCACCTACAGCAGAATTACCTGTTGAAGAGCCAATAACTGATCCAGACGAAAATTTAGAGGAATAAAAAAAACGCCTCTCATACATTTTGTAATGAGAAGCGTTTTTAGTAAAGATTAGTAAATTACTATCTTTTTCTTTTTTTAGCTTTTTTAGCCTTTTTTGCTTTTTTCTTAGTTTTCTTTGCTGCTTTTTTCTTAGTTTTTTTAGCAGCTTTTTTTCTTTTCTTAGGCATCTTTAGCTCCCTGTTTAAGTTAAACGAATCAAGTTGATTCGCTATTACTATATTTTTATTTTTTTATGTAAGTTATGTCAATTCTTAAATTAAAACTGAATTTTTAAATAAATTTTTTATTTTTTATTTTTTATTTAAAATTTTATTTAATCAATTTAATTAATGTTTATGCGGATAATAAACACACTTAATAATAATATTTAATAAAGTTTTTCTAATTGATTTTTATATTTATTAATTATTTTATATCTTTTTAATTTTAACGTTGGGGTCATTAATCCATTTTCAATTGTGAATTGTTCTTCAATAACAATAAATTTTTTTATTTTTTCTATTTTTGGTAAGTTTTTATTTATTATTTCTATTTCATGATCAATTTCATTGTTAGAAATTTTTTTAAATTCTTTATTTAGGATTAATAGAGCAACTAAATAAGGTTTACTATCTCCATATACTAAAGACTGTTCTATAAAATTTATTTTAGCAAGATCATTTTCTATCTTAACTGGAGAAATATTATCTCCTCCAAGGGTAATAATAATATCTTTTTTTCTATCAGTAATTTTTAAATATCTATTATCAAAATGGCCAATATCACCTGTATATAACCACTCGTCTTTTAACACTTTATCTGTTTCTGCCTTATTATTCCAATATCCTAACATCACATTTTCTCCCTTGATCAAAATTTCTCCGTCATCAGCTATTTTAACTTGATTTCCAGTGAAGGGAGGTCCCACAGTTTGAATCCTTATATCGTGAATTGGATTGCAGCTCACAACTGGAGAGGTTTCTGTTAAACCATAACCTTGCAGCGTTGGAAGTCCTATTGAGTTTAAAAATACTCCAACTTCCTTATCAAGCGCTCCTCCCCCTGATATAAAAGCTTTTAATGATCCTCCAAATTGAGATTTTATTTTTTTTCTAACTAATTTTTCACAAACAAAATTTTGTAAAGACTCAAGTAAGGAAAATTTTTCTTTTGATAATTTCTTTTTACCTAGTTGTAATGTTTTATTTATTAGATAATTTTTGAAACCTTTGGTCTTGTTAAAGCTTGTACTAATTTTCTGATACAAATTTTGATAAAACCTTGGCACTGCCGTCATTATATCGGGGCTACAATCACTCATATTCTTAATTAGTTTATCAATACTTTCTGCATAGAAAACCTGGGCACCAATTGCAATCTGAACAAATTGTACGGTATGCTCATATGAATGAGACAAAGGTAACCAAGTAAGAAATTTTGGTTTTACTGAAATGATTTCATTTAATAATGAAATTGATCCCTCACAATTACTTAGTATACCTCCATGACTTAACATTACACCTTTTGGGTTACCTTGTGTACCAGATGTATAAATTATACATGCTAAATCTTTTCTTTTTATTTCAAGATTTAATAAATTCTTTTCTTTAAATTCTTTTTTTTTAAAAATATCTTTTATGCAAATTATTTTATGATCGTTTTTGAAGCTTTCAAATGAAATTATTTTCTTAATAAATGTTTTATTACTTATAAAATTCTTTATTTTTTCATATTGATTTTCATCAGAAACAATTATTACTGATGGCTCGCAATCGTCTATCAAATATTCATAATCTCTTTCTGTATAAGTTGTGTAAGCTGGAACTGTCACACCTTTAGATAACATAATGGCTAAATCGGAAATCATCCACTCTGGCCTGTTTTCTGAAATTAACAAGCATCGATCACTATTATCAATAATTTTATCTAATTCTTCAGCCAACTTTAAAATATTTAGGTATGTATCTTGCCAGGTAAATTTCAAGTTATGGTCTTTTAGTGATTGAAGAAAAACTTGATCAGGTTTTTCTTTTACAAATTGATAATGAAACAATTCTAAAAGGTTATTATATTGATCTATATTCATAAATTCTTGGTGGGCGAAGAGAGAATCGAACTCTCACTTCTTGCGAAACACGATTTTGAGTCGTGCGCGTCTACCAGTTCCGCCATTCGCCCTAAATTATTAATAAAATAATATTTTAAATAGTATAAGAACTAAAATTATAATAAAACCAAAAAATGTTTAAAACTCTTTACCTAAAATGTTTAGATTTGGCTTCTCATAAAAATTCTAATTTTTTTTTAGGTATAGTTTCTTTCGCTGAAAGTTCTTTTTTTCCAATTCCTCCTGATGTTATGATCATTCCAATGGTCATTGCTAAAAAGATTAAATATATTAAGATTTTTATAATAGCGTCTATTTTTTCAGTTTTGGGTGGTATATTCGGATACATGTTAGGTGCTATATTTTTTGATATGGCAATGGGAGTAATTGAATTTTATGGCTATGAAAACAAAGTTTCTGCATTAAAAAATAGTCTAACGCTTGAAGAAGGTTTTCTGGCTTGGTTAGGGATACTTTTTCTAGCTGGCTTTACTCCATTACCCTATAAAGTGTTTACTATTGCAAGCGGATTAATTGGTTTTAATTTATTAGGCTTTATATTGGTCAGCTTAATTTCAAGAAGTTTAAGATTTTTTATCATAGCTTATTTATCATATAGATTTGGTCATTTATTTACACAGTTCATGAGCAAATATGGTTCTAAATGGTTTACTATTGTTGGCATATTATTAGTTTTAATATTTGTTATTATATATTTAATTCACAAGTTTAATGCTTAGTCTAATTCAAAAAAATTTATTCAAAACTATTTTTCTAATTAGTTTATTTGCATTAATTTCAGCTTACTTTATTGAGCATGTTCTGGGCCATCAACCTTGTAATCTTTGTTTATTGGAAAGAATACCATATTTCTTTTCAATAATTATAATTATTCTAAATTTAAAATTTAATCATTTTGAAAAATTTTTTATTTTCTTATTAATAATAGTGTTTCTAGGTGCAACACTACTATCTTTATACCACTTCGGTATTGAGCAAGGCTTAATACAAGAATCACTTGTTTGTGATCTCCAAAATGCATCTGAAACTCTTTCAAAAGAAGAAATACTCAAGCAATTGCAACAAAAAAGTGTTAGTTGCAAAGATGTAACATTTAAAATCTTTGGATTATCACTTACAACATTTAATATAATTATTTCATGTTTAATAACTATTATCTTAATAAAAATGTATTTTGAATATGACAAAAATAGATAAAAAGAAAATTGAAGAATTTATAAGAGTTGATCATGCTGGTGAACGTGGAGCAGTTAAAATATATGAAGGACAATTACTTGCTCTTAATACATTTGTAAAAGATGAAAGTTTAAAAAAAACTATTGAGGAAATGAAAATACATGAAAAAGAACATTGTGAATTTTTTGAAAATGAAATTAAAAAAAGAAAAATTCCTCCGACAAAATTGTTGCCTCTTTGGGATTTGCTTGGTGTTGGTTTAGGTTTTGGTTCAACTTTACTTGGTAAAAAAGCGGCAATGCTGTGTACAGCTTCTGTGGAAGAGGTAATTGATGAACACTACTTAAATCAAATAAAACAGCTTGGAAGCAATGAAAAAAATTTAAAGAAAAAGATTACTAAATTTAGACAAGATGAGTTAAATCACAAAGATATAGCATACGAAAAGGGTGCAACAAAAAAGGGTGCCTATTCAATTTTAGATTTAATGATTAAAACTGGCTCTAAAATTGCAATTAATATTTCTGAAAAAATTTAAGACTCTAACTCAACATCCCAATATAAATAATCCATCCAACTTTTATGCAAAAAATTAGGTGGAAAGTTTTTACCATTTTTGTGTAAATCTTCAGTTGAAGGTCTGTAAGGATTTTGATTAAGCGACATGCCTGAATATTTTAATAATTTGCCTCCTTTTCTCACATTGCACAAAGAACATGCGGTAACCACATTATCCCAATTTGTTTCACCTCCTTTTGATCTCGGTAACAGGTGATCAAAAGTAAGCTCTTCATTACTTCCGCAATATTGACAAGAAAACTTATCTCTTAAAAATACATTAAACCTTGTAAAACTAGGTTTTGATTGTGGTACGATATAATCTTTTAAAGCAATGACACTTGGTAATTTCATATCAAATGATGGACTTCTGATTGTTCGATCATAATTACTAACAATTATGACTCTATCTAAAAAAACAGATTTAACAGTATCCTGCCAAGACCATAAAGATAATGGATAATAGCTTAATGGTCTGTAATCAGCATTAAGAACTAAAGCTGGGCACTTTTCTAATGAAACATTTTGTTCAAAAAAATTATTCATTAACTATTTTTAACTTAGTTAAGTTATTTTATCAATAATAAGAGGTATTAAAATTTTTTTAAAATATAATTAAGAGCTGTACTTGATGCTTCCATAGGAATATGATGATCACAATTTTTAATTAATAGAGTTTCAACTTCAATATTATTTCTAATTAAAAAGTCTTTTGCTTCTAATAAACTTGTTGAAGGTACTATTTGATCTGACTCGCCATGTATCAATAAAGTATTTGTAGAATTTTTTATTCTATTTTTTAGATTATCCTGATTGATAATTTTTCCTGAAAAACCAACAATGCATGAAAATTTTTTCTCAGAAGTTAAACCCACATTAATTGACATCATACATCCTTGGCTAAATCCTGATAAACATATTTTATCATTGGTTAAATGAAATTCTTGCTTAATTTCGTGAATAAATTTTTGAATTTTATTTTCAGCCTTTATAGATTGTTCAAGGATGTATTCAGGATCATCCTTAGTTAAATCAAACCACTGAAATCCTGATGGATTAATTGAGCAAGTTTCATGTCCATTAGGACAAATAAAAACTGTATTTGGCATATGTCTTTTCCAATTTAAAGACAGCATGCTTATATCTTTGCCATCACCACCATACCCATGAAGTAAGATTATAGCATTTTTGATCTCGTTCCCATTTTCTGGTTTTATAATTATAGAGTTTAGGCAAAATGTCATAGTCAATTAATTATGTTTTTTATTTTTTAAAACACACTACAATAATTATATGATTTCAGGAATATTAGTTAAAATAATATCTATTGTACTTTTATTAGCAGTTGGAATTGTATTAATTTTAGGTATTGGAACTCTATTTAAAGGTGGAGAGACTAGTAAAAAATATTCTAATAAATTAATGCAATTAAGAGTTCTTTTGCAATTTATAGCAATACTTGTTCTTGTTGCGTTTGCTTATTTTTTTAAAAACTAATTATAATTTTTTAACCACTCAATAAATTTTAAATCATCAAAATCTATTGAACCCATAATCCTTGCGAATTCTTTACCCTCAGTATTAAAAAGTACTGTTGTTGGAACTCCACGTAGTGAAAGTTTTTTTGCTAAAGTTATTGAATTGTCAAAATAAGGTTCTAAGTTTTTAATATTCAATTCTTGTAAAAATTTATTAACCTTTTTTAAATTTTCTTTTTCAATATTAATTACAAAAATTTTTAAATTATTAAGTTTTGGATCATTTTGAAGTCTATCCAATGATGGCATTTCTTTCTTACATGGCTCACACCAAGTTGCCCAAAAATTCATTAAAACCAAGCTTCCATTAAAATCTTTAATATTAATTTTTTGATCTTTTTTGTCTAAAAAAATTAGATTATCGTATGTTTTTAGGTCTTTATGTATGACTATATTTTTTATTTCAGGCAATTCATTTGCCACAACATTTGTTATCAAAAAAATAAATAATATTAAGAATCTCATGTTAAATAGGTATAATTAAATAACATGAGAAAAAATAAAAACAACCAGGCAATTTGGAATACTAGAATTAAAAAAAGTTCTTCAACTTTATTTCAAAAAGTAGGTAATTCTTTAGATATCGATAAGAGACTTTACGTAGAAGATATTCAAGGGTCCATTGCACATGTTGAAATGCTCTTTAAACAAAAAATTATTTCTTTTAGAATTAAAAATAAAATTATCTATGGTCTAAATAAAATAGAAAAGGAAATAACGAATAAAAAATTTGAGTTTAATAAGAAATATGAAGATATTCACATGAATATTGAAAAAAGACTTTTTCAAATAATTGGTGATGAAGCAGGTTATGTTCATACAGCAAGATCAAGAAACGACCAAGTTATTACAGATTTTAAAATTTGGATGAGATCTGCAACCAAAGAGATTAACTTTAATTTAGATAAAGTAATTAAAAGTACATTAAAATTAGCTGAAAAAAATATTAACACCATAATGCCTGGTTTTACACACCTTAAAAATGCTCAAGCTATTTCTTTTGCCCACTATTTAATGGCTTATGTCGAAATGTTTAATAGAGACAAAAAAAGATTTAATAATAATTTAGATAGCTTAGATGAAAATCCATTAGGAGTTGCTGCTTTGACAGGCACTTCTTTTAATATAGATAGAAATTATACTAGTAAAAAACTTGGTTTTAAAAGACCAACAAATAATTCAATTGATACTGTTTCGGATAGAGATTTTGTTTTAGATTTTTTGTATAGTATTTCTGTATGTTCAATGCATATTTCAAGAATTGCAGAGGAATTAATCATATGGAGCTCAGATGGATTTGGTTTATTAAATTTATCAGATAAAGTCGTAACAGGCTCCTCCATAATGCCACAAAAGAAAAACCCTGATCTTCTAGAATATTTAAGAGGAAAATCTGGGAGCAGTTATGGAAATTTATTCTCTATGCTTACGATTTTGAAAGGATTGCCTTTATCTTATTTCAAAGATCTTCAGGATGATAAGGAAATTGTTTTTAAATCTAATGACATTTTAATAAATAGTCTAAAAATATTTGATGAAGTACTTAAGAATTCTAGCCCTAATAAAAAAAGAATGCTTGAACTTGCTAATACGGGCTACATTACTGCAACAGATCTTGCAGATTATCTTGTAAAAAACCACTCCATGTCATTTAGAAAAGCTTATCAAAAAACAGCTGCTGTTGTTAATTTGGCTGAAAAGAAAAAAAAGAAACTTAATGAGTTAAGCTTAGAAGAATTAAAAAAAATTGAGCCAAAATTAACTAGCGATGTTTTAAAAGTGTTTGATTTAACAAATTCTGTAAATTCTAAAAAATCTTATGGAGGAACAGCTTTTGAAAATATTAAAAAAATGATAATAAAATATAAGAAACAAAAATGATTAAAAAAATTATCTTTACCTTTTTACTTAGTTGTTTATTGATCTCTTGTGGAAAAAAAGGAGATCCTGAATATAAAGATCCAAAACAAAAAGCTGAAATAATAATCCTTACCAATAAGGCTTGATGAAATATATCAAAAAAATACTAACAATTGAAAAAGTTAAAGTTCGAGATATTGCTAAAAAATTTGATACACCAACTTATTGTTATTCTTATAATCAGTTAAAAAAAAATATTAATGACTTTAAAAAAAATTTTGAATCTTTTTCTCCATTAATCTGTTTTGCAATTAAATCTAATACGAATGTAAATTTAATTAGAGAAATCAAAAAATTTGGTTTAGGAGCAGATGTTGTATCAATAGGAGAACTTATGATGGCTCTTAAAGCAGGTATTAATCCAAAAAAAATTGTCTTTTCAGGTGTTGGCAAAACATCAAAGGAAATAGCTTATGCTATTGATAAAAAAATATTATTAATAAATGCTGAGTCTAAAAGTGAAATCAAAGAAATTGATAGAATAGCAAAAAATAAAAAAAAGAAAGTACAAATTGGTATTAGATTAAATCCAAATACAGATGCAAATACTTTAAGTCAAATTTCAACTGGTAAAAAAGAAAATAAGTTTGGTGTAAATGAAAAGACATTTTTAGAGCTTGTTAATTACTGTACAGGTTCAAAAAATATTAGTCTAAAATGTTTAAGTGTTCATATTGGAAGTCAAATTTTAGACCATAAACCTTATGAAAAAATGCTTAATGTGATTGATAAAATTATTGTTAAAACTAAACATAACTTTGAATTTATTGACTTAGGTGGAGGAATGGGAATTTCTTATGGTGATAATAATAAAAAACTTAGTTACACCAAATACAATATTGCCATCAAAAAATTTTTAAAAAAAACACTCTACAAAAATAATTTTTGAACCAGGAAGATCTATAGTTGGAAATATAGGTTTTTTAATTTCTAAAGTCATTTACATTAAAGAAAATGATGAGAAAGATTTTATTATACTAGACTCGGCTATGAATGATTTGATGAGACCTGCCTTATATGGAGCAAATCACAAAACATTACCCTCAATCAAAACAAATCAAAAATCAAAAAAAATCTATGAATTTGTAGGTCCCATTTGTGAAAGTACAGACAAATTTACATCATTAAAAAATTTTCAAAAATTAAAGGAAAAAGATATTATTATGATGTGTGATGTTGGTGCATATGGGATGTCATTAAGCTCAAATTATAATGTAAGGCCAAAACCAGCAGAATTACTAATTGAAGGATCAAAAATTAGAATTATTAAAAAAAGGCAAAAGCACAAAGATTTGATGTAGCTTTAATGATAAGAAACTTTATATTTTCAATATTTTTTTTTTCTGGAATAATTATTATTTCATTATTTTTTTTACCTGCTTTTTTTTTACCTCAAAAAGTTGTTTTATTTGGCGGTAAATTAATGGGTTATTGGACAAGTTTTTGTTTAAAGTTTTTTTTATCCACAAAAATAATAATTAAAGGTAAAGAAAATATTATAAATAATGAAAAATTTTTTATTGCTGCATCTCATCAATCAATGTTTGAAACATTTTATCTTCAAACTATTTTCAATTCACCAGTTTTCATTTTAAAAAAAGAGTTACTTTTAATTCCAATTTTTGGCTGGTATCTTAAAAAAATTGGATCAATATCAATTAAGAGAAATAAAGTTACCAAGGATAACTTGGGGTTCTTTGAAGATATCTCTAAAATAATTGATGAGTCTAAACGACCATTAATAATCTTTCCACAAGGTACTAGAGTTCTGCCAAGTGAAAGACCTCCTTTTAAAAAAGGTGCATCAAGAATTTATGAAGAATTAAAAATTTCTTGCCAGCCAGTTGCTATTAATTCGGGTTATGTTTGGCCTAAAAAGGGTCTAAAACATAGCAATAAAGTAATAACTATTTCAATCTTAAAACCAATAATAGCAGGTTACTCGAAGAAAGATTTTATCAAAATTTTAGAAAATAATATTTATGAAGAACTTAATTTGTTAAACTAACCCTTCATAGGCATAACCACAAAAATACTATCAAAATCACCTGGATCTTTTATTAAAGCTGGTGAGCCTGTGTCATTAAAAAATATTTCAACTCTTTCTCCATCTAATTGCGAAGCAACATCAATTAAGTATCTTGAGTTAAAACTTATTTCTAAATCATGATCAAATTTTACATTTAATGTTTCTTTACCATCACCACTATTTGTATTATTGACCGAAAGGTCTAGAGTATCTTTTGATAAATTAAATTTAACTCCATCTTTTTTATCTAAAGATACAGAGGCAACTCTATCAACAGAATTTAAAAATAACTTTAAATCTATTTCTAGTTTTTTTTGATTATTCTTTGGTATTACCTGAATATAATTTGGAAATTTCCCATCAATTAGTTTTGAAATCAATATGCTATTATTTAACTCAAATTTTATCTTTGATTTAATGTTGGATACTTTAACATCTCCATCATAACTATCTAGCAACGAGCATAATTGAAAAATAGTTTTTTTTGGAAGTATAATTGGTTCAAAATCAATTTTTTGATCTAATCTTATTTTTGAAATGGACATTCTGTGACTATCAGTTGCTACAGCTGTTAAATAATTTTTATCCTCAACTTCTGTCTGATGAAAATAAATCCCACTTAGATAATGTCTTGTTTCATCATTAGAAACTGAAAATTTACATTTATTTAATAATTTTAAAAGCTGTTTAGATTTTATTGTGAATTCATTTTGATTAAAATTTTCATCAGTTAATGGAAATTCTGTTGCACTAATGCAATTTAAGTTGAATATAGATTTTTCTGACTCTACTTGTAATTTACTGACGTCTGTCAAAGATAAATTAATTTTTTTTCCAGAAGAGAATTTTCTTATGATATCATACATAATTGAAGAGGTTGTTGTTGTTCTTCCTTCTTCTAACACTTCAACATTATTTAATTGGTGGATAAATATTAAGTCTAAATCTGTTGCTGTAATTGTTAATCTGGAATTACTTGCATCTAATAAAATATTAGACAATATAGGTAAAGTACTTCTCTTTTCAATTACACCTTGGCAGTAATTCAATGCTTGCTGAAGATCTTGTTGATTTACGTTAAATTTCATTATTTTTATTATTATATAATATCTGGTTTTTTAATTTATTAATATTATCTACCATCTCAGGATCTTTTTCTTTAATTTTTTCAATAGTTTTAACCGAATGTATTATGGTTGTATGATCCCTATTTGAAAACTCTCTTCCAATTTCTGGTAAAGATTTTGATGTCAAAATTTTTGTTAAATATATAGCGGTTTGTCTAGGTCTAACTAAATATCTGGATCTTCTTGATGAAAGCATTTCATTCTTACTTATTTTAAAGAATTTACATACTGTTGTTTGAATTAAATCTATTGTTACTTTATTTTCAGCCAGATTTAACAAATCTTTCAAAACAACCTTTGTTTCAGCCAAATTTGGAACTTTGTTGTAGATTCTAGAAAATGAAACTACTCTATTTATTGCTCCAACTAATTCTCTAACACTTGCTGTAATTTCAGTGCTTATAAAATCTTGTATTTCTTTTGATACTTGTAGTTGGTCTGCATATAAATTGTTTAATTCCTCAGTTTTTTTTTCAACAATTTTTTTTCTAAGTTCAAGATCAGGTTTTTGAATATCGACAACCAAACCACCAGAAAATCTAGACTTAATTCTATCTTGAATTCTTGATAGTTTGTTTGGTGCTCTGTCAGCTGATACAATTATTTGAGAACCTTTATCTAATAATGCATTAAATGTATGAAAAAATTCTTCCTGCATCGCTTCTTTACCACTTATAAATTGAATATCATCAATTAATAAAATATCGGTATTTCTAAAATATTCCTTAAATTTAACCATATCATTAGCTTTGATCGATTTCACAAACTGATACATAAACCGTTCAGCTGATATAAACATTACTTTGTTATTTTTTTTAAGTTCAATTCCAATTGAGTTCAATAGATGGGTTTTACCCATTCCCACACCACCATAAATGTAAAGTGGATTATAATGAGATATATTTTCTGAAACCTTTAACGATGCTTCATAAGCAAGTTTATTGCTTGTACCAGTTATAAAGTTGTCGAATCTTTTATTTGGATCAATTCGATTATACTGCAAATAAGAATCTTTTATAAATGATACATTTTCACTTCTATCAGGTAATTGTTCATTAACATTCACATTTTCAAGATTTTGATTTGCATTTTTGTCATCAATTTTAAATTCAATTCTAATAATATCTTTTTTATGTAAACGAATTATTTGCAAAATTTGATCAATGTATCTTGATGTAATCCAGTCTCTAATAAATCTTGTTGGAACAGCTAATAATAAATAATTATTAAATTCATCCACAAAAGTAATTTTTTTAAGCCAGCTTTCATAAACATCTAGTCCTAGCTTATTTTTCATTTCAGACTGAACTAATTTCCAATCAAAATTTTCAGACTTAAAACTGTTTAAATTATTTATATTTGTAGATTTGTTCATAACTTGTAGGGAAATCTCAGTTAGAACGAAAAAAAAAAATTTGCAACTACTTAATATTTTTTTTTAAAAATAAATTAAATCTATGATTGTAGAATTTAATATTAATAAAAAAAAAATTAGTTTATTTTCTATATAAATATTTTTTTTTAATCAAACACAGATTGAATCGTTTATAGATTGAATCATAAAAACTATTTTTACTTACCAAATCTAGATATGGTTAAAATTAAAACTTTATTAATAGATGATGTGAATACTTGAGGTTGTTTCTGTAAAAGCTTATAAAATTTTAAATTTATATTGCAGAAATCTTTTTGGATATTCTAGAAACGTTTCTTGATGCATTTTGTTTCTTAATAATCCCTGTCTTGGCAATTTTCATTAGTTCAGAATTCAATTTAGGCAAGAATTTTAGAGCTTCATCTTTTTTTTTATCATCAATTAAAAGGTTCATTTTTTTTAAAGCATTTCTAAATCTGCTTTTTCTAGCCTTATTAACAGCCGTTTGCTTAGATATTCTTCTAATTCTCTTAATTGCTGATTTTGTGTTTGCCATATCCGCAGGGGTATAGCTTGAGAATTTATGGTGGTCAATAAAATAATTGGCTATTTTTGGCAAGAATCACAAAAAAAAGTTGATCTATTAGAGATAATTTTTTTTTTAATAACATTAGAACATCCTAAATTTTTACACCGTTCTCCCTCTTGATGATAAACTTTAAATTCATTCTGAAAACCACCTTTTAATCCTGAGGTATCCTTAAAATTTCTTATACTAGATCCACCCTTACTAATAGCTTTGAGTAGAATTTTTCTACTGTTATTAATAATTTTTTGGCATTCTTTTTTACTTAATAATTTTACTTTTTTGAATGGATTTATTTTGCTTAAAAATAGAATTTCACTAGCATAAATATTTCCTATTCCTGAAACAAATTTTTGATCAAGTAAAAAGTTTTTTATATCTTTATTTTTTCCTTTAAAAAAATTGTAAACATAGGTTAGATTAAAACTCTTATTAAAAGGTTCAGGACCTAAATGATAAAATCTTTTATTCAGGTCTAGATTATTTTTTATCAACTGGAAAAAACCAAATCTTCTTGGATCATTATAAACAATCCTAAAATTTTCAAAAATTAACTCAACATGATTATGTTTTTTTGGTAAAAAAGGAGAATTATAAAAACTAGTATTTGTAGGTTTGTTAGCTAATTTATTATTTACAACGTGTATTGTTCCTGACATGCCAAGATGAATTAAGCAATAATTTTCTTTTGGTAAATAAATGATTAAATATTTAGAGAATCTTCCTACTTTAATTATTTTTTTATTCTGAAAATAAGTAGCAAAGTTCGGTGGAATTTTTAATCTTAAATTTCTATTTCGTATTATTACTTTTTTAACCTTTTTTTGTTTGATTTTTTTATGAAGAGATTGTCTTACAATTTCTACTTCTGGTAATTCTGGCATTTCACACTATATTGAATATATATTTTTTTTTATGCAACAATATCTTCAAAATAAAAAAGGACTAGTAGAAGGTGTATTTGATCAGGTCTATAGTAAATATGACCTAATGAATGACTTTATGTCACTCGGTGTTCATAGATTTTGGAAAAAAAGCTTAATAAATATGATGAACCCATCTTTAAATAAAAATTTCATCGATGTTGCTTGTGGAACAGGCGACATAGGTAAACTCTATTTAGACAGCACTGATAAAAATGGTAGAATTACTTGTGTGGATCCCAACAAAGGAATGGTGAGCCAAGGTAAACAAAAGCTCTCTAGTTACAAAAATATTAACTGGGTTATTTCTCCTGCAGAACAGCTTCCCTTCGAAGACAATAAATTTGATTTTTATACTATTAGTTTTGGACTAAGGAACACAAAAGATTTAAACAAAGCTCTTTCTGAAGCATATAGAGTTTTAAAACCAGGTGGAAGGTACTTGTGCTTAGAATTTTCAAAAATACAGAACTCAAATCTTGATTTTATTTATAAAAATTATTCAAAATTAATTCCAATCATTGGTCAATTTGTAGTTGGTGAAAAAGAGCCATATGAGTATTTAGTTAAAAGTATAGAACAATTTATTAATCAGGAAGAATTAATTGAATTAATGAAGAACAATAACTTTCAAAAATGCTCTTACAGAAATTTTTCTGGAGGGATTGTTTCAATTCATAGTGGATGGAAATATTAATGATTAAAAAATTTATAACTTTATTTAAGTTAGGAAGAAAAATTGCTAAATCTGATATACTAAGTATTGCTTCAAAATTCCAAAAACCACCTGTTATAATAACAATATTATTTCAGCTGTTATCAATTTCTTTTTCTAAGAAAAATCAGCAAAACCTAAGTTCTAATGAGGGAGAAAGATTATCTAATTCTTTAGAGTCTATGGGCACCACATTTATAAAACTTGGCCAATTTTTAGCAACTAGACCTGATATTATTGGTGAAGAACTATCAACTAAGCTTGAAAATTTACAAGATCGTCTTCCACCTTTCTCTATAAGCCAAGCAAAAGAAATAATTAAAAGAGATCTTGGTGAGGACACATATAATTCAATAATAGACTTTAGCGAACCTGTTGCAGCTGCCTCGATTGCACAAGTTCACAAAGCTCAGATTAATGACAATGGAACTATTAAAGATGTGGCAATAAAAATTTTAAGACCAAATATTAAGAAAATATTTAATGAAGAAATTGACGCAATGATGTTGTTTGCTTTTATAATCGAGTCTTTTGTAAAAAAAACAAAAAGATTAAAGCTTGTTGAGGTTGTATTTTTATTGAAAGAGATAACAAATCTTGAAATGGATTTAAGGTTTGAAGCAGCTGCAGCAAATGAATATGCAGAAAATACTAAAAACGATGCAGGATTTAGAGTACCACAAATTTATTGGAACTTTACAAGTGAAAATGTAATGACTCTCGATTGGATTGATGGCGTATCAATAAGAGAAACTGAAGAATTAAAAAATAAAAATTTAGATACAAATAAAATTGCAGAAGACATTATTCAACATTTTTTAAGACACGCAGTAAGAGATGGTTTTTTCCATGCAGATATGCATCAAGGAAATATTTTTATTGATAACAATGGTCAGATTGCCCCTATAGATTTCGGTATAATGGGTAGATTAGACAAAGTAAGTAAAAGATTCTTAGCAGAGATTTTATTTGGATTTATACAAAGGGATTACAGGAAAGTAGCCGAAGTACATTTGGTAGCTGGATTAGTTCCAAATAATGTTCCAATTGACGATTTGGCTCAAGCTCTAAGATCAATAGGAGAACCTATATTTGGTCAAGCAGTTAAAGATATATCAGGAGGCAAATTACTAAAACAATTATTTGATGTAACTGAGAAATTTAATATGCAAACCCAGCCTCAATTATTAATGTTACAAAAAACTATGGTTGTAGTTGAAGGAGTTGCAAGAAAATTAAACCCTAATACAAATATATGGACAACGTCCAAGCCTGTACTTGAAAGCTGGTTGAGAGAAACTAAAGATCCAATTAATGCGATCACAGATACTCTGAACAATACATCGGAGGTTATTAAAAGATTGCCAGAATTTCCTGAGATCATGGATAAAGCTAATCAAGCTTTAACATTTTTAGCTAGTGGTCAAATCCCACAAAACTCAAATTCTTACACTGCCTTAAATAATAAAAAATCTGAAATGACTGCTTTTAGAAACCAATCTATTATTGGTTTATTAGTTCTTGTAATTATAGGGTTATTGGTATTTTAATTCGGCAAATGAAAAATCTGTTAGACAAAAAAATTCTTTATATAATTTGTGGTGGAATCTCTGCTTATAAAAGTCTTGAAACAATTAGAATTTTCAAAAAAAATGGATCACAAATAAAAACAATTTTAACCAATAGTGCTAAAGAATTTATAACTCCTCTTTCTGTTGCATCACTCTCTCAAGGGAAAGTTTATACTGATTTATTTAATGTCGAAAATGAAACTGAGATGGATCATATCGCTTTATCAAGATGGGCAGATGTAATTTTAATTGCACCAGCTACAGCAAATACAATTTCAAAATTAGCTCAAGGTACAACAGATGATTTAGCTTCAACCGTTGTACTTGCATCAAATAAAGAGATTTATTTAGCACCGGCTATGAATGTAAGAATGTGGGAACATCAATCAACAAAACAAAATTTACAAAAACTAATAAATTATGGTTACAAACTTATTGGTCCAGAAATTGGGGAAATGGCTTGCGGGGAATACGGTGAAGGAAAAATGTCTGAACCTGATAAAATTTCAAACGAAATAAACAATTATTTTTTGAATCTTAAAAAAAATAAAAAATTAAAAGCACTAGTTACAGCTGGTCCAACAAACGAATACATTGATCCTGTAAGATTTATTACAAATAAATCTAGTGGTAAACAGGGATATGAAATTGCTAAATCTTTATCTAAAAAAGGTTTTGATACAACTCTTATTTCAGGACCAACTAATTTAAAAATTGATGATGATATTAAACTTATTGAAGTTGAAACAGCAGATGAAATGTTATTAGAAACTCAAAAAAACTTACCCACTAATGTAGCAGTTTTTTCTGCAGCAGTAGCTGATTTTAAAATAAATAAAAAATTTAAAAATAAAATTAAAAAACATGAATCATTAAATTTAAATTTAGAAAAGAATGTAGATATATTGAATTATATTTCAAACCATAATTCAATGAGACCAGAACTTGTTATAGGATTTGCAGCTGAAACAAATAATGTTGAAAGAAATGCAGAAAAAAAATTAAACAATAAAAATTGTGACTGGATAATTGCAAATGATGTGTCTAATAAAAAAATTGGCTTCAGCTCTGATTTTAATGAAGTAACGATCTACTATAAAGATAAAAATAAAGAAAAACTCTCATATAAAAAGAAATCTGAAATATCCGATGAAATAGTTGATAGAATAATTAATCAATTAAATTAATGACAAAAGTTCTTATAAAAAAATTAGACTCATCTGTTGAGCTACCTGCCTATAAAACTAATGGAGCATCAGGTATGGATTTAATGGCTTTTATAAATGAGCCAATAACACTAAAACCACAGAATTCTTGTTTAGTTCCAACTGGCATTTCTGTTGCATTTCCTAGTGAGTTTGAAATTCAAATTAGACCAAGATCTGGTTTAGCTGCTAAAAACAATATTAGTGTTTTAAATACTCCAGGTACAATAGATAGCGATTATAGAGGTGAAATTAGAGTTATTCTTTACAATCATGGCAATACTAATTTTGTAATAAATAATAAGGATAGAATAGCTCAAATGATTTTAACTCCTGTTATTAAGATGCAACTAGAAGAAACAGATGCTTTACCCGAAACAGTTAGAGGAGAAGGTGGATTTGGCTCAACTGGAAAATGAGTTTAAAACTTAGTAAAAATCAGCTCGAAAAATATTCAAGACAAATTATTTTAAAAAATATTGGTGGTTTAGGCCAAAAAAAAATTTTAAACTCAAAAGTTCTAATAATTGGTATGGGTGGATTAGGATGCCCTGTAGCCGAATTTCTAACCAGGTCAGGT
>CABXKF010000012.1 GCA_902512765.1 uncultured Pelagibacteraceae bacterium | reverse complement strand
CAACTGGAAATGTTGGTGATCAAAAAGTTTATGCGATTAAACCTCTAACATTCATGAATAATTCTGGAATTTGCATAAGAGAACTTATTGAATATTTTAAAATAGATGCAGAAGATGTGATTGTTTTTCATGATGATTTAGATGTTGAATTTGGAAAAATTAAAGCAAAATTTGGTGGATCAAGTGCGGGACATAACGGAATTGCTTCTATTGATAAGTTCATAGGTAAAGATTATTCAAGAGTTAGAATTGGTATAGGCAAGCCAAAAGAAAATATTGAGGTAGGAGATTTTGTTCTTCAAAATTTTGATGAAGATGAATTGATTGGAATAGAAAAAATTTCAACTGATATTAATAATTCTATTTCCATATTAGTAGAAAAAAAATTAGATCTATTTTCTAGTACAGTAAATAATAATAAATAATGAGCTTCAAATGTGGAATTGTTGGTTTGCCCAATGTTGGTAAATCTACTTTATTCAATGCTCTAACAAATTCAAGTAAAGCTCAAGCAGCAAATTTCCCTTTTTGTACAATCGATCCAAATGTTGGGGTAGTCCCCGTGCCAGATGAAAGATTAAATAATTTATCCAGAGTTTCAAAATCAAAAAAAATCATTAACACCACCATTTCATTTGTTGATATTGCTGGACTCGTAAAAGGTGCATCAAAAGGCGAAGGATTAGGTAATAAATTTCTATCACATATCAGAGAAGTAGATGCAATCATTCACATGATAAGATGTTTCGACTCTGATGATATTCAAAATGTCAATCCAACAGTGGATCCAATCAGGGATTTAGAAATTATTGAGACAGAAATGATGTTGGCTGATTTAGAGTCAATTCAAAAAAGATTAGAAAAAAGTAATAAAAAAAATGTTGATGAAGAACAATTAAAGATACTGGAGATTGCATTAGATTGTATTAATAATGATAAGGATATCTCAATTCTAAAATCCCAATTTGAAAGTAAACAGCTAAATCAAAGTGGTTTATTATCAATTAAACCAAAAATATTTGTATGCAATGTAGACGAACAAAGTGTTCAAGAAGGCAATCAATACACAAAAAAATTTATAGAAAAATTTGGTGAAGAAAATACTTTAATTGTATCAGCAGATATAGAAAATCAAATCAATGAACTAGAATCTGAAGAGAGAAAAAATTACATGGAAATGATTGGTTTAAAAGAGACTGGATTAAGCATGTTAATTCAGAAAGGATATAAAATTTTAGAACTAGATACTTATTTCACGTCTGGTGTAGAAGAAACTAGAGCATGGACTATTCAAAAGAATTGTACAGCCCCAAAAGCAGCTGGTGAAATTCATACTGATTTTGAAAAAGGTTTTATAAGAGCAGAAACAGTTTCGTATGAAGATTTTGTAGCAAATGATGGCTGGGTTAATTCTAAAACTAATGGAAAAATGAGATTAGAAGGTAAAGATTATATAGTCAAAGATGGTGATGTATTAAACTTCAGATTTAACACGTGACCATATTTTTTTCATACTAAAATAAACTAAGATAGTTAAAATAATTAAGTAAATAATCGCTTTAAAGCCCATTTGATGTCGAGACTCTAAATGCGGCTCTGCTGCCCACATTAAAAATGTTGTTACATCTTTTGACATTTGTTCAACAGTTGCTTTTGTACCATCTCCATATTCTAATATGTCATCTGAAAGCGGTGCTGACATCATAATTTTATTACCATACATGTATTTATTATAATGTACTCCTTCGTCCAAAGTCATTCCACTTGGGGCATCTTCATAACCTTGAAGTAAAGAATAAATATAATCTACCCCACCCCCTCTTGCTTTAACTAGAACAGACATGTCGGGCGGATAAGCACCACCATTAGCAGCTTGGGCTGCTTTAACATTTTCGTATGGCATTACAAATTTGTCTGAGAGTTTTGCAGGTCTTACAAACATTTCACCATCTGCATTAGGGCCATCTGTTACTTCAAATGAAGCTGCAATTGCTTTAACTTCAGCTTCTGTAAATTCTGGTCCACCTTTTTCACCTAAGTTTCTATAACTCACATATTTCATTGAGTGACATGAAGCGCACACCTCTGTGTAAACTTGATATCCTCTTTGCAAGGCACCTCTGTCAAATTTTCCAAAAAGACCTTTAAAACTCCAATCAGTTTTTAAAAGTTTAGCCGACTCTGCAGAATTAGAGTGTGTTGTTACAAAGGTAATTAAAGCTAGAATTGACAATAATTTTATTAAATTTTTCACTTTATTTATCAAAACTTTCATTATGTTTAGCCGTAGCTAAGTTAGGAGAGCCTCCAAGCACTGGTTCTGTAATACTTAATGGAACAGGTAGTGTTTTTTCTTTAAATCCTAAAACAGGTAAAATCACTAAAAAATGAAGAAAGTAATATGCTGTAGCTACTCTCGCAATCAACAAGTAAAGCCCTTCAGCTGGCATAGCCCCCATGTATCCTAAAATTAGAACATCAGCTAAAAGTATCCAGTAAAACTGTTTGTACAAAGGTCTGAATACTGCAGATCTAATTTTTGAAGTATCTAACCAAGGTAGCACTGCTAAAATTAAAATAGCTGAAAGCATTGCCACAACTCCAAGTAATTTGTCAGGAACTGATCTTAAAATTGCATAAAAGGGTAACAGATACCACTCAGGAACAATGTGAGCTGGAGTAACCATTGGATTAGCTTCAATATAATTATCGGCATGACCTAAAATATTAGGTGAATAAAAAACAAAAAAAGCAAAAACAATCATAAACATTAATAATGCAAAACCATCTTTAATTACGATGTAAGGATGGAACGGCACAGTATCTTTTGAAGGTTTCTTTATATCTATTCCAACTGGGTTGTTATTTCCAGGAACATGAAGTGCCCAAATATGCAAGACAACTAATCCCAAAATTAAAAAAGGAATTAAGTAATGAAGTGTAAAAAATCTAGTTAATGTAGGGTTGTCCACTGAATAACCACCCCATAACCAAGTGACAATTCCTTCACCCACTAATGGAATTGCACTAAATAAATTTGTTATAACTGTTGCTCCCCAGAAACTCATTTGACCCCAAGGTAATACATAGCCCATGAATGCAGCAGCCATCATTAATAAATAAATAATTATTCCAATAATCCAAATTATCTCTCTTGGAGATTTGTAAGATCCATAAAATAAAGACCTAAATATATGAATATAAACTGCTAGAAAAAACATTGATGCACCATTTGAATGAATGTACCTGATCAACCAGCCATAGTTTACATCTCTCATGATGTGCTCAACACTTTCAAAAGCCATATCAGCGTGAGCTATGTAATGCATTGCAAGCGTTAAACCAGTGACAATCTGGGTTATTAAACAAAAAGTTAAAATTCCTCCAAATGTCCACCAGTAGTTTAAATTTTTTGGAGTGGGATAATCTGTTAAGTGATTTGCTAAAGTTAAAAGCGGAAGCCTATCGTTAAACCATTTTCCAACTTTTGACGTAGGTGTGTATTCGTGATCACTCATAATATTATTTATCCAATTTTAATTGTGTTAGCGTTAACAAATTCATATTTTGGAACTTCCATATTTAAAGGTGCGGGACCTTTTCTAATTCTACCAGATGTATCATAATGCGAACCATGGCATGGGCAGAACCATCCATCATAATCACCTTTGTCATTTAATGGTACACAACCTAAATGAGTACAAACTCCAAGCATTACTAACCACTCAGGATCTTTAGCTCTGTCTTCATCTTTTTCAGGATGTTTTAAATCTTCCATTTTAACAGATTTTGCTTCTAAAATTTCTTCTGGCGTTCTTCTTCTAATAAAAACTGGTTTACCTCTCCAAAGTACAGTTATTGTATTTCCCGGTTTGACTGAACTTACGTCAACTTCCGTGCTTGCTAATGCTTTTACAGATGCGTCAGGATTCATTTGATCTACTAATGGCCAAACCACTGCACCAACACCAACTGCACCAACTGCGTACGAGGCAGTAAATAGAAATTCTCTTCTTTTAGGCTTTTTATCTGACATTTTTTTAAATATTATTGTTAAAAAATTACTTAATATACGATTTCTTATAAGATAATAGTTTTTTTTCTACTGAAAGAATGACACATAATTATGAGCCATAGACCCATTATCGCATTATATGAACCAGATATTCCTCAAAATACAGCAGCAATAATTAGAACATGCGCTTGTTTGGGCGCTAAACTTGAAATTATTGAACCATGTGGTTTTCATCTCAGTGATAAACGTTTTAAAAGAGTAGTTATGGATTATATGGATTGGGATAAAATTGATTTATATCAAAGTTCAAAACATTTCTTTGAGGCAAAAAAGAATCATAGAGTTATTTTAATGACAACAAAAGCATCGATATCTTATACAAAGTTTAATTTCAAAAAAGATGATACAATATTGTTTGGGCGAGAAAGCGCTGGTGTTCCTGAAAATATTCATCAATCTATAAATGATCGATTGAAGATACCAATGAATGAAAATGCTAGATCACTTAATATTGCGTCCTCGGTTGCAGTTGTTTTAGGAGAAAGTTTAAGACAAACAGGGTTAATATAATATGGATAATGAAATAAAAAAAGACATCACTAGTAATTGGTTCAAGCTTTTACAAAATGCTATTTGTGATGATATTGTTAAATTAGAAAAAAATAAAATTAAATTTAAATCAACGACATGGCAAAGAAATAAAAGTAAAGATGAAGGTGGTGGTGAATATAGAATTATTAAAAATGGAAAAATTTTTGAAAAAGTAGGAGTAAATTTTTCAAAAGTTTATGGAAAATTTCCAAAACAATTTCAAAAAAATATTCTTGGAGCAAGTAAAGATCCAAGATTTTGGGCGTCTGGAATTTCGATAGTAATGCATATGCAAAATCCCCACATTCCAGCTATGCATTTCAACACTAGATATATCTGCACAACTGAAAATTGGTTTGGTGGAGGGATGGATGTAACACCTTCAATTAAAGATGTTAAAGAAAAAAACAAATTTCATCAATCGCTAAAAAAAATGTGTGATCGTCACAGTAAAAAATATTATAAGAAATATAAAGAATGGTGTGATGAATATTTTTATTTACCACATAGAAATGAGGCAAGAGGAATTGGTGGAATTTTTTTTGATTATAAAAAAGATAATTTTGAAAAAGATTTTAAATTTATAAGAGATGTAGGAGTTACATTTCAAATGATTTTTAATGATATTATTGAAAAAAAAATCACAAAAAAATGGACTTTAAAAGAAAAAGAGATGCAGTATATTAAAAGAGGTAGATACGCTGAATTTAATTTATTGTATGATAGAGGAACAAAATTTGGCTTACAAACAGGTGGAAATGTTGAGGGTATATTGATGTCATTACCACCAATTGCTAAATGGAAATAAAAAATGGATAAAGAACCAATAACTCTAAATGGTTTAAACAAACTAAAGGAAGAATTAGTTTATTTAAAAGAAAAAAAGAGACCTGAAATTGTGGCTGCGATTGCAGAAGCAAGATCACATGGAGATCTCAAAGAAAACGCAGAATATCACGCAGCTAAAGAGGAGCAATCTCACAGTGAAGGTCGAATAACAGAAATCAATGATATCATTGCAAGAGCCAATGTCATTGATGTTACAAAATTAAATAATGATGGAAAAATAATCTTTGGTTCAACTGTATTTTTAGAAAACCTGGATAATGGTGAAAAAATTAACTACAAAATTGTTGGCAAAGATGAAGCTGATTTAAAACAAAAACTAATTTTTTTTCAATCACCAATTGGAAAAGGTTTAATTGGAAAAAATAAAGATGATTTGGTGGAGATTACTACTCCCGCTGGAGTTAAAAACTTTGAGGTAAAAGACGTCAAATATATTTAGCTTTTAATGATTTTTTGAATTTGTTTTTCTGAGATTTGAAAACTATTTTGAACCCAAATTTCTTCTATTAATTTTAACTTATTGCCCAATATCTTTCCCGCAGGAATATCATATTTGGTCATTAAAGTGTTTGCATTGATCGGTAGAGTTGGAATAATTTTATCTTTATAGGTCTCCACTAATTTAAGTAATTTTTTTTCAACTTTAAGTGATGTAAATAGTTTAAAATTGATAATATCAAGTACAGTTTGTTTGCCATTAAAGTAAAAAATCTTATTAAAATTCTTTTCATTAAAATTTTTTATACTTACGTTTTCTTTATAGAAAAAATCAATTGATCTTAATCTTTTTTGATCTTTTTTAGAGAGATTAAATTTATAAATAAAATAATCAGTATTATCAGTTCCATCTACAATCATTAGTGAAAGTAAAAAGATAAAATCAATCTTGGATAAATTATCAAGAGCATAAGAATTTAATTTTTTAAAATTTTCTAAATTTTTAAGTTGAGGAAAAATAATTTTTATAAGCTCTAAACTGATCTCATCTTTGAATATTTTTAAGAATGCATTCGATTTTATTAATTTTTTAAATTCATCTAATAATCTTTCTGAAGATAATTTTGAAATCCCCCCAATATTTTTTTTAATTATTTTAATTACTTTATTGTTATGACTTTGATTTGAATAATTTATAAAAAATCTCACATATCTAAGAATACGTAAGTAATCTTCTTTAATTCTATTTTCTGCATCTCCAATAAAATTAATAATTCCACTTTCAAGATCTTTCTTACCATTAAATGGGTCAAACAAATTTCCATCTTTGTCGGAGTATATTGAATTTATGGAAAAATCTCTTCTAGCTGCATCTTCTTTCCAATCTGTGGAAAATTCTACTTTTGCATGTCTTCCATCTGTAGAAACATCTTTTCTTAAAGATGTAATTTCATATTTATGCTTATCAATTATTGCCGTGATAGTTCCATGATCAATGCCTGTTTCATAAAAATTAATTTCTTTTTTTTTTAAAGCATCACAAACTTCACTTGGTTTTAGATTGGTGGCTAAATCAATATCATCAACAATTTGTTTTTTTATGATTTTTCTTACACAGCCACCAACATATCTAACTTCACTACCTTCCGAATAAGTATTAAGTGCTTCAAAAATTCTATTAGCAGGTGTTTGGTTTGTTAAATCAGTAAGATTTTGACTTATATAATCAAGATTACGAGATCTAAAAAAAATTTTATCTAAAAAATTATCCATATTTGGCTGGGGCGCTAGGATTCGAACCTAGGATGCCGGTACCAAAAACCAGTGCCTTACCACTTGGCTACGCCCCAATATTGTTTTCATATAACATAAAAAAATAATATTTATATAGTTTTCGATGCATTACACCAATAATTTTTAAATTTTCTTTTAAATTTAACTTTGGCTAATTCACAATCTTGATTATTTTGATAATACGCAACTATTACCGACCCAGAGCCTGTCATTCTCACAAATAGAGGTTGGTTTAAATTTTCCATAAAAGATTTTAATTTTTTTAGTTTTGGGTATTTTGAAAATGCAACTTTTTCTAGAGCATTTTCTTGTTTTAATAAAAATCTTAAATTTAACATATTCTTATTTGGATTGCTCAATACTGGTTTACTAAACTTTTTTATACTTGAATAAATTTTTTTTGTAGAGCATCCAAAATTTGGACGTACAAGTAAAATATAAAAATTAGAACTTTTTAAAAATTTTTTAATACCTCCACTGGATGACAAAATAGTACTTTTTTGAACTATACCTAAAATCACATCTGAACCAATTAAATTTGTTATTTGTAAAATTTTTTTTTGGTTAATTTTGACAAATTTTTTTTTAATCAAAAAATTTAAAATAGTTGCTGCATTCATTGACCCACCACCTAGGCCTGCTTCCTGTGGAATATTTTTTTGAATTTTTATTTCAAATTTTTTATTATTTAATAATTTCTTGTCATCTAAAATTTTAAATAATTTATCAACAGTGTTATCCTTTTTAATATTTCTAGAAAAAATTCCACTAAAAGAAATTTTATGTTTATTGCTGTCAATTCTCTTAATTGTAATTAAGTCATGCAATTGTATAAACTTTACGATACTTTCAATCTTATGTAGTCTAATTAGTTTGCCCGTAACATGTAAAGCTAAGTTTATTTTAGCAAACGATTTAAGTTCATAAATTTTCATTTAAGAATTATTGAGGCCTTCTATAATTTTAATATTTATTTTTTCTTTAATATCTTCATCAGTGTCATCTAATTTTAAAACGTAGTTCCAAAAGTATCTTGCTTGAATATTCCTATTCAATTTCCATAAAATATCACCATAGTGATCGTTAACAGTTGGATCTTCAGGCATTAGTTCAACTGCTTTTTTTATATATTTTTCTGCCTCGTTATAATTTTTTATCAAGTAATGCGCCCACCCTATTGAGTCCGTAATATAAGGATCATTACTTCTTAAAGTGTAAGCTTTCTCCAACATTTGCATTGCTTCATCTTTTTTATAATCACGTTCTAACCATGAATATGCCAAATAATTTAAAACATAGGCGTCATCTGGATTTATTTCAAGTGAGTGTTTTAAATCTTCGTCTGCTTTTTGGTAATTACCCAATCGCTCATAACTACCACCTCTCCTATACAATAAATCAGATTTAATCTCCGAATTGACACTCAAAGATGAGATGATTTCAGTGTAGTATTCAATTGCTTTTTCATAATTTTTTGAATTTTTGTAAAAGTTTGCAATATCAAAAACCATTTTCACATTCGGATTTTTAATTTTACTAAACTTTGAACTTATAAAATTTATGCCCTCATTATATCCTTTATTTTTGATAATTATCTGAGCTTCTTTTTTTACTCTAAACCAATAATAAAATTCATATTGCTTATCAATTTTTTTTAGAATTTTTTTAGCCTTGTCATATTCGTCGTTAAGATAAAAATTTTCAGCTACAAGTGTTGAATTTAAAATGAATTTTGGATTTAAGTAATTTGAAAGATTTAGATAAAAATTGGATTTTTCAATATCATCCTGAGATGAATAAAGATTTGATATCAAAAATAAAAATTCACCAATTATGTCATTATGGTTATTGCATGAAAAAATTTTACCGAACTCTTTAAATTTTTTATTTTCGACCCAACTCTTACTTTGGGACAACAGAAGTGTAGAATTTATGTATTCAAGTTGATTAGCGATTGCCTTTACTTCCTCAATTTGATTATTCTCAATTAAATAATTGATATAAAAAAATATATATCTTGAATAATCTCCATCAGGATTATTTATTAAATTTAAAAAAGATGATCTAGTGTTTTCTTTTTTCAAATAGCATCTTTGAAATGCTTGGTTTATGATAGAGATATTACCAAAGTTTTTTTTATTAATTAAAATTTTTTTATTTTTAAATGTATGAAGGTATTGTCTTAAAGTTTCAAATATTACTAAATTAAATCTATTTTCATTTTGAAATTTTAAACTTAAATTTAAATATTTTTCAGCTTGATCTAAATTATTTTTTTTTAAGCTATCAGCTATTAAAAGAATGTATGCATCAAAAAAATCTAAATTACTTTTGTTATTACCATTTTTTATTACATTAATAGCTTGAGCAACTTTATTTTCCAGAACCAAAGAATAAGCATATCGTTTTAAATATGCGTCATGTTTATTAAGTAGTACCTTAGAAGCATTAAAAAATTTTAATGCATCAGAATTATTGTTATTCTCAAAGGCAATAATTCCTGAAAAATAATTTGATAGATCTCTTGAATTGAAATCATTAAAACTAGCACTTTTAGAATATACAGACGTCTGATAGAATAACCCTAAAACTACTATTAGTTTTATTAGTTTATTAAACATTTAATCATTGTATGACTAAAAAAGTGATAAATCAAAAAGGCAAATTCGACGAGGAATTAATAAATACGATTGAGCCTAACTTTGTATTTAAAGATAAGCCAATAAATAGATTTAACATTATCGAAAATAGCAATGACAGCAATCAAACAAATAAAGCTGAGCTACTAGAAGAATTAAAAAAACAAATAAATTCAATCGAAAATTGTAATTTAAAAGATAATTCTCAAAATCTTGTCCTTGGAGATGGAAATATCAATAGTTCAATTATGTTAATTGGTGAGGCCCCAGGAATTGAAGAAGACAAATCTGGTACAACATTTAAAGGTGAGGTTGGAGACTTATTAAACAAAATGCTGCTCGCAATAAAAATAAAAAAACAAAATATTTATTGTAGTTATGCTATAAATTTTAGACCTCCAGAAGATCGTAAACCTACTACACAAGAAATTAAAAGATACTCAGTTTTCTTAAGAGAGCATATTTCTATTATTAACCCAAAAATTATTATTCTTATGGGCAGCTCAGCAATGGAAGCTGTAACAGGTATTAATAGTAAAATATCTTCTGAAAGAGGCAAATGGAAAGAAACAATATTAAAAAATAAGACCTACCCAGTGATGATATCATTTAATCCATCCTATTTAATTAGATTTCCAGAAAATAAAAAATATTCTTGGGAAGATTTAAAAAAGATTAAACAAAAAATTGATGACATGAAAATTATTATTTAAATCTATATGATTAAATTACATAAAAGATATGTTTATTGGTGGAAAGAAAAACTCAATATCTCTAATTATAGCCTTCTATGGATTTCTTTTATAAAAGGAATTTTAGTTGGACTGCTAATTTACCACTTCTTAATTGTTTAAATGAAAATTATAGCTGGTGTCGATGAAGTTGGAAGAGGAAGTTTAATGGGGCCAGTTTATGCAGCTGCTGTAATATTAAATAAAGATATTAATAAAAAGTTATTAAAAGACTCTAAAACTATTACTAAAGATAAAAGAGAATTATTATCAAAATATATAAAAAAAAATTCTATTTGGGTAATTGGTAAAGCATCAGTTAAAGAAATAGATAAAATCAACATCCTACAAGCAAGCTTGCTTGCAATGAAAAGAGCAATTAAAAAACTTAAAAAAAAACCTACACAAGTTTTAATCGATGGAAATAAAATTCCTTATTTAAAAAATTATAATTTAAAAGCAATAATTAAAGGTGATCAAAAAATTCCTTCTATTTCTGCAGCATCCATTGTTGCTAAGGTTGCTAGAGATAAATTCATAACTAAATTGGCAAGCAAGAATAAAGGTTACGGTTGGGATCAAAATTTTGGTTATGGAACTAAACAACATTTAAAAGCTATTAAAAAACTTGGAATAAACAAGCATCACAGGAAAACCTTTTCTCCGTTATCTAAATTAAAGACACACAATATCTAGTTGCCCAATATTAAGTCAGCACAAATCGAATCCAAATAATTCAATCTCAGGTTGACGCTGGAATCCATTTGGAGTCTAATTATTTTATATAAATGAATACTGAATTCAAAAATAAAATTGTTAATGGAGATAGTCTTGAGGAGTTAAAGAATATTCCAAGCGAAACTTTTGATCTAATTTTTGCAGATCCTCCATATAATTTACAATTAAAAAATGAATTAATTAGACCAGATAGATCTAAAGTTAGCGCTGTGAACGATAAGTGGGATCAATTTGAAAATTTTAAGAAATATGATGAATTTACATATGCTTGGCTATCAGAGTGTAAAAGAATTTTAAAAAAGGATGGAGCGCTATGGGTGATAGGAAGCTATCATAATATATTTAGAGTAGGAACAGCAATTCAAAATCTAGGATTTTGGATATTAAACGATGTTATTTGGAATAAAAATAATCCAATGCCTAATTTTAGAGGAACACGTTTTACTAATGCTCATGAAACTTTAATTTGGGCATCTAAGAGTGAAAAATCAAAATATACTTTTAACTATCAGTCTTTAAAATGTTTAAACGATGATCTTCAAATGAGATCTAACTGGAATCTGCCAATTTGCAATGGAACTGAAAGATTAAAAAAAAATGGAAAAAAAGTACATTCAACACAGAAACCAGAGGCACTATTACATAGAGTTTTACTCGCTTCATCAAATAAAGATGATTTAATTTTAGATCCTTTTTTAGGGTCAGGTACAACAGCAACAGTTGCAAAAAAATTAGGTAGAAATTATTACGGTATAGAAAAAGAAAAAACATATTTTAAAGCTGCCGAACAAAGATTAAAAAGTACCAAACCTATTGAGGATGATTTCTTAGATACTTTGAAAAATAATAGATCTAAACCAAGAATACCTTTTGGTTCATTAGTAGAGCTAGGTATAATTAAACCAGGTACAAATATTTTTGATAACAAAAAAAAAATTACTGCGAGAATAATGGCTGATGGAAGCATTAAGCATAATCAAGCAGAAGGGTCTATTCATAAAGTTGCGGCAACTATTTTAGGTGCAGAAAGTTGCAATGGTTGGACTTATTGGCATTGTGATATTAACGGAAGAACCTATCCAATCGATTATTTAAGACAACGATTAATTTCTAAAAATTAATTTTTATAAATTCTACCTAAATAATTTTCCAAGAATCTCTTATTTTTAGTTAATATCTTTAAACTAATATTTCTTAAAAAGACTATGACTGGGTTAGATAAGTGAAAAGCAAATTGATTTAATTTTGATCTATTATTAATCATTTTAACTTTTAAAATTCTATTATCATAAAAATTATTTTTATTATTTGTGATACAGTCAAACAACTCCGAACCACATTCAATCGATTGAGAGGCACCTTGTGCAAATGAAGGCGGAAAAGCATAAAATGCATCACCAATTAAGAAAATATTTTTCCCAGGTTTAACAAAACCTTTGCTTACAAATATTGGAAAACATTTAATATTTGTAAGATGATCTAAAATAGTTGAGGAAGTTTTGCTTTGTAAATTATCTTTAATACCTTTAAAGAAAGTCACATCTTTAAAAAGACTATAATTTTCAAGTTCATTTGCTGTTAATTTATACTTTAAAACTCCAATAAAATTGAATGCTTCGTTATTGTTATTAACTGGGTAAATTACATAATGAAAATTATGACCCATAAATAAAGAAATATTTTTTTCATTTAACTCATTGAGTTTATTTCTTGAGATATTTCCTCTAATCGCAATGGAATTATTAAAAACTGGTTTTATTTTATTGTCAGAAATTAATGATTTTCCTTTAGAAAAAACACCGTCAGAAATAATTAAATGATCACAAATTACCTTGTTATTTTCGTTAAAAATTAAATTTATTTGATCGTTATTTTTTTCAATTTTTGAAATATTATGATTATATTTTAATAAATTAATATCCAGCCTATCCTTTAAAAATTTAATTAATTTAGATCTCTTAAGTGCTGTATACTTGCAATCTTCAGAATTAAATTCTGAAATGTTAAGATCACATATTTTTTTTTGCTCCTTAAGTTCATAAAAATCAATTTTTTCTGGGTTAAATTTGTCTTTATTGTCTAAAGAATTAAATCCAATTCTGTTGAGAAGCTTAATGCTGTTATTAGATAACTGTATTCCATACCCCTCATCCGATTCAATAGAACTATTTTTTTCATAAATAGTGACATGATAATTGGGGTTTTCTCTAAATAAGTTTGCAATAAACAAACCTGAAATACCCGCTCCAATTATTGCAATTTTTTTCATTTATAGTTTTCCAGATAAGTAACAATTTTTTTTGTAAAAGTTGGCAAAGTGTAGTTTTTTAATTTTTTAGGATCAATCCAATAAGAAAATGGGATTGGCTTAATAATCTTATCATTTTGAATTTTAATATTCATATTCATATTAGACATTTTAAGATTAAAATTTTGTTCAAAATTTTTAGGCTTGATTAATTCCTCCATTGGAAAAATATTAAAGTTCTTTAAAAAATTAAAATTTTTGTTTTTAACTAATAGATATTTATTATCTTTTTTATAAACCTTAAGTAAAAAATATTTTTCTTTGTTTTTTTTTCTAAATTTAGACAATTTAAAATCTTTTTTTATAAATGATTTACACTTTTTTGTTATAGGGCACTTTTCACAATAAGGATTTGTGGGCTTGCATATTAATGCCCCTAATTCCATCAATGCTTGAGCATAATCACTAGCTCTAGCAGATGTGCCTAAAAAAGTTTTTTGTTTTATTAAATTTTTCTTTTCAATTTCATTTTCATTTTTTAAATAAAGATATCTTTTTAACACTCTTTCAATATTACCGTCTAAGGGAATAATAGGTTTATTGAATGCGATAGCTAAAATTGCACTTGCTGTATAATCTCCAATACCAGGAAGTGACTTAAGATCTAAAAAATTATCAGGTAAATTTTGATTAAAATCCTTAATAACTTTTTGTGCAGTTTTTTTGAGATTTTTAACTCTTGAATAATACCCAAGACCTTCCCAAAGTTTAATTAGTTTTTGATTATCGCAATTTGCTAAACTTTCTAAATTGGGAATTTCTTTAATAAATCTATTAAAATACGGAATCACTGTTGCAACTTGTGTCTGCTGCAACATAAATTCACTAACCAATGTATAATATTGTTTTTTTTTAGATGAAGTTTTTTTCCGCCAAGGTAATGATCTTTTATTTATATCATACCAATTAAGAATTTTATTTGTTATTATCAATTCTTTCATATGCAATTTAAAGATAATACTAAGCAGAGAAATAAAACCATTCAAGGCCTAAGATCATTTAAAGACACTTTGCCAAAGAATGTAAAAAAAATCATAAATAAAAAAGGACATATTTATTCTGAAACTTTAAATAACTGGAAGTACATTGTTGGTGAGAATTTATTTAAAGTTTGCTATCCAAAAACATTTAAAAATTCAAATAAATTTGGAGTAAGCACTTTATTGATAATGGTTAAAAGAGGTCATGAAGTTGATATGGAATATTCAAAAAAAGATATAATGGATAAAATGAATAGTTTTTTTGGTTACTCAGTAGTTGAAAAACTTAAATTTATTAGCTTTGATGATGAGCAAAAAATTTTTGTTAAAACAAACACTGCTCGCCAAAATGACGCAATTAATAAATACCAAGATCAGATTAATAATGTTAAGAATGAAAAAATTAAAAAATCACTTATCGAACTAACTAAGGTCTTTAAAAAAAAATGAAAAAATTTTTAACTCTTATAATTATAATTTTTAGTACTACCTCGAGTATTAATGCAGAAGAAATAAAAAGAATATTTGTAGGTAATAAAGATGCAAAAATTACTATAATTGCGTTTGAGTCTTTGACTTGTAGTCATTGTGCAAGCTTTCACAAAGATGTATATCCCCAGCTTAAAAAAGAATATCTTGATACTGGTCTGGCTAAAATTGAATTCAGACATTTTCCATTAGATATAGCTGCATTTAATGCCTCTAAAGTTTCACAATGTAAAAATGATGGTGATTCGGAAATTTTGAATAGTTTGTTTGCTAATCAGCAAAAATGGGTAAAGGGTAATTCTGTAGAGGAAGCAAATAAAAATCTTCAAAAATTTTTAATTAGCCAAAGTTTTAATATTAATTTTGAAAAATGCATAAATAACAAAGAAATAGAAGATTTTGTTTTAAATGATCGAATTGATGGAGTTAAAAAGTTTAAAGTAAATGCTACTCCTACGATAGTAATTAATAATAAAAAATTCGAAAAAACTCTTAATTATAAAAATTTAAAAAAAGCTCTAGAAAAACTGATATAAGTTAAGGCATGGAGTTTAAAAAAATCCAATTAAATGGATTTAAATCTTTTGCTGATAAAACGAATTTTCTAATTGAAGAGGGTTTAACTGGAATAGTGGGCCCTAATGGATGTGGAAAATCTAATATTGTTGAATCTTTAAGATGGGCTATGGGAGAAACGTCTGCAAAAAGTATGCGTGGCTCTGGCATGGAGGATGTAATATTTAATGGGACGTCGAACAAAGCCTCCAAAAATATTGCTGAAGTTTCTATTGATGTAGAAAATAAAAATAACGAAGGACCAGTTCAATACCGTGAACTTGATCAGATAAGTGTCAGAAGAAAAATAGAAAAAGATAAAGGTTCCAAGTTTTATATTAATGATAAAGAAGTAAGAGCAAGAGATGCTCAAATGTTTTTTGCTGATCTATCAACTGGTGCACACTCACCTTCAATGATTAGCCAAGGTCGTATAGGAGCCTTGGTAACTGCAAAACCAACAGATCGAAGAGCTATCTTAGAAGAAGCTGCGGGAATATCTGGGTTACATGTAAGAAGACACGAAGCTGAACTAAGGTTGGGAGCTGCAGAAAATAATCTTAAAAGAGCTGATGAACTTAGAAGACAACAGGAAAAACAATTAGCTAATCTTCAAAAACAAGCTGAGGAGGCAACAAAATATAAATTAATTACAGATGAAATTAAAAAAATAGAAGCAGGACTTTATTATTTAAAATTAATAGAAATAGACAAAGAAATACAAATAGAAAATGAAATTAATAGTGAGGCTGGAGGTGAAGTTGAGGGTTTTAATAGCAAAATATCTGAGCTGGAAAATTTAATTAAAACGGCAATAGATAAAGTTTCTCCACTTAGAGAAAAAAATATTGAAAATTTATCTAAAATTCAAAGATTAAACTTGGAACTACAAAGTTTAGATGAAGAAAATACGAGAACACAAGATGAAATTGAAGCTATTAAAAAATCTCTTCAAACCCTTGACGAAGATATCACACGAGAAAGAGGTATTATAATAGATGCAAATTCTAATGAAAAAAGACTTAAAGAAGAAAAAAGTGATTTAATAGAAGTAGATTCAAAATATTTTGAAACTGAAAAACTATCCAATGACGAGTTAGAAGAAGCTAAAAACAAACTTAAAGAGGAACAAAAAGCTGTTGATGAAGTAGTTAACAATATTGCTGAAGGAACACTAAATATAAGCATTGGCCCAATAAAGAATGTTAAAAACTCTATTGATAGAGTTAAACAATTAATAGATAGTAATGAAATAAATCAGGCTGTTACTCTTTTAGATAGATGCAACATGGAACTCGATAACTTCTTAAATGACTTAAAAAATGAAAAATCAAGAGAAGAGTTATTAAGTGTAAATGAGAAATCACAAAATATTAAACAACTTCAAGAAAAGTACGCTGATGCATATAGTAAAAATCAATCAATCAAAAATGAGTCTATTAAACGTAATGAAAGAATTAAAACTATTGAAACTGAAATTGAAAGTTGGATAAATTTATTATCAAATTCAGAAAAAATGGTTGCAGAATTAACAGAGAGAAAAAATAAATTAATAAAACAATTAAAAGAATTAGATAATCAACCAAGTATTCAAGCTGAAAGAAAAGGTCAAATTTCTGAAAATCTAAGAATTTCTGATAAAGAAAAAATAGATAATGACAATATCATAGAAGAAACAGATCAAAAAATTGAAGCTTTAAGACTACAGCTAAATGAAATTCAAGAACAATCAATTCAAATTAGAGAACGTAAAGCAAGTTCTAGTGCAACTATTGAAGGATTACAAAAAAGAAAAAGTGATTTACTAGATAGAATTAATTCCGAACTTAGTTTAACAGAAGAAAATATATTAGAAAATTCGAACTTAAATGGTGTTGAAGAATTACCAAATGCTGTTGATCAAGAAGACTCTTTAGATAAAAAAAAGCAAGAAAGAGAAAGTTTAGGATCAGTCAATTTAAAAGCTGACGAAGAAACAAGTAAGTATGAAGAAGAAATAAAAAAGATGGAGCAAGATCGTTCTGATCTGGTGACTGCAATCGATAAATTAAAAGACAGTATTAACGAGCTTAATCAAAAAGGTAGAGAAAGATTAATTGAGGCCTTTGAAAAAGTTAATAGAAAATTTAATGAAGTGTATACTAAGCTTTTTAATGGCGGAAATGCTAAGCTTGAGTTAGTAGACTCCGACGACCCATTAGAAGCAGGCTTAGAAATGTTAGTAAGTCCTCCTGGAAAAAGACTTCAATCAATAACTTTATTATCTGGTGGGGAACAAGCTTTGACTGCTCTCTCTTTAATTTTTGCAGTTTTTTTAACTAACCCCTCTCCGATCTGCGTGTTAGATGAGGTGGATGCACCACTTGATGATGCTAACGTTACAAGATTTTGTAGCCTTCTAGAGGAGCTAATAAAGATTACAAACACAAAATTTATTATTGTAACGCACCACGCCTTGACAATGTCAAAAATGAACAGACTTTACGGGGTTACAATGCCAGAAAAAGGGATTAGCCAACTAGTAGCTGTTGATTTACAAAAAGCAGAGAGTATGGTTGCCTAAACTATACAAATGCCAAAAGATCCGTTAAAAACTCGCCTAGAGATTGCAAAAAGTAAGATTTTAAGGAAAAACTTATATAATAAAAAAGATAATCCATCATCTATTGGAACAGCCTTTAAATTAAGCACAGAATTAGTATCTGCAGTTGCCGTTGGGACAATTATTGGGTTTATTTTTGACAAGACCTTTGGTACTAAACCCTGGTTTATATTAATATTTTTTTTTGTGGGTGTCGTTGCTGGAATAACTAACGTAATTAGATCTGCAAAAAATATGCAAAAATAGATAAAATTTTATGGCAAATCCAATGACCCAATTCAATGTTCACAGAATTGGACCAGAAATTAAAGTTGGCACATTTGATATCTCATTTACAAATGCAAGTTTGTTTATGATTATTAGTTCAGTTGCAATTTTAATTATTTTTAATCTTGGATCAAAAAAAAATTCATTAATACCAAATAAAATTCAACTTCTTGCAGAGCTTAGTTATACTTTTGTCTCTAAAATGATTAGCGATACAGCTGGCCTTAAAGCAAAACCATACTTTGCTTTTATATTTTCTCTTTTTATGTTTGTGCTCTTTTGTAACATGTTCGGAATGATACCTTACACTTTTACAGTTACAAGCCACATCATTGTTACGTTTATGTTGGCTGCTTTTATATTTATTGGAGTGACAGTTATTGGATTTATGAAACATGGTTTTGGTTATTTAAAATTATTTGTACCTAGTGGAGTTCCTGCAGTACTACTACCACTGATTGTTGTAATAGAAATAATTTCTTATTTAAGTAGACCAATAAGTTTATCAGTTAGATTGTTTGCCAACATGATGGCAGGTCATACTATGATGAAAGTTTTCGGAGGCTTTGTAATAAGTCTTGGAATAGTTGGTGGATGGCTTCCACTGAGTTTTTCGGTTGCGTTAACAGGTTTGGAGATCTTAGTTGCTTTTCTTCAGGCATATGTTTTTGCAATCTTAACCTGCATCTATTTGAATGATGCATTAAATTTACACCATTAATTAACATAGGAGGATATAATGGAATTAGAAGCAGCAAAAATGATCGGGGCAGGCCTAGCAGCAATAGCGTTGGCTGGTGCCGGTGTTGGTATTGGAATAATTTTTGGAAATTATTTGTCAGGTGCGATGAGAAATCCATCAGCAGCACAAAAACAATTTCCTAATTTGCTTTTAGGTTTTGCACTTGCAGAAGCAACAGGATTATTTGGATTAGTAGTTGCATTAATCATTCTATTTGCATTTTAAATTTGATGATTAAAAAAATATATTTTCAGTCGATATTTTTTAGCTTCCTCTTTTCTATGGAAGCTTTTGCAGCTGAAAGCGGGGGTATGCCTCAATTAAATCCTGAATTTTGGATTTCTCAGATTTTTTGGTTAACACTAACTTTTGGAATTTTGTATATAGTTTTATCAAAATTAATACTTCCTAAAATTAGTGAAAACTTAGAGTCTAGAAAATCCCAAATATTAGAAAATATTGAGGCTGCAGAGAAACAAAGAGAAAATAGTGAAGAAAAGCTTAAAGAATATGAAGAAATTGTTTCAAAAGGTAAATTTGAAGCCAAGAATATATTTAATCAAGCTAGAGAGAAAGCTTTAAAAGACATCAATGCAAAGAAAGAAGTGCTAGATAAACAGATTGATGATGAAATTGTTAAAGTAGAACAAGAAATCAAAGTACTACAAAGTGGTGCAGCTGAGAAGATCAACAAGATAGCAATAGAAACTTCATCAGAATTAATACAAAAACTTATAGGAGCTGAAGTGAACAACAGCAGTATTTCAGCAATTGTAGATGACCTATCTAAAAGAAGTGGAGACAAATATTATGGTAATTGATGCAACTTTTTGGGTAGCAGTTTCATTTGTTATTTTTTTTGGAGCCCTGATTTACCTAAAGATACCTCAAAAAATCACTGAGATATTAGATAAAATGATATCAGATATTAAAAGTGAAATTGATGAAAGTGAAAAATTAAGAACTGAAGCAAAAACTTTACTTGATAATGCGCAAAATAAATTAGATACAGCACCAAAAATTAGCAATGAAATTTTAGAAGAAGCTAAAAAAGATTCAGATAAGTTAATTATTGAATTAAATGATAAATTTCATAAATCATCCGAAATTAAAAAAAATTTAGCTGAAAATAAAATAAGTCAAATGAAGGAAGCAGCCATCAAAGAGATAAAGGATGCATCAATTAAAATTGCGGTAGACTCAGTTAAAAAAATTATTACTACCTCCATTGACAAATCTAAACTAGATACAGTATTTCAAAAAAATTTAGAAGAAACTAAAGAAGAGTTAAAAAAAATTAACCTATAATACCCTTACAATTTTTCAAAAAAACTATAAGTTGTTAAAATGAATTCTATAGTTGTTGGTTCCGGATTTGGAGGAATTGCTGCAGCTCTTAGACTTAGAGCTAAAGGTCACGAGGTCACATTGGTAGAGAAACATTCTGACTTAGGAGGCAGAGCAAGAGTATTTAAAAGAAATGGTTTTACATTTGATGGTGGACCGACAGTAATTACAGCACCTTATTTAATTAATGAATTGTTTGAGCTTTTTAAAAAAGACCCTAAAGATTATATTAAAATTTCTCCACTAAAAATTTGGTATCAATTTATTTTTGAAGATAAAATAAAATTTGATTATTCAGGAAATGAGACTGAAATGAAAAATCAAATTGAAAAGATTAGTAAAGAAGATGTGAAAGGCTATGAAAAATTAGTAAATTTTACAAAAAAAATTTTTGATAAGGGTTTTACTGAACTAGCAGATATTCCTTTTGACAAACCATTTGTAATGATGCAACAATTACCTGCGCTTTTAAAACTTAAAAGCTACAAATCTGTATATTCTTTAGTTTCGTCATATATTAAAAATGAAAGGCTGAGAAGAATGCTAAGCATGCACCCTCTTTTGGTAGGAGGAAACCCTTTTACCACAACCTCTATTTATGGACTTATTTTATATTTAGAAAAAAAATGGGGAATACATTACTCAATGGGTGGGACTGGAAATATCATTAAAGGTTATGAAAAACTAATGAGTGAAGTTGGAATAAATGTGATGAAAAAAAGTGAAGTTACTAAAATAATTTCAAAGAATGGTAAGATCTATGGAGTGCAGATAAATGGTCAATATAATTTAGAGGCTGACAATGTAATTTGTAATGCTGATCCTCCAGCTGTCTATGAAAAATTATTAAATGAAAACACTAACAATTCAATTCTATTTAATTGGAAAAAAAATAGGATGGAATATTCCATGGGATTATTTGTCTATTATTTTGGAACTAGAAAAATATATAATAATGTTGAACATCACACTATAAAGTTTGGCGATAAATATAAAGAACATCTTGACGATATATTTAATAAAAAAAAATTAAATAAAGATATTAGTTATTATTTACACAGACCAACTGCGACGGATAAATCAATGGCTCCTGAAGGTAATGATTGTTTCTATGTATTGGTTCCAGTGCCTAATAACCAGTCAGGAATTGATTGGGATATAGAGGGTGAAAAAATGAAAAGTTTAATAATTGATAAGATGGAAAAAGATTTAATGCCAAATCTTCGAGAAAATATTATAGAAGATTTTTACTTAACACCAAATTACTTTGAAAAAGATTTAAATACTAAATTTGGTTCTGGTTTTTCCATTCAACCAAAATTTACTCAATCGGCCTACTTCAGATTTCATAATAAATCAGAGATATATAATGGTCTTTACTTTGTTGGAGCAGGTACACATCCAGGTGCGGGAGTACCAGGTGTCTTGTCTTCCGCAAAGGTATTAGATAAAATCTTATAATGTCTAGCCAAAGTTATTTATCGCTATATGCAAAATCTTTCAATTGGGCAGGGTTTTTTTTACCAAAACAAACTTATTTAAAATGCTCAGCTTTGTATGATTTTTGTAGAGTAGCTGATAATATTGCTGATAACAATGATCCAATTAGAGAGAAAAAAATAAAATTTTTAGAATTTAAAAATAACTTTTATAATAAAAAATTTGATGACCCTATTATAAAGAATATGTGGGGACTTATAAGTGAATTTAATATACCCTTAAAGGTAGTTCATGATTTATTAGATGGGATTAACTCTGATATCCAAGAAAATATAAAGCTAGATAAAAAAAAAGATTTACTAATCTATTCCTACAGAGTTGCAGGAACGGTGGGTTTGATGATGGCTAAAATTCTAAAAGTAAATGAAAAAAACTCATTAAAATCAGCTATTGACCTTGGAATAGCTATGCAATTAACAAACATATCCAGAGATGTTGTTGAAGATCTAAATAATGGAAGATCCTATATAAATTTAGATTTTGAGGAAATTAAATCTACAATACAGCTTGCTGAAAATTATTATAAAAATTCGTTCTACTCGATTCAAAAAATTCCATTCAGCTTACGTTTTGCTATTTTAGTTGCGAGGAGAGTTTATAGAAAAATTGGATATAAAATTCTAAATAAAAAAAATTTAAATAATTATAAAAGATCAGGTAAAATTTATGTATCCAATCTTGAAAAAATAATTGAAACTCTTTATTCTTTACTGGATCTAATTAAATTATTTTTGATTAATAAAAGTGATGATGATATTCAACATAATCATTTTTTAATTAATGAAGAAATAAATTTAGATGAAAGAATTTGATTATATAATTATTGGGGGTGGTTGCGCAGGCTTATCGCTTGCCTATGAATTAAATTTGCATCAAAAATTAAAGAATAAAACTTTAGCAATTATTGAACCAAGAGATAATTATAAAAAAGACAAAACTTGGTCTTTTTGGAAAATTTTTCCCCATAATTTTGAAGATTGTATTAAAAAAAGTTGGAATAATTTTACTATCAATATTCCTAATCATACAAAATATATTGATTGTAACAATGTGCCCTATCAAACGATTGATAGTGGTTTATTTTATGAAAAAATAGTTAATTCTTTGAGGCAAAATAATAATATTCATTTTTTTAAAAATATGAATGAAATCAATAAAAATAATTCATTTATATTTAATAGTGTTGCAGATGCAACGGAAGATAAGGGTAATTTATGGCAACACTTTTCGGGTTTTGAAATAGAAACAAATAAAGAGTTCTTTGATGAAGAAATCTTTAACCTAATGGATTTTGATTGTGATCAAAAAAATAATGTACATTTTTTTTATACACTTCCATATTCAAAAAAAAGAGCTCTTGTCGAAACCACCTGGATTTCAGATTTAAAAAATACATCTATTCAAGATTATGATGATCAACTAACCCATTATATTAAGAACAATTTAAAAATAAAAGATTACAAAATTAATTTTAAAGAATTGGGTGCTATACCTTTGTTTAATATGAATAATAATAAAAAGAACAATCAAATCAATATTGGAACTGCAGGAGGAATGACTAGATTAAGCACTGGATACACATTTCTTAATATTCAAGAGCACTCTAAATATATAAGAAATAATTTGGACAATATTCAAAGTGCCAATTTGTTTACGCTCAATAAGAAATATGAATTTTTAG
>CABXKF010000011.1 GCA_902512765.1 uncultured Pelagibacteraceae bacterium | reverse complement strand
TGATAACTTTTACAATTTTCTTCGTTATGATTAATCGAAGTTTTGATCTCATGGTGTTTTTTATTATCTAAATCAATAACCCCATTAAGTACAACTGAGCCATGATCGTTATTAAGAGAACAATTAATATCGTGTTTTGTAAATTTTGAACCTTTTGATAAAATAAAATACTCTAAATGACTATTTTTATCTAAATCAATATCTTTAAATGAATACTTAATATTGGATGTTGGATTGATGTCTAAACTATAATTTTTAAGAGTAGCATTTTTACCGATATTAATTTTTTGTCTGAAATTTAAAAAATTATTTTTTGTAGTCTCGTTTGAAATGTTGATTACATCCATAGAGGTGTCATCTTCAAGATCAATGTCTAGTCTCATATTTAAACCGTAACAGTCTAAATCTGATGTTAAATAATTGTATAAAACCAATGGTTTTTGTAACTGATATCCCTTATTAATTGTGATTTTTATATAGCTAGAAAGAAAAGCAGTATTTAAGTTTAGTAATACATTTTCATTCAGTTCATTATCTAGTTCTAAATTTTGGTTTATAATAATTTTTTCCTTATTTTCATAACCAAAATCAATCTTGGACACTTTGCCGTTAACAAAAACTACTTTATTATGCTTAAATTCACTAATAAAATCATCATCAATGCTCGATGTATTATTTTCTTTATAAAAATCTAATTTTTCAAAATTAGTTGAAATAATTTGATTTAAATCAGAAAATTTCCAATCTTCAATACGTTTATTTGGAAAGCCTTGCTTTAAAAATTTATTAAAATTTTTTTCTTTAATTTCTTTTTGTGAAATTGAATAATTTCCTTCACTTAGAGATTTTTCAAAATTTAATTTGATTTCATTTTGCATTAATTAAAATCCTCATATCCAACTTTTTCTAATTCTTGAGCTAACTCGTAGTCACCTGATTTAATTATTTGACCATTTTTTAACACATGTACAAAATCTGGTTTAATGTAATCAAGTAACCTTTGATAGTGAGTAATAATTAAAAAAGAATTTTCTTTATTTCTTAACGAATTTACACCTTCCGAAACTATCCTTAAAGCATCAATATCTAGGCCTGAGTCAGTTTCATCTAAAATAGAAAGTTTGGGATTTAAAATTGACATTTGTAAAATTTCATTTTTCTTTTTTTTCTCCACCAGAAAAGCCTACATTTAATTGTCTACTTAATATTTTTTCATCAAATTTTAATTCTGCTGCTTTTTGTTTAATCAATTTTAAAAATTCAATAGCATCTAATTCTTTCTCACCTCTAGCTTTTTTAATTGCATTAATCGAGGTTTTTAAAAAAAAGTATTAGTGTTAACTCCTGGAATTTCTAATGGATATTGAAATGCCAAAAAAATTCCTTTATGCGCTCTTTCCTCTGTTTCTAAATCCAATAAATTTTCACCCTCAAAAGTAATATTTCCATTTACTTCGTACCCTTTTTTTCCTGACAAAATATTTGATAATGTGCTTTTTCCAGAACCATTAGGGCCCATAATTGCGTGCACTTCTCCAGGATTTATATTTAAATTTAATCCTTTTAATATTTCTTTTTCTTCAATCTTTGCTTTTAGATTTTCAATCGTTAACATTTAACCAACACTCCCCTCTAAACTAATTCCAACTAGCTTTTGTGCTTCAACGGCAAATTCCATAGGAAGTTGTTGTAAAACTTCTTTACAAAAGCCATTTACAATCAAGCTAACCGCCTCTTCTTGATTTAATCCTCTTTGATTGCAATAATATAACTGTTCATCACTTATTTTTGATGTAGTTGCCTCATGTTCAATATTTGATTTTAGGTTTTTGTTTTTAATGTAAGGAATAGTGTGAGCGCCACATTTATTACCCATTAATAACGAGTCACATTGAGTAAAATTTCTAGAATTATCTGCCTTTGAAGAAATATCAACTAAACCTCTATACATCATATCAGAATTACCAGCTGATATTCCCTTAGAAATTATCTTACTTTTTGTATTTTTTCCTAAATGGATCATTTTAGTTCCTGTGTCTGCTTTTTGATGATTGTTTGTAATTGCTATAGAGTAAAATTCTCCTACAGAGTTATCACCTTTTAAAATACAGCTTGGATATTTCCATGTTATTGCAGAGCCAGTTTCAACTTGTGTCCAAGAAATTTTAGAATTTTTTCCCTTACACAAACCACGTTTTGTAACAAAGTTGTATATTCCACCTACACCATCTTTATCTCCAGGATACCAATTTTGTACTGTTGAGTATTTAATTTCAGCATCATCCAATGCAATCAACTCAACGTTAGCAGCATGCAATTGATTTTCATCTCTCATTGGTGCGGTGCAACCTTCCAAATAACTTACATAGCTTCCTTTATCAGCAATAATTAATGTTCTTTCGAATTGACCAGTTTCAGATGCATTAATTCTAAAATATGTTGATAGTTCCATTGGACATTTTATTCCCTCCGGAATGTAAACAAAAGAACCATCTGTAAATACTGCCGAGTTAAGAGTTGCAAAGAAATGATCTGTTGTAGGTATAACAGAACCTAGATATTTTTTGACCAAGTCAGGATGTTTTTGAATAGCTTCAGACATTGAGCAAAAAATAATTCCTTGTTTAGTTAATTCCTCTTTAAATGTTGTTGCAACAGATACCGAGTCAAACACAGCATCAACGGCTATACCATTTAATCTTGCTTGTTCTTGCAATGGAATTCCAAGTTTTTTATAAGTTTCTAAAAGTTTAGGATCAAGCTCATCAAGGCTCTTGGGTTTATCATCCATACTTTTGGGTGCTGAATAATAATATAAATCTTGATAATCTATTTTTGGATACTTTGGTTTTTGCCAATTAGGTTCTTTTAATTGTTTAAATCTTTCAAATGCCTTAAGTCTAAAATCAAGCATCCATTGAGGTTCCTTTTTAATATTAGAAATAAACTTTATTACATCTTCATTTAGACCTTTAGGCGCTCTTGTGTTCTCAATATCAGTTGAAAAACCATATTTGTAATCTTTTAAATTATCAATTTCTTTTTGTCTGTTATCCATCTTTTAATTACTTTGATTGTTATTGTCTTTTAATAAATCCTCTAAACTTTTCTTTTCAAAAAAACTGTTAATATGTGTTTCCAACTCATCCCAAAGATTGTGAGTAGAGCATTTTGTGGTTTTACCATTACAGCCTTTTTTTGACTCTTTTTTACATTGAACAGTTTTTACCTTTTCATCAACTGCATGAAAAATATTGGTAAGCTTTATCTCGTTCGGTTTTTTAGAAAGCACATAACCACCTTGTGTTCCCCTGGTACTTTGAACAATTTGATTCTTTTTTAATTTAGAAAAAATTTGCTCCAAATAATCCAGAGATATGCCCTGGCGCAAAGAAATGTCTCTTAGCGATACAGGATTAATGCCATCAAACCTGGCTAAATCTGCTAAAGCCATTACAGCGTATCTGCTCTTTGATGTTAATTTCATATTACCCTTTAAAATTGTGCGTTTTAAACATACCTGACTAAAATGGTCAAGTATATATTGGTCTAAAAAAACTAACATATTGTCGCTCACTTATGATAAACGTAGTTTTTTTTTGAGAATAATAATCAATATCGCATATGGATAATAAAATTTTAGAAATATTTATTCCAGGTCCTGCTGGAAGACTAGAAGCAAAATACTATAAGAGTAAAAAAAATACATCTCCAATTGCACTAGTGTTACAGCCACATCCTCAATATGGAGGAACCATGAACAACAAAGTTGTGGTAGATACTTTTCATACATTTATGGATAATGATTTTTCAGTATGTAGAGTAAATTTTAGAGGTGTTGGTAAAAGTGATGGTGAGTTTGATAACGGACAAGGTGAACTTGCAGATGCAGCTGCTGCATTAGACTGGCTTGAAAGAGAAAATTTTGACAACTCACAATGTTGGGTATCTGGATTTTCTTTTGGCTCATTAATTGCCATGCAACTATTAATGAGAAGACCAGAAATAAATAGATTTATTGCAATCTCTCCTCAACCAAATGTTTATGACTTTTCTTTTTTATCACCATGCCCTACCTCTGGACTGATGATTTATGGTAAAAAAGATGAATTAGTCCCTTTAGAATATATTACTGAACTAGACAAAAGATTAAGTGCTCAAAAAGGTATTAAAGTAGAATTTCAATCTGTCCCTGAAGCAAATCATTTTTTTTCAAAAACAGAAGAATCTTTAATTACAAATCTTGATAAATATATAAAAAAAGAAACTGCCCTTTACTAAAAGTTTTTAACTAACTTGCCACCTACTGTAGGTAATTCACAACCAGTAGTTTTTGGATATGATATTGGTAAATTTAAAAATGATCTAATTGCAAGATAACCAAATGCTTGTGACTCGATAAAATCTCCATTTAAATTATAGTCGTCAATAGAGTTTAAACTTATATTTTGTTTGTGTAATAAATAGTCTTTAACACTTTGGATAAGAAAAGTATTTTTTCTCCCCCCACCGCAAACTAAATATTTTATTGGTTTAATATTGTTTCCATTAGCATGTTCAACACCTTTTGCTATTAGATAGGCAGTAAAATTTGTTATTGTTGCGCAACCATCTTCTAATGATAGTCCTCTTGCAAATGAAATATCAAAATCTTTAACATCTAAAGATTTATCAAAACTATCTATTTTGAAGTTATCAATTACTTGATTTAATATTAATTGATCAATTTTACCAGATTTTGCAATTGAACCATTCTCATCAAAATTATTTTTTGAATTTTTTCTTACCCATTCGTCAATCATACAATTACCAGGACCCAAATCAAAAGCTTCTAAGTTCTCTTCTAATTTTTCATCTTTTTTAATTATCTTAGTAATATTAGAAATTCCTCCAATATTAAGAAAGCAAAGAGGAAAATTTATTTGGATTTTTTCATTTATTCTTTTAGACAATAAGTTATGAAAAATAGGTGTTAATGGGGCGCCTTGGCCTTTATTCGCTAAATCTTCTTGCCTAAAATCATAAATAACTTTTTTTTTAACTAATTGGGACATTAACCTTCCATCTCCTAATTGTTTTGAAATCTTTTGCTCAGGATTATGAAAAATTGTTTGCCCATGAAAACCAACAAAATCAATCTCATCTTGATATTTTAGTGACATCTCACTAACAATTTTACTGTGAAATATAGTAATTTCTCTTTCAAGCTCGTTTAATCTAGAGGAGTACAGCTTCAAATCATTACTGCTTAAAATTAAATTTCTTAATTTAATTAATTGTTGATGTAAATTTTCATTATATTCAAAATATTCATCTAAAACATTGGTAAATTGATTAAATCCATCTGATCTAATCAAAGATACATCAACGCCATCCATTGAAGTTCCACTCATCAACCCAATAGCTGTATATAATTTATTTTTCATTGATATTCTTTTTAATAAAAATTTGTATATTGTGTAACTATAAGCTTATGAATAAATTTTTAAAAGAATTTAAAAATAGAGGATTCTTCTATCAATGTACAAATGAAGATGAATTGTCCAGCTTAATGGATGAGGAAAAAATTAAAGCATATATCGGATTTGATTGCACTGCTGAAAGCTTACATGTTGGCAGCCTATTACAAATCATGTGTCTTAGATTATTGCAAAAAAACGGGCATAGACCAATTGTGCTACTGGGTGGAGGCACAACAAGAATTGGTGACCCTTCTGGAAAAGATAAAACAAGAAAAATACTAAGTGAAGAAGAGATTGAAAATAATATTAAGAATATAAAAAATATACTAAAAAAATTTTTAGACAACAATGACCCAGAAACAAAACCTATATTTGTAAATAACTATACATGGCTTAAAAATTTGAATTATATCTCTTTTCTTAGGGACATAGGTAAACATTTTACAATTAATAGAATGCTAACTTTTGATAGTGTAAAGTTAAGATTAGATAGAGAACAATCTTTAAGCTACATGGAATTTAACTATATGATTTTGCAAGCTTATGATTTTTTAGAACTAAGCAAAAAAGAAAATTGTGTCTTACAAATAGGTGGCTCAGATCAATGGGGAAATATTGTTAACGGTGTTGAGCTTATCAAAAGATATTCAAATAAACAAAGTTATGGTCTAACGACCCCCTTAATTACTCTGGCTACAGGAGCTAAAATGGGAAAATCTGAAAATGGAGCAATTTGGTTGGATGAAAAATTTTTATCAGCTTATGACTATTGGCAATTTTGGAGAAACACAGATGATAGAGATGTTATAAAATTTTTAAAAAATTTTACTGATATGAAAATGGAAGATATTAAGAAAATTGAAAATGGTAATATCAATGATTTAAAAATAATTTTAGCTAATGAAACAACCACTATGCTTCATGGTGAAGATGCTGCTAAAAATTCAGAGCAAGCTGCTAAAGAAGCATTTTCAGGTAATTCACTTGGATCAAGTTCACCATCTATCAAGATTAATTCAAAAAATATGAATAATAAATTTGATATAATTGATCTAATTATTCTTTCTAAATTAGAAAAATCCAAAAGTGAAATAAGAAGATTAATTAAAGGTAATGCAGTAAAAATTAATGATAAAGTTATTTCCGATGAGAAGTTAATTATTACAAATGAATTTTTTAATAAAAACTACCTTAAACTTTCTATTGGAAAAAAAAGACATTTAAAAATTGAATTAGATTAGTTTTTTTTAATCTTTTCTAGCGTTCTAGTTATAAACCTTGGAGTTAATGTTTTTATTGGATTTACAGTTGTTTCAAGTTTTTGTGGAGGACCTTTTACTTTAAAACTTACTCCAAAAACACCTTCACCAGCTTTCTTTCCGATAAGCAAATCTCCAATTAATGGAATTGAAGCAATGGATCTATTAATTGTAGTCGCTGGAACCAATGTTCCTCTTAAACTAACTGCATCATTTTCATCAATATAACCTTCAATTAAAATAGATATTGCTGGCCCAATTGCGTACAACTCTTTAATAGTCATAAGTTCATTTTTGTTTGTAAAATTCATTTCAAAATCTGTAAATCTAATACCTTCTCCTGTTAGTAAATCTGCTATCCCTTGAAGAGAAGCAAGGGCAAGTAACTTTGCCAATACAGGAATTTCTTTGACTTTAAAATTATCTATAATCAATTTTGAATTTGAAGTGCCATTCCTTTTTGAGGAATAAAAATCTAAATAACCTTCATTACTATCTTCGAAACCTTTTATGAATTTATATCTTTTTACAAGTGGCTTGGCCCTAGATGAAAATAGAGTGGTAATTTTTTCACCATCTTTGGTTTTTATTGTAAATTTTAAATTTTCACTATCATCATATAGTGCTGATATATTAGCTTGAGCTACTTTGTTATCAACAATTCGAAGTTTACCACTTAAATTTTTAACAATACTATCATTATCAAGATAAACATTAGAAAAATTAAGTGTGATATCTATATTTTTTTTAAAAAGATTTAGTGGTTGATCATCTTTACTTTTTAACAAACTAGTAATCAGACTATCAGCATTAAATAATGATCCATTTAGCTCATAATCATTATTTTTGGTTCTTCTAAATGTAAATTTGTTTTTCTTGTCTCTATTATCAAAATAATCTAAATCAATTTTATCTACTTTCACTATTTTATTTTTCTCATCTATAATTAAATCATTAATTATTAAGCTGTTATTCTTTGATAAAAAACTAATTTTTTTAAAATCAAGTCCAAATTTTTTTGTATAGCTTCCATTAATTTTTAATTGAGAATTTAAGTTTTTATTTTTTTTATAATTAATTAAATCTATATTTAATGGTGTGTCATTAATTTCTAAATTGGTTTCAAAATTATATTTTTTATCTTTTGTTGAAAAAAAATATTCTATTTTATTCAATTCTTTCTCTAACTTAATTTTTCCTGAACCTTTCAGTGATAAATCGTTACCTTTATAATTTAATTCAATTTTATGATCTTTTAGATTTAAGATCTCCTTAGTTTTAGGCAAATAATTTTTGATTAAATTTTGGTTTTTAATATCTAGTTCACTTAATTGGATATTTGATACTAAATTTAAATCAGAACCGTTATTTGTTATTTCATAATTAATAAATTCAAATTTATTTTGAAGTTTAACCTGTCCCTTTCCTTCAATCGATAATTTCTTATTGGCATAATTAGCTTTTATCTCGTGATCTTTTAAATCAATTAAGTCATTAATTTCGACAAAATTCTTACTAATTAAATTATCTTTTTTAAACTGAGAACTATCAATTAAAATTTTTGAATTGATTACAAAATTATCAACTTTAAGCTTATCATTGATTTTAAAAGAAAAATCATTATCTGTCTCAAAATTTGTATTAATTAGATTAAATTGAGGATATTTTAATTTTATTGTTTTAAGTAATTTTTTGTTTAAAGGAGAATTTTTGTTTCTTATATTGCCTTCAAGTAAATAAACTTTTTCATTTTTTTTAATATTTAATTTCTTAGATAAAAAATTAATATTATTTGTATCAAAACTAATATCTCTAAAATTAAAATTATTTCCTGTAATATTAAAAAGAAAATTTATTTTTTCTAATTCGTTTTTTTTAAATAAACTTATTTTACCGTCTTTTAGTAATCCATTAACTCTATAATCTTCTTGGAGTTGACCAAATTCATCAAAATTGAATTCTAAATCAGCTATTAAATATCCTTTTTTTATAAATCGTTCTAAAAAAAATAATTCAGGCCTATTATTTATTGATCTTATAAATGATACAAAATTTTTAAGCAAAATTGGTTTAGTTGATATTTCTATTTTAGATGTAACTAATTGACTTTTAATTAATGAATTTAATGATATTTGGGTTTTTATATATTCAAGCCCAATTATCTTGTCTTTAAAAATTATTTTAGTGTCTATTGTTTTTGCATTAAATTTAAAATTTAATGGGTCTAAGGTAAGTTTTATTTTTTTTAAACTAGTATCAAATTTATTATTTTTTTGCTTTACAAGAACTTGAATTTGTTTGTTAAATTTTTCTGTCTCGATACCAATAGTGCTCAAATAGATTATTAATAAAACAAAAACCCCTACTACTATAGATATATATCTTAATATTTTTTTACTCATTTAATTTGATACAATGATTGTTCTAAAAATTCATCTAAATCTCCATCTAAAACTTTATCTGGGCTCGTGCTTTCAAAATTTGTTCTATTATCTTTCACAAGTCTATACGGTTGTAAAACATATGATCTAATTTGGTGGCCCCATCCAATTTCAGATTTAGAATTTTCTGTGTTTTGATTTTCTTGTTCTTTTTTTTTAATTTCATAATCATATAATCTTGCTTTTAGCATGTTCATACATGTTTCTTTATTTTTATGTTGAGATCTCTCATTTTGACATTGCACAACAATTTTAGATGGTATGTGGGTAATTCTTACAGCACTATCTGTTGTATTTACATGCTGGCCTCCTGCTCCACTAGATCGATAAGTATCAATTCTTAAATCTTTTTCAATAATTTCGATATTGATATTTTCATCAACTACTGGATACACCCATATACTTGCAAAACTTGTGTGTCGTCTCGCTCCAGAATCAAATGGTGATATTCTGACCAATCTATGGATCCCAGACTCTTTTTTAAGCCAGCCAAAAACATAATCACCTTCAACTATAATTGTTGATGATTTAATACCAGCCTCATCTCCTTTATGTTCACTAATTAAGTTTGATTTAAAATTTTTTTGGTCTGCCCATTTTAAGTACATTCTTCTCAACATTTCTGCCCAATCTTGACTTTCAGTGCCTCCTGCACCCGCGTGTATTTCTATGTAACAATCAAGAGAGTCTGCTTCATTTGATAAAAAACATTTAACTTCATTTTTTTTTACTAAAGTTCTTAGTTCTTTAATGTTTTGTAATACTTCTTTTTGTACAGTCTCATTTTTTTCTTCTAAGGCTAACTCGCTTAAATCATCTAAATCTGAGAGCTTTTCAATTGAAACTTTGTATATGTTTAATAGATCCTCGAATAGTTTCTTTTCTTTAATTACTTTTTTTGAATTGTCTTTATCTTGCCAGAAATTAGCTTCTAACATTTTAGAGTTTAATACTCCAAGTTTTGAATGAATATTATTTTTTTCAAAGATACTCCTTAACTCTTGAGTTAATCTTTTCTATTTCTTTTTTATAATCTTGATATTTATCGTCCATTAGTAAAATTTTAATATATTATTAGCATCTAATCTATCATTATTTGAATATAAAACTTTTCCATCAATCACATTTTGTTTTTTAAAAACTTCAATAATAGTGTTTTTAGAATTAAATTTTGCTTTTTGACCAGTATTTGGATCAACCACCATCATTACCGTTCCCTCTGATGCTTTGAACGGTCTTGCATCTGATTTATTAACTGTTTTTTTTACAAATTCTTTAAAAATAGGTAAAGCTGTTTTTGAACCAGTTTCATACCTTCCTAAGGGTGAAGGATTATCTAAACCAACATAAACACCAATTAATAAATTGGAGGTATATCCAATAAACCAAGTATCGGTATTTTTATTAGTAGTGCCAGTTTTTCCTGCAATGTTTAACTCCAGATCTCTTAATTTTTTAGCTGTTCCTCTTTGAACAACCCCTTCAAGTATTGAGGTCATCTGATAAGATGTTTGAGGAGAAAAAATTTTTTTATAATTATCTTTTATAATTGGATAATCTTTACCCAAGTAAGAAATTTGATCGCAATTGATACATTTTCTTTTATCGTTATTAAAAATAGTTTTTCCTTCACTATCTTGAATCCTGTCAATTAAAATTGGGTCAACAAGTTTACCTCCATTAACAAATACTGAATAGGCTGAGGTTAGTTTTAACAAAGTTGTTTCGGTAGATCCAAGTGAAATGGATAAAAGTTCTTCGGGATTATCATATATACCTAGATTTTTTGAAAAATTTACAATCTTTTTTACACCTAAATCTTGAGCTATTCTGACAGTCATCAAATTTCTTGATTTTTCTAAACCAATTCTCAAAGTTGAAGGTCCATAAAATTTTTTTCCATAATTTTCTGGTTTCCACAATTTAAGATCTTCTCCTTGATCTAAAACAATAGGAGCATCCAAAATTAATGTTGTTGGGGTGTAATTATTTTCAAGAGCCAGAGCATAAACAAATGGTTTGAAAGCTGAACCAGGTTGTCTAAAAGCTTGTGTTGCCCTATTAAATTCACTTTTTTTAAAACTGAAGCCACCACTTAAAGCCAATACTCTACCTGTATAAGGATCCATAACAACTATTCCACCATTGACATTTGGCAATTGTTTCAAACTATAACTTTTAGCACCAACTTTTTTTACATAAACTATATCCCCGACTTTAAATAATTGATTGAACTCTTTTTTTGTCCAAGAAATATCTTTGAATTCAATTTTTCCATTTAATTCATCTTCGGTTTCAATATTTACTGAAAATTTGTTTAATTTTTTAATAATTGCTAATTTCCAATTAATTGTGTCTTCTAAATTATACTTCTCAAGATTCTTATTCCAATTTTTTGAATAATTTTTATTTGTTAACACTCCCCTCCAACCTTTTCTTTTATCGTAGGATATTAATCCATCTCTAAGTGTTTTGGTTGCTATTTTTTGAAATTCTAAATTTATTGGTGTGTTAATATTGAAACCTTGTTTATAAACTTTGTCATAAGTTAAAATCTCGATTATCTTTTTTCGAACATCTTCTATATAATATTGAGCATCTTCTAAGAAAACTTTTTTTGATTTATTTAAATCAATTTTTTTATCTTTTAGATAATTGTATTTTTTTAAATCTATATATTTGTTTTCTAACAAGTTTTTTAAAACTAAATTTCTTCTAAATTTAGCTAACTCAATATCTCGATATGGATTATATTTACTTGGTGCCTTTGGAAGAGCAGCTAAAAGAGCTGCCTCACTATAATCTAAATCTTTTATAGATTTGTCAAAATATTGTAAACTTGCTGCAGCAACACCATATGCACCACTTCCAAGATAAATTTGATTTAAGTATAATTCTAAAATTCTTTGTTTAGATAGCGCTCTTTCAATTCTAAATGCTAAAATTGCCTCTTTAATTTTTCTGTTAAGACTAACCTCGTTTGATAATAAAAAATTTTTAGCTACTTGTTGAGTTATTGTCGAAGCACCCTCAAGTCTTTTTGATGAAATTATGTTAGAAATATTGTTAACCACTGCTCTTAAAATTCCTTTTGCATCCACACCCGGGTGAGAAAAAAAATTTTTATCCTCGGCTGATAAGAAGGAATTAACTACATTTTTTGGAATTGAGTTAAATGGAACAAATATTCTTTTTTCTTTTGAAAAATCTGCAACAAGATCCCCATCGCCAGAGTATACTTTGCTTGATACAGGTGGTTTGTAGTTTTTAAGAAATTTATAATCAGGAATATTGCTTGAATAAGTCCATAAAATTCCAAATATCAAAATACCTAGCAATAAAAGAAGGGTTAGCGATACAAATAAAGTATTTTTTAGAAATTTATTCATTTTATTTCCATTATATCTTGGAATTTGTTAAAGATAAGGCATTAGAAATAAACAAAATTTTATAAACAATTAAAATATTAAATGAATCAATCAAATAAACAATTATGGAAAAAAATTTATATATCGATGCATCGCATCCTAATGAAACTAGAGTTGTTCTTAAATCAGATGACAATATTGAAGACTACGAGTACGAAGGTTTAAAGAACAATTTAATAAAAAATAATATATATTTAGGCAAAGTTAGTAGAATAGAACCATCCCTTCAGGCTGCGTTTATTGATTTTGGACGAGATAGACATGGGTTTCTGTCTTTTAATGATATTCAATCAGATTATTACCAAATTCCTAAAGCAGATTTAGATAGAATTAAAGAAGAAGAGGAAAAAGCTAGAGAGGAACTTTCTAAGGAAGTTGAGGCAAAAGAGGAAGAAAATATTGCTGATGGGAAACTTGAAATAGATGACCCTATTAATATTGAAAAAGACCCCTCAGAGGAAAATTATAATGGTCCTGATGAAAAAAATAATTCAAATGAGGGAAAAGATAAAAAGAAAGAGACTAGATTTAAATTTAAAAGATATAAAATACAGGAAGTTATAAAACCAAATCAAGTTATTTTAGTACAAGTTATCAAAGATGAGCGTGGACAAAAAGGTGCAGCGCTAAGTACGTTTATTTCAATTGCTGGAAAATATATTGTCTTAATGCCAAATACTCCAAAAGGTGGTGGAATATCTCGTAAAATATTTAATCCAGCAGATAGAAAAAAAATAAGAACTATTTTAAATGAAATTGAAATTCCAAAAGAAATGGGATTAATTGTAAGAACGGCAGGTAGCAATAAAACTAAAAATGAAATTAATAATGATTTAGAAACTCTAATCAATACATGGAGTCAGATTAAAGATACTGCGATCAATTCTATAGCTCCATCATTAATTCATCAAGAAAGTGAAATTATAAAAAGAACTTTAAGAGATATGTTTGATGAAAGTACCCAAAATATAATAGTTGAAGGTAACGAAGGTTATAAAAAAGCACAAACCTTTATGAAAATGATCATGCCATCTAGTGTTAAAAAGGTAAAGAAATATAGAGGTAAGGTTCCTCTGTTTATTGAGGAAAATATTGAACAAAAATTAAACCAAATATTTGACTCAGAAATAAAACTTAAATCAGGAGGATATTTAGTAATTAACCCTACCGAAGCACTTGTATCAATCGATATAAATTCTGGAAGCTCAATTAAAGGTAAAAATGTTGAGAGCACTGCATTAGATACAAATATTGAAGCAGCTGAAGAAATTGCAAGGCAAATTAAAATAAGAGATTTATCTGGTCTAATTATAATCGATTTCATTGATATGCTTAGTTATGGAAATAGAAGATTAGTTGAAAGGAAACTTAAAGAAAAATGTAGAACTGATAGAGCAAGGATCCAAATTGGAAGAATAAGTAATTTTGGTCTTCTTGAGATGTCTAGACAAAGGTTAAGGGAAAGTGCAATTAAATGGAAAGTCACTCTAACAGACGAGTCATTTGCTCAAAAATTGCTTAAAACTGTTGAATTGAAAGCAGTAATTAATAAAGCTAAATTTGTTGAGCTTAAGGTGTGTGAGAAAATTTCTGATTTTTTAAAAGAGAATTTTGTTGATGATTTAACTTATTTTGAAAAGAAAAATAAAATGACAATAGATATTGTTAGCGATCCCAATCTTATTATCCCAGAATATATTATTAACATTCAAAATAAATCAAAAAAAACAATTGAACTCATCGAGCATTTTGAAAAATTAAAAAACTTAGAAATACAGATTAAAGAAGACAAGATTATTGATAAGAAAGAAGCTAAAAAATTTCACAAAAAACCTTTTAAAAAGAAACCTTATTTCAAAAAAAAGTTTGTAAAAAAAGCAGTAGCTATTTAATAATTCCTGTTTTTGGTGAAGATGCATTTCCATATAAATATTTATTGATACGTCCAGCTAAAAAAGATTGTCTGCCAGCAATCACAGCATTTTTAAATGCAAGCGCCATATCAAATGGTTTTTTTGCTTTAGCAATAGCAGTGTTAACCAAAACACCATCACATCCTAGTTCCATGGCAATAGTTGCATCTGATGCTTGGCCTAAACCAGCATCTATAATTAATGGTAACTTTGTCTGTTTCCTAATAATTTGAATATTTATTTTGTTTTGAATACCTAAACCTGAGCCAATAGGTGCAGCTAATGGCATGATCGCATCTGCACCTGAGTTTTCTAATCGTTTCGCCATTAATGGATCATCATTGCAATAAACCATGACCTTAAAACCTTCCTTAGCCAAAACCTCTGTTGATTTTAAAGTTTCAATCATATCAGGAAATAAATTTTGCTTATCTCCTAAAACTTCTAATTTGACTAATTTCCAACCACCAATTTCCCTAGCTAGCCGAAGTGTTCTTAAAGCTTCCCCTGAAGTAAAACATCCTGCTGTATTTGGTAAATAAGTAATTTTTTTTGGATCAACATAATCCATAAGAAGTGGTTTTTTTTTATCAGTTATATTTACCCTTCTAACTGCAACAGTTACAATTTCAGCTCCAGAAAATTTAATTGCTTTTGCACACTCAGACATACTTTTGTATTTACCGGTACCAACAATTAATCGAGAATTAAATTTTTTATTTGCAATAATTATTTTATCATTTTTCATTTAACCTCCTCCAATAAAATGGACTATTTCAATTTTATCATTTTTTTTTATACTAATTTTACTAATCTTTTTTTTATCTATTATCTCTTGATTAAGTTCAATTGCCACTTTTTTTAATGGGATTTTTAGATCTTTTACTAAATCTGAAATTTTAAAATTATCAGAAATAGATTTTAATTTACCATTTACTTTAATTTCTATTTTTTTTATTTTTTTCATCGTATATAAGTGTTGAATGAATAATAAAATTATTATTATTAATGGTCCAAATCTTAATCTATTAGGTGAAAGAGAACAATCACAATATGGCTCAACTACATTTAAACAATTGAAAGAAAATTGTATTAAAAAATCAAATGAGATCGGTATAGAATTAGAATTTGCTCAATCGAATATTGAAGGAGAGTTGGTAAATTTAATTCAAGATGCTAGAAAAAAATATGATGGTATGATTATTAATGCTGCAGGTTTCACACATACTTCAGTTGCAATCAGAGATGCTCTTGATCTATTTAAAAAGCCAATCATTGAACTACACATATCAAATATATATAAAAGAGAGGAATTTAGACATAAATCTCTTATTAGCGATATCGCAACAGGAGGAATTTTTGGTTTAGGAGTTGAAGGTTATATTTTGGCCATAATTTCAATAGAGAAGATCTTAAAAAGATGAAAATAGATAAAAGTATAATAAAAGAATTAAGTGATTATTTGGATGAATTCAATCTCACTGAAATTGAAATTACTGAAAAAGATACTAAAATTAAAGTTTCGAAGAACAATGTATCTATTAGCAATCAACCAGCCATTACAGCAGCAAGTACACAAACTGGAAATGAAAAAGTTTCTGAGAAACCAAGTATAAAATCAGGTACCGAAATTACCTCACCAATTATTGGTACTGCCTACCACGCTCCAGAACCTGGTGCGAAAAAATTTGTTGAAGTTGGTAGAAAAATTAAAAAAGGTGACACCATAATGATAGTTGAAGCGATGAAAACAATGAACCATGTGCCATCAACAGCAGATGGTATTGTAAAAGAAATTTGTGTTGAAGACGGTCATCCTGTTGAGTTTGGTCAAACCATTATTATTCTAGAGTAAAATAATGTTTAAAAAAATCTTAATTGCAAACCGTGGGGAAATTGCAGTTAGAATTATTAGAGCTTGTAAAGAATGGGGAATTTCAACTGTAGCTGTTCATTCTGATGTTGATAGAGAAAGTATGCATGTGAGAATGGCAGATGAAAGTGTATGTATCGGATCCCACCAACCTACAAATAGTTATTTAAATATTCCAAATTTAATGTCAGCAATTGAGCTTACTAATGCTGATGCGGTACATCCTGGTTATGGATTTTTATCTGAAAATGCTAGTTTTGCAAAAATTCTTGAAGAAAATAAAATAAGTTTTATTGGTGCATCTTCAAAACATATTGAAATGATGGGCGACAAAATTCAAGCAAAGAGAATTGCTAAAGAGAATGGTTTGCCAGTAATTGAAGGTTCTGAGGGTGGTGTTACTGATATAGCTCAAGCTAAAGAACTATGTAAAACAATTGGGTTTCCAGTTTTAATTAAAGCCTCAGGTGGTGGTGGTGGAAAAGGTATGAAAATTGTTTATAAAGAAGAAGAATTTGAAACTTTGTTTTCTACTGCAAAAGTAGAAGCGAAAAAATACTTTGGTAATGATGAAGTGTATATTGAAAAGTTTTTTCAAAATCCAAGACATATAGAGGTTCAAATTTTAGCTGGTAAAAATAATGTTGTTCATCTACATGAAAGAGATTGTTCAGTTCAAAGAAGACACCAAAAATTAATTGAAGAAACACCAAGCCCAGTTCTTAGTGATGAAATAAGAAAAGATTTATTTGAAAGAACTGTAAAGATGGTTGAAAAAATTGGTTATTTGGGTGCTGGAACTGTGGAATTTATTTACGAAGATGGAAAATTTTATTTTCTAGAGATGAATACGAGAGTTCAAGTTGAACACCCTGTAACAGAAATGGTAACTGGTATTGACATAATAAAAGAACAGATTTGGATTGCTTTTTCTGGAAAAACAGCTCTCAAACAAAGCGATATTAACCCAAGAGGTCATGCAATTGAATGTAGAATAAATGCAGAAGATGCTAGCAAGAACTTTCAACCATCCCCTGGCACTATAGGTATGTGTCATCAACCATCTGGTTTCAGAACAAGAGTAGATGGGGCTATTTTTCAAGGATATAAGGTTACTCCTTATTATGATAGCATGGTGTGTAAACTAATTTGTCATGGAAGAAATAGAACAGAAGCAATTCAAAGAATGAACAGATCTCTAGATGAATTTGTTATAGAAGGAATTACCACAACTATTCCACTACATAAAAAACTTCTAAGTCATAAAAAATTTATTAATTCTGATTTTAACGTAAGCTGGTTAGATAAAGATACTATAGTCTAATAGCATTTAACAAGCCAAACATCGTATACTGGATGATCAAATGGAGTAATTGATGGACTTGATGAAAACATCCAGCCATTAAATACGAATACCTCATTATTATTTTCATCAGTTAGATCTTTAACTTGTATATAGGCAGTAATTTCAGGATTATCATCAAATTCTGAATTTTTACACTTTAAACTTTTTATAGAGAGATCTTTAAATGTAATTGGTTCTCCATTTTTCAATTTTACCAAGGTATTTTTTGAACTAATTTTATCTAAAATTTTTAAATTTGTAAAAACACCTTCGGTATTATCTTTTGCAAATGAGTGATTTATTAAAAAAAAATAAACTAAAATAAAAAGATAAAAATTAAATTTATTGTTTCCAGCTAGAATATTTCTTTTTGATTCCATCTTTATCTTTGTTTGGATAATAAGCCTTTTCAGTGCCAGTTAAATTAGATTGATGAGGTTTTTGCCAATCATATTTTTTAAGTTCATGCGTTTTTTCTATTTTATTAGTTGTAAAATGCATCCAAGAGTACCATTCAACTGGTATTTTAGAGGCATCAATAGTATTTGCATAAATAACCCATCTCTTTCCATTTTTACTTTCATAATATTTATTACCAAGCTCATCACTACCAACTAATTTTCCAAAAAAAATTGTTTTTAATCTAGTACCAAAGGTATCTTGATTCCACCAAGTGAAAATTTTTTTTAAAAGTGTCAACATAAAATATTTTTATTTATTCAATTAAAAATTGTATAATTTAGATTAGACTAAAATATGAATATGTATATAAATTAATTGATTCAATATTCAAATTAAAATTTAAATTGGAGTTAAATGGCAAAATATTTAGTTGAGACTTACTACACATGTACTTTTAAAGTTAATCATTACTTGGATGATATAAATGAAACAGAGTTAAAAAATCTTGAAAAAAGAGATGATGGAAAATTCGAGGTACTAGACGTAAAACTTGATAATCGTAAAACAAAAAGTCTTGATCCAAATAATAATAAAGTCATTGAAAGCAAAAAGGTAGAAGTCGTAGCTGAGGCAAACCAAGCTAGCACGGAAAACAAAGAAAACATTATTGCAAACTTCAATAAATCATCTGAAAGAGGTGGTAAAAGATTTGGAATGCCAGATAGAAGAAAAGGTTACATTCAGAAAGCTACTATTGGAGATCATAAAGTTTATTTACATACTGGTGAGTATGAGGATGGCAAAATAGGAGAAATTTTCATTGATACAAGCAAAGAAGGAGAGCTAGTAAAAGCTCTAATGAACAATTTTGCAATCGCTGTATCATTAGGACTTCAATATGGTGTGCCACTTGATGAGTTCATAAGTGCATTCGTTGGCACAAAATTTGAACCATCTGGAAAAGTGCATGGTAATGACAGAATACTAAGTGCAAGTTCAATACTAGATTATATTTTTAGAGAATTAGCAATATCATATCAAAATAGAGAAGATCTGGCTCACACACCTTCAATTGGTGGAAGCGAGTCAGCTACAAATGAAGAAAATCAATCTGAGGACCAAAACCAATTATTAAAAATTGTAAAAGATATAACCAGCAAAGGTTTTGTAAGAAATAATTATAAAAAAAATTTAGTAGATCTTTCAGATGTTAAAATAAGCTTAAAAGGTAAAAAATAATTTTATTTCTTATTTTTTATAGCAATACCAAGTTCTTTTAATTGGTCCTCGCTTACGTCAGATGGAGCTTTCATCATTAAGTCTTGTGCATTTTGATTCATTGGAAACATTGTTACTTCTCTAATATTTTTTTCATTCGCTAGCAACATTACTATCCTATCAATACCAGGGGCTATTCCTCCATGCGGTGGAGCACCATAACTTAATGCATTAATCATACCACTAAATTTTTCATCTACTTGTTTCTTGTCATAGCCTGCTATTGAAAAAAGTTTGTACATAAGTTCTGGCTTATGATTTCTTATTGCCCCAGATGAAAGTTCAATACCGTTACAAACAATATCATACTGATAAGCCAATATATCTAGAGGTTTTTCAAAATTTTCTTCAGTTAAATTTCCCTGTGGCATAGAAAATGGATTATGGCTAAATTCAATTTTATTAGTTACTTCATCTTTCTCAAACATTGGGTAATCAACAATCCAGCAGAATGCAAAAACATCATCATCAATTAAATCTAAATCTTTAGCAATTTTATCTCTGGCAAGTGAAGTTATTTTTTCTAAATCATTTTGTTTTCCACATGCCATGAAAATACTATCACCTACTTCTGAGTTAGTTTGTTTCATAATTTCTTCCAAAGCTTCTTTGGAAAAAAACTTACCAATTGGTCCTTTTGCTGAAAGTTGATCCTCTTTTTCAAAAGTAAAATATGCTAATCCAGAAGCGCCTTGTTCTTTAGCCCATTTATCAATATTATCAAAAAAGCTTCTGGGTTTGTCTTTTGTATTTTTAGTAGAAATGCATCTGACTTTTGAACCAGATTTTACAAGTTTTTTAAATATCTCAAACGATACATCATCTTTTGTAAATATTTCCGTAATATCATTTATAAGTAATGGGTTTCTTAAATCAGGCTTATCACTTCCATATTTTAACATCGCATCAGTGTATGAAATTTTTGGAAACTTGTCGTACATTAGTTTTTTATTTGAAAATTTTTTAAAAGTATTAACCATTAGCGTTTCAACAATTTTAAAAACATCTTCTTGCTCTACAAAAGACATCTCTAAATCAAGCTGATAAAATTCTCCTGGACTTCTGTCAGCTCTTGCATCTTCATCTCTAAAACAAGGTGCAATTTGAAAATATTTATCAAAACCTGAAACCATTATTAATTGTTTAAATTGTTGGGGTGCTTGAGGTAATGCATAAAATTTTCCAGGGTTAAGTCTACTTGGAACTAAAAAATCCCTCGCACCTTCTGGACTTGATGACGTTAAAATTGGTGTTTGAAATTCTAGGAAACCAAGTTTAGTCATTTCATTCCTGATATAGGAAATTACTTTTGATCTTAAGATTATATTTTCATGAATTTTTTTTCTTCTTAAATCTAAAAATCTATATTTTAATCTTATTTCTTCAGCATATTCTTGATCACTAAAAACTGGCATTGGCAATTCTTTGCAAGTCCCTAATATTTCAAATTCACTTATAACAACTTCAATTTCACCAGTTTCAATATCTTTGTTAACTGTCTCATCAGAACGGTTAACAACTTTTCCACTTACTTTTATAACAGTTTCAAGTTGAGTTTTTTCTAAATCTAAAAAATTTTTGTTTTCTTTATCTATAATACATTGTGTAATTCCATAATTATCTCTTAGATCTATAAATAACAGATTCCCATGATCTCTTTTTTTATTGATCCATCCAGATATTAAAATATCTTTGTCTAGATCATCTTTTCTTAATTCATTGCAATTATGTGTTCTATACTTATTCAATTATTCTCCTAGGGCTTCTTTTATAATTTTAAAATCGATTGGTTTTTTTCGTTTTAAACTAATTTTGTCAATTTTATATATGAAATCAAAAATTTTGCCATACGATCTATCAATTCTTTTAATGATAAAATCTACTAATTTCTTATCTATAGATATTTGACGATCAGATAAATTTTTTAATATAAGTGCAAACATCAAATCATCTCCTGGTTTTTCTATATTGCATAGTAAAAAATTTTTAGATCTTGAATTTAAGTCGTTTAACTTAAAAGAATAATCAACAATCGGATTTTTAGAGGTTAAAATTAGATATTTATTATCCTGATCGATAATATTTAATAGTGTAAATAATAAATTTTCATCGATTTTATCATTAAAATTTTCAATAATTATATTTTCAAAGACCTTAATCTTTTTTAAAAATTCATTATTAATTTCATTAGCCTCTATCTTAATTCCTTTAAACTTTTTCAAAAAAATATTTATTAAATGAGTTTTACCTGAAAACTTTTCTCCAATTAAATTTACAAAATTTTTCTCCCACTTGGGCCAGCTATTTAATAGTTTAAAGGCAAACTCATTACTTTTTGAAACATAAAAATCTTGATCTTTAAAATTTTGATCATGATCAAAATTAAGGATTAATTGATTTAAATTATTCATTTAACTACCCAAATTTTTTTTTGAATATCAAATTTATAGTTTTTATTTTTCATAATCTTTAGGAAATGATCTGGTGATCCATTAAAAATAATTTTATAAAAACTATCTTTATTGTTAAATTTATAAATATAATAATTATATACAAGATCCACACTATCTAATATTTGTTCAAATTTTGAAATTTCTGAATTGTCATTATTATTGATTGAAACAGTTAAAGATATCTTTACCGATGTATTAATTTCATTTTTACTCTTCCAATAATTTTCATAAGCAGTTTTTAAACTTTCGACTAATTTATCTGCTTCTTTATAGTTATCTATATTAAGATTTTGAAAATTTATGTTTTTAAGATCTTCTTCTTGATTTAAGTTTATTTTATTTAAAACTTTAATTGTATTATTTTCTTTAAATATGATTGATATAATATAATCATCCAAATTATATTTTTTGATAATTTCATTAAAATTGTAGCTTTCCAAAAATTTTGTGTTTCTTTTAATTAAATTGAAATCATCTAAATCCTCAGTGGGTAAAATATATTTTAATAAATGATATTTTTGATTATTAGAATTCCAATTATTAAAAATATAGTTTTCAGAAAAAATTGAAATTTCATCTTTATCTTTATCCACTATAATTGGTAAAAAAAATATTTTTTTTTCAACTGGAAGGGATGCAAAAATATTTTTTTGCTCCATTAAATTTAATACTTTTTTTTTATTAAATGATACATTTAGAGATAAATAATAAACCTCATCAATAAATCTTTCTTCTTGAATAGAAAAAGTTTCAATCATACTTTTAATTAAACGAAGTGGTGTTTTGCTAAGTTTTTTTTGATCCTGAGTCTGCAATATAGATAAAACCATCCTATTAAATGCCTGTGCAAAACCTTCGTCAATTATCTTGTTTTTATTAAAATTAATCTCAAATGGAGTAGATATTTCTATATCATTGATTGAAAAAGTCTTTGCTTGAATATTTTCTGTGGAAAAAAAAATATTTAACAAAGCCAGAAAGCAAAAATGAATATATAATCTTTTAAAATTAAATAATTTAATATTAAATTTCATAAAACATATTAATGAATAATAAATTAATAACCTATAAAAAAAGTGGAGTTAACATAAATGCTGCTGATAAATTTGTTAATTTCATTACATCTGTTTCGTCAAAAAAAAGGGGCAAAAAAAAGTTTTCAAATATTGGTGGTTTTGGTTCTATATCAAATATTCCAAATCGCATAAAACAACCTAAAATTGTTGCCTGCACTGATGGTGTTGGTACTAAAGTAGAAATTGCAAACACACTTAATAAATACAACACTATTGGTATTGATTTAGTTGCAATGAGCGTTAATGACTTAATTGTTCAGGGCGCAAAACCTTTATTATTTCTTGATTACATATCTATAAATAAAATTGACTTAAAAAAATTAAAATCGATCATTAAAGGTATTGTAAAAGGCTGCAAGCTATCTCAATGTGAATTAGTTGGTGGGGAAACAGCTGAAATGCCTGGCACATATGAAAAAGGCAAATTCGATATTGCAGGTTTTGCAGTTGGGGTTGTCAGTAAAAATAAAATTCTAAGTAAAAATAAAATTAAAAATAATGATTTAATTTTGGCTATTCCTTCAAGTGGTTTGCATTCAAACGGTTATTCTTTAGTGCATTACCTCCTTAAGCAAAAAAAAATAGATATCAAAAAAAATAAATTTTTAAAAAAAGAATTAATAAAACCTACCAAAATTTATGTAGGTGAAGTTTTAAACTTAATTAATAAAAATCTAATAAATGGTTGCGCAAATATTACGGGAGGAGGTTTAGCAGATAATATTAAAAGAGTTATACCTGATAATTTTGTAGCAGAATTAAATTTAGATCAAATAAAAACTTCTAAAATTTTTAAATGGCTACATAAAGAAGGTGTATCTGATAAAGAAATGCTTAAAACATTCAACTGTGGTGTTGGTTTTTGTTTAATTGCTGACCCAAAAAAACTTGGTAGAATTAAAAAATATTTTTCAAAAAGTTTTGAACCATATGTTATAGGAAAAATCTCCAAAAATTCTAAGTTAAAAGTTAAGCTACATGGTTCTGTCAACTGGATCTAATAAGATAAAAACAGCAGTTTTTATATCTGGAAGAGGTAGTAATTTAAATTCCCTCATAAAATTTTCAAAACTTAAAAACTCACCCATAACTATTGATATGATTATTTCTAATAATCCTAAATCAAAAGGTTTAGAATATGGAAAAATTCACAAAATCAAAAAAAAAGTATTTGATTTTAAAAATACTTTATCAGAAAAAAAAATTCTCAAAGAATTAGAAAAAAATAACATTAACTTAATTTGCCTTGCTGGTTTTATGAAAATTTTATCTTTAAATTTTATTAAAAACTTTAAAGGAAAAATTCTAAATATTCATCCTTCCCTTCTTCCAAAGTACAAAGGGTTAAATACGCACGAAAAAGCAATTAAAAATAAAGACAAATATTCAGGATGTACTGTTCATTTTGTAAACTCTAGACTTGATTCTGGTAAAATTATTAACCAAAAGAAGGTAAAAATTAACAAATTTGATACCCCAAAAACCTTGGCTAAAAAAATTTTAATTCAAGAACACAAGCTTTATCCGGAAGCTATTACAAAAATACTTAGTCTTTAAAAAAGAAATCTATTTCAATTTTTGCATTTTCAACACTATCAGATCCGTGTACAGAGTTTTTATCAATAGATATTCCGTATTTTTTTCTAATAGTTCCTTCTTCTGCATCATCAGGGTTTGTTGCACCCATTAGCTCTCTGTTACCTAATACTGCATTTTCTTTTTCAAGTATCATTACAACAATTGGTCCTGAAGAAAGATAAGCACAAAGATCGTTATAAAATGGCTTTGTTTCATGCACCTTGTAAAATTTTTCAGCTTCTAATTTTTCAATTTGAATTTTTTTTTCTTTTATGATTGAAAATCCATTGTTTTTAAACATTTCTTTAATTTCATTATCTAAGTTTCTCTCAACTGCATCTGGTTTAATAATTGATAATGTTTGTTCAGTATTACTCATAATCATCCTCTATTAGTTTATTTAATAATCTTACTCCATAACCCGTTGCCCCACCTGAATTTAATGCACCACCATATTTAGAAAAAGCCATTCCTGCTATATCTAAATGTGCCCAAGGAGTTTTGTTTAAAATAAATCTTTGTAAAAATTGTGCTGCTGTGGTTGATCCTGCTCCACCAACGTAATTAATATTTTGCATATCAGCATTTTTAGAATTTATTAATTTATCAAAGTTTTTGTGTAATGGCATTCTCCACAATTTTTCATCTACTTTGTCTCCAGCATTTAACAATTGTTGA
>CABXKF010000010.1 GCA_902512765.1 uncultured Pelagibacteraceae bacterium | reverse complement strand
AAAACTGATATTTTTTGATGCATATCAGCACAAAAATTAATCGTTTAAATATACTTACAATAAAAGGAGTAATAATGAACTACATGTTAACTAACAGGCCTTATCACGGTAAAGCTAATATTGCGATTGCAATGATGTTCATTGCATTAGCGGTCACGTTGATTGCTGTTTATATGCCAAAATTTACTTCTAATCTTAAGACTGGAGTAGGTGGCACTGGTCTAGATTGCAATCAAATACCATAAAAAAAATAGATGGGTCTGTATCCCAGTGTTAATTTTGATTTAAATCAATATCAAATTTTAAAAAACATCTATTTTGCAATTATGAAAATACATAATCTTGTAAAAACTTTGATACTAGCCATAGCTATAAGTTCTTTAATTACTTTTGCTACAATTTGGATTTCACCATATCTTTTCTAGGATAGGCCCCACCATTTCAGAGACAATGTTGATACTCTATAGGGTAGATACATGGTGAGACCTACTAATTTGTAACAGAATAAATCTTAATATTTTTGATTCACATCAACTTTTTCTTTTTAAATTTCTTTAAAAAAAAATCATGTCAATTAAAGATCTAGTTTATAAAGTTCCAGGTTTATCATTTGATGTTAATAGACTGGTTGACACTTATAGAGAAATCAAAAGAAAAAAAGAATTTGATCAAGGTGATGGGTCAGTGTCACATATAGATAGTATTTCTCTTAATAAAATTCCAGGTAATGATGATAGTACATCTGGAAAATATTCATGGGGACTTTATTGGACGAAACCAGATAGCTCAGGTCAAGAGGTGGCTAGAGCAGATTATATAGAGGAAAATAATTTCACAGAGTTTTTACCAGAGTTTGAAAACACATATTTTAAATTTGTCTACGATATATTATCTAGAAGATTCGCTTTAGGAAGAACTCGAATATTAAAAAAAGGACCAAGATCAACCTTGAGTTGGCACAAAGATCCAGAACCAAGGTTACATATACCAATTATTACTAATCCAGGATGTAGATTTGTAATTGAAGACAGATCTTTTCATTTACCTGCAGATGGGGGTGTATGGATAGTTAATGCAAAAAAATACCATAATTTTTTTAATGGTGGAGAAGAAGATAGAATACATTTGGTTGCAACACTTCCACATAGCAAATTATTTACTAAAAAAAAGTACACTTATAATCAACTTTGGGATCAATGGGCGAGCTAGATTTAAATTTTTTAGTAAATTTTTTAGCGTGGCTAATCATAGCTAATTTCTTATTTATAATTTTCCGAGTATTTATATTTGGAAGTTATCCTAAAAGTTTTATTTATAAGATACATCATTCATTCTTTAAAGTTTCACATAAAGATTTTGCAAAAGCACATTACAAAGGAATCATTCTCCATGTAACCTTAACAGTTTTTTTTGTTTTGATTCCTTATATTGTTTTAAGATATTCAATTTAATCTCATAAAATTTTTATCTACCTAACGTTTGACACAAATCAAATTATAAAAACTTTGATCAAGATCAAATAAAATTCTGAATCATTCTTTAAGGTAATATTTATGGATACAAAAAATTATATATCTATCTTTATCTCTTTAATATTAATTTCAATTACATTACAGGCAAAAATATGAATGCAAAAAAATATATATCTATCTTTATCTCGTTAATATTAATTTCAATTACGTTACAGGCAAAAAGTGGTGAGGCAGATAAGCTTCCTGTAGTAATTCAGGAGCTGGTGCCAGCACCAGCAGTTCCAGCTCATAACATAGTTGCAAAAGGGGGACCTAAAGTAATTAAAGTGAGAATGAGTATTACAGAAAAAGTCATCACTATTGATAAACAAGGAACAAAGTTCAGAGTTTTTGCCTTTAACGATAGTGTTCCAGGGCCACTTATCGTTGCTCATGTTGGAGATTATATTGAGTTAACATTAGTCAATCCTAAAAAAAATAACTTTGAACACAATTTAGATTTTCATGCAGCAACAGGTGCTTTAGGTGGAGGAGGTCTTACACATATTTTACCAGGTGAAGCAGTAATACTAAGATGGAAGGCAACTAAACCAGGGGTATTTGTTTATCACTGTGCACCAGGTGGTGCCATGGTGCCTTGGCACGTTGTTAAAGGAATGAACGGTGCTGTTATGGTTTTACCTAGAGATGGACTGAAAGACAGAGAGGGAAATCCAATCACATATGACAAAGCATTTTACATTGGAGAACAGGATTTTTATCTTCCAAAAGATGATAACGGAAATTACAAAGAATATATTCACCCTGGTGATGGTTTTAGCGATGTTTTAGAGGTGATGAAAACATTAACACCTACCCATGTTGTATTTAATGGATCAGAAGGTGCGTTAGAGGGAGACAACGCTTTGACTGCAAAAGTAGGTGAAACGGTAATGTTTATCCACGCACAAGCAAATAGAGATACACGACCTCACTTAATTGGTGGACATGGTGATTATGTATGGCCAAACGGATCGTTTAATGATCCTCCAAGAACTAATTTAGAAACTTGGTTTGTACCAGGAGGCGCAGCTGGAGCAATGGTTTATAAATTTAGACAACCAGGAACTTATGTTTATCTAAATCACAATCTTATTGAAGCGTTTATCTTGGGGGCAAAAGCTGAAGTGAAAGTAACAGGTAAATGGAATAATGATTTAATGGAACAACTAATGGAGCCTACAAGAATTGCAGATTAATAATATGTATGTATCCGATAAAAGCTTGAATGAAAGTATAACGCTAGAAAAAATATCAAAATTACAAAATGAAAACAAATATCTCAAAGATGAAATGGATGAAGAATCACAAAAGTTTATACAAACTATAAGTGTTCTTAAAAGAGAGATTGAGTTTTATAAAAATAATACTGATATTTTAAATAGAGAAATTAAAAATCTAAAAAAAACACAAAGGAGAAAACTGTTTACATCATGAAAAAATATATATTAATACTTTTTTTAATATTTTCTAATTACGCAATGAGTGAAGAAATAAATATTAAAATGTTGAATAAGCTAGACAAAGAAAGAATGGTTTATTCTAAAAAAATTATCAATATTAATGTTGGTGACAAAGTTTTTTGGGAGTCAACAGACAAGGGGCATAATGTTGAATTTATAAAAGGCGGCGTACCTGATGGTGTAGAAAAATTTAAATCTAGATTAAATGAAGATGTAAGTTATGAATTTACTATTCCAGGTATTTATGCCTATTGGTGCACTCCTCATAAGAGCTTAGGAATGATAGGGTTTGTCATCGTTGGTGATGATAGATCTAATCTAGACTTGATTAAAAAAATAAGATTTTTTGGACAGTCTAAAAAATTAGCTCAAGCATTAATTGATCAAATATAAAAATGGCACAAACAGTAAAAAATAATTCTGATATATCTAAGCTCCCAAATAAAAGTGGATTAATGACTGGTGATCCAATTTATAAACCCTTTAGATATCCTTGGTGTTATGATGCTTGGCTAACACAACAAAGAATTCATTGGTTGCCAGAGGAAGTTCCGTTAGGAGATGACGTAAGAGATTGGCAAAAAGTAATTTCTGCTTCAGAAAAAAATTTATTAAAACAGATATTCAGATTTTTTACACAAGCAGATGTTGAGGTGAATAACTATTATATGGGGCACTGCATGAATGTATTTAAACCAACAGAAGTGAAAATGATGTTGTCTGTATTCTCTGCGATGGAAACAGTTCATATTGCTGCTTATTCTCACTTATTAGACACAATAGGTTTGCCAGAGACAGAATATTCAGAATTCTTAAAGATTAAAGCTATGAAGGATAAATATGATTATCTTCAAAAATGTGATGTGAATTCTCTTCATAATATAGCAAAAACACTGGCAATATTTAGTGCTTTTACTGAGGGCGTTCAACTATTTGCTAGTTTTGCAATTTTACTAAACTTTCCACGTCATAATAAAATGAAAGGAATGGGACAAATCATAACTTGGTCGGTGAGAGACGAAACTTTGCACTGCAATTCAATGATAAGATTGTTTCAGGAGTTCATTAAGGAAAATAAAGAAATTTGGACAGATAAATTAAAAAATGAGATTTATGAAGCCTGTAGAATAGCAGTATCACAGGAAGATGCCTTTATTGATGTTTCCTTTGAAATGGGACCTCTTGAAAATTTAAAGGCACAAGAAGTAAAAGATTATATAAGATGGATTGCAGATAGAAGACTTGTTCAATTAGGACTTGATAGAATTTATAATATTAAAAAAAATCCATTAACTTGGTTGGACTCTATATTAAATGCCGTTGAACACATGAACTTTTTTGAAGGTAGATCCACAGAATATTCTAAAGCTGCAACCCAAGGTACATGGCATGAAGCTTTTGAAGATTTAAAATCACCTTATTTTGATTTACTCGAAAAAAATAAGGTAGTTGGTGAAACAGAATTTTTTAAACCTAAACATTAATAAGGGAATAAAATGTTAAATAAAACAGAGATAAAAGACAAACCAATATGCAAAAATTTTTTTGAATATAATGATGTTAGAAAAAATTTAAATAATGCTTTATCAATTAAAGACCCATTTAATTATTGGACATTTGATAAAGTTTTGCCAAAAAATTTAGTAGATAAATTTCTCAAACTTCCAATTGATCCACCAGTTATCAATTCTTATTCAGGAAAAAGAGAAAGCAACAACATGACACGAATGTTTTTTAATAATGAAAACTGTAAAAAATATGATTGTATGGAGGAAATTGCAGAAATTTTTAACAGTGATGGAATTATCAGTACATTAAGTTTAATTTGTGGAAAAGAGTTATCAAAAGGGAAACTTCGTATTGAGTATACATTAGATACAGGAGACTTTTGGCTTGAACCGCACTTAGATATTAAAGAAAAAATGTTAACTTTTTTAATTTATCTTTCAAGCGACTCAAACACCTATGCAAAAGATTGGGGAACTACAATTTACAACAAAGATTTAACATTCCATTCAAAAGCACCCTACAAACAGAATACTGGATTCATGTTTGTTCCAGGTGAAGATACATGGCACGGTGTACCTAAACAATATATTTTTGGAGTCAGAAGAAATTTGATTATAAATTATGTATCAAGTGATTGGAAAAGCACCAAAGAACTTTACAAACTATCTTAAATTTATTTTTTACAATTACATTCTTTAATAACAAAGAAATGGATCAATGCCATTGAGAACCACATCCAGGTCATTTCATTAATAGAAAATAAAGCATTGCTGTGTGACATCATTTTGTCCTGATTAATATCTTTCCATAAAAATATTATTCCAAGGAATAGAAAAATAAGACCTGAGTAATTTATTTTCATCAATTCTTAACTAATAAATCTAAATATTGTAAAAAAGCTATGTTTTAAGCCAATAATTTTCTATTAGTTTCTTGTCTATAAGCTGCCTGTTTTTTTTCATTATCAAGTAAACCAAATTTTTTACGAAAGATTTCTCTCTCTTTCTCAAACTGTCGTTTAATTGAATAATGTAAAATTGAAAAACTTATAAGTGTAAAAATATATGCAGACCAAATATAAATTCCATAACCATTTAGATATAATATTTCATTAATCATATTATTTTTTAACCTTTTTTTTTAAATAAAGATTGATCTGCATCAAATCTAATAAAAAATAAAAAAGATATATCTTTTTAATGATCAACTATAATGATGAGATAGTTAAAAAATTTACTATTGCATCTATATTTTGGCTTGTAGCAGGATTAGCAGCAGGCCTACTAATTGCTTTTCAGATGGTTTTCCCATCATTAAATTTTGAACCATTATTAACATTTGGTAGGTTGCGCCCCCTACACACTTCTGCTGTAGTATTTGCCTTTGGTGGCAATGTGTTGTTTGCAACAAGTTATTTTGTAGTTCAAAGAACTTGCCAAACTAGATTATCAGGTGATGGATGGGCAAATTTTACATTTTGGGGATACCAGGCATTTATTTTAATGGCTGGTTTAGGATATTTATTTGGAGTTACCCAAGGTAAAGAATATGCTGAACCAGAATGGTATGCTGATTTATGGTTAACAATAGTTTGGGTAATATATTTGATAATTTATTTAGTTACACTTACAAAAAGAAAAGAACCTCACATTTATGTAGCTAATTGGTTTTTTCTTGCTTTCATAGTTACAGTTGCAGTTCTACATTTGGTTAATGGTATTTCTATTCCAGTATCATTATTTGGTGCAAAAAGTTATCCATTATGGGGAGGTGTTCAAAGTGCAATGATCCAATGGTGGTATGGACATAATGCAGTAGGATTCTTTTTAACAGCTGGATTTCTTGGAATGGTTTATTATTTTATTCCAAAAAGAGCTAATCGACCAATTTACTCTTATAGGTTATCTATTTTACATTTCTGGTCTTTAATTTTTTTATATATTTGGGCGGGTCCCCATCATTTACATTACACAGCCTTACCAGATTGGGCTCAAACATTGGGTATGACTTTTTCAATTATGCTTTGGATGCCTAGTTGGGGTGGAATGATAAATGGAATGATGACGTTATCTGGAGCTTGGTACAAACTTCGAGAAGATCCTGTTTTAAAATTTATGATAATTTCTCTAGCATTTTATGGGATGAGTACTTTTGAAGGCCCTTTAATGTCTATTAAAGAAGTTAATGCATTAAGTCATTATACTGACTGGACTATTGGCCATGTTCACTCAGGCACATTAGGTTGGGTAGCATTTATTAGTTTTGGTGTAATTTATTATTTGTTTCCAGTTTTATGGAATAAAAAAAATCTTTACTCACTAAGATTGGTTAATATTCATCTTTGGATTTCCACTATTGGTATTGTTTTTTATATATCTTCAATGTGGGTATCAGGAATTATGCAGGGTTTGATGTGGAGAGCTTACGATAATCTGGGTTTTTTAGAGTATTCTTTTGTTGAAACGGTTATGGCGATGAAGCCATTTTATCTAATTAGAGGTATTGGTGGAGTTCTATTCTTTGTTGGAGTTTTGATCATGATTTACAACTTAATCAAAACTCTAGAGATACCTAGTACAAATAAATCAACAATTTCTCAAAAGGCTCAAATCCAATGATGGAAAAACATAAAAAATTAGAAAAAAACTCAATTTTATTATTAATTTTTACAGTTATCGCTGTTTCAATTGGAGGCATAATTGAAATCGTTCCACTTTTTAGATTGGAAACTACAATTGAACCAATCAAAGGTGTTAGACCTTATACACCCTTAGAACTTAAAGGATTTAATATTTATTTAAGAGAAGGTTGCTATACGTGCCACAGTCAACAAATCAGACCATTACGAGATGAAGTTGAACGTTACGGGCATTATTCTTTAGCAGCAGAAAGTATGTATGATCACCCATTTCAATGGGGATCAAAGAGAACAGGGCCAGACCTTGCTCGTTTAGGAGGTAAATATTCGGATGAGTGGCATGTAGAACATTTAATCAAACCTCAAAATGTAGTTCCAGAGTCAATTATGCCTAGCTACAAACATTTAAGTAATCGAGTTTTAAGCTTTGATGACATGGGAAAACATCTGAGAGCATTAAAAATTACTGGTGTTCCTTACACAAAGGAGATGATTGAAAATGCTTCAAAGGATGGTCTTGCACAATTAAGACCAGAAACAGATTTAGCAGAAAATTTAAGAAATAGATATGGTGAAAAAGTAAATATAAGAGATTTTGATGGTAATGAAAACTTACCCACAGAATTAGATGCTTTGATTTCTTACCTTCAGGTCTTAGGAAGTATGGCAGATCTAAAAAATTATGACCCTCAAATAGTTGAAGAGGTTAAAAAATGATAAGTTTTATTTCTGACAATGCAGGTGTTTTAGGTCTAATTATTTTTTTCTCTATTTTTTCAGTAGTTGTTATTTGGTTATTTAACCCAAATTTTAAAAAAAAAATTGAGTCACATAAATTTATACCAATTAAAAATAAAAAAGTAATCTATGTCCGAAAAAAATAACAATAAAGAGATTGATAAAATAACAGGCCAAGAAACTACTGGACATGAGTGGGATGGTTTAAAAGAATTAAATACACCTGCACCAAGGTGGTGGATATGGGTGTTTATAGTTACAGTAATTTGGTCAGTTGGTTATTGGATTGTTTATCCTTCTTGGCCAACTTTGACTGGAAGCGGTTATCGTGGAGGCACAGTTGGAATACTAGACTGGACTCAATATAAAAAATTAAGAGATAATCAAAAAGAAATATTAGATATTAGAGAAAATTATAAAGAGTTTTTTAAAGCAACCTCATTTGACGAAATACTTAAAGATAAAAAATCTTACACTTATGCAGTAGCAGGAGGTAAAGCGGCATTTAGAGATAATTGTGCAACATGTCATGGATCAGGTGCCGCTGGAGCCAAGGGGTATCCTAATTTAAACGATGATGATTGGTTGTGGGGAGGAAACGTTGAGCAAATTTATTCATCCATAAAATATGGTATTCGATCTGGTCATGATGAAGGTAAATATTCTGAAATGCCAGAGTTTGCAGAAGTTTTAAATGATGAGCAAATTAATGAGTTGGCTGAATACATCTTATCTCTCAATGAAAATAACAACCAATCAAGTGAAAATACCTTATTTGCTGATAATTGTGCTGCTTGTCATGGAAACAATGGTGAGGGAATTCAAGAATTGGGCGCTCCTAATTTGAGAGATAATATTTGGTTTTATAGTAGTGGTGATAAATCGAGCATTATTTCTCAAATTAAAAAGCCAAAACATGGAATTATGCCTGCCTGGGAGGATCGTTTAGATGACCCAACTATAAGAATGTTAGCTTTATATATTCATTCACTATCAGCGTCACAATAAGACATTAATTATGCAAGAAAGTTTGGAAAAAAATCCACTACGTTTGTTTTCTGAGCAAAAAATCATCTTTCCAAAAAGAGTTTGGGGAAAATTTAGAAAAATAAAATGGATTATTATGACTTGCACATTGTTTGTTTATTATTTTGCTCCTTGGATAAGATGGGATAGAGGTCCACAGATACCAAATCAAGCAATATTAATTGATATGCCGAATAGAAGAGCATACTTTTTTTTCATTGAGATATGGCCACAGGAAATTTATTTCTTAACTGGAATATTAATATTCTTAGCAGTAGCATTATTTTTAAGCACAAGTCTTGTAGGGCGTGCCTGGTGTGGTTATGCGTGTCCACAAACTGTTTGGACTGATTTATTTGTTTGGGTGGAAAGAATTTTTCAAGGAGATCGTAACTCTAGAATGAAATTAAGCAATGCACCGATCAGTTTTAACAAAATATGGAGAAAACTATCAACTCATATAGCTTGGATCGTAATTGCAATATTAACTGGAGGTGCGTGGGTTTTTTATTTTAATGATGCACCAACATTATTAGAACAAATTATAAATTTTGATGTTCCTTGGTCTGTTTTAAGCTGGATTGTAGTTTTAACTTTTTCAACTTATTTGATGGCTGGTTTTGCAAGAGAGCAGGTTTGTACTTATATGTGTCCCTATGCTCGGTTTCAGTCAGCAATGTTTGATAGGGATACATTAATTATAAGTTATGATGAATTTAGGGGAGAACCAAGAGGTAAACATAAAGCCGGTGATAGTTGGGAGAACAAAGGTCACTGTATTAATTGTACAGAATGTATTCAAGTTTGTCCTATGGGTATTGATATAAGACAAGGTTTGCAAATGGAATGTATTGCCTGTGGTTTGTGTATAGATGCATGTAATAAGATTATGAAGAAAATTAATCTACCAGCAGGATTAATTAGATATGACACAGAAAAAAATAAAGGTAGACGTTTTAGAAATGAAAAAGAAAAAAAAAGCCTATTAAGAGGACGTACATACAGTTATTTATCAATCCTTCTTATTTTAAGTGCTGCAATTCTTTATATGCTGTTGAATAGATCAATTTTAGAACTTAATGTTTTGCATGATAGAAATCCATTATTTGTAAAACTTTCAAATGGTCAAATAAGAAATAGTTATGATATTAAAATTCTCAACAAATCATTTAAAAGTAAGAAATATTCACTCTCTATTGAAGGTCTAAAAAATTTAAAAATTAAAATTCAAGGTATAGAAAGTTTATCTTCTAACAACTTACCTGTTGTAGCTAATAGTGTTGGTCATTATCGTATTTTTCTTATAGCGGATAAAAATAAAGAGGTTCGAAAAAAAGTAATTTTCAATATTAGAGAATTAGATGATGAAATATCGGATACAGTAGAAAACATATTTATTAGTGGGAAATATTAGTATGATTAAGCAAAAAAATAACAGTTTTCCTCATTATTTTATAGTTTTCTTCGTTATTTTGATAATTTTAGATAGCATATTTGTTTATTTAGCAACCTCAACTCATAGAGGTGTAGTAACTGAGAACGCTTACAATCAAGGATTAAATTACAACAAAATAATTGAAGCTAGTAAAAAACAAAATGATTTAAATTGGAAAAGTGAAATCATTTATCAAGATGATTTTCTAAATTTTTATTTAGAAAATGAAACAAAAGATAGTTTTGATGGAGCTTCTGTTACAGCTTTTTTAGTTAGACCAACTCAAACTGGTTATGATTTTTCAATTAAATTAGAAAAAAAAACAAATGGTAAATTCCAAAAATTAATTAAATTTCCTTTAAAAGGACAGTGGGATGTAAAGATATTAGTAATATGGAACAAACACAAATATCAAACAATAAAACGAATTTTAATAAAGTAGAGATAAATAAATTATTTTCTCCTTTTGTTAAAATTTATCCAAAAAATAATAATAGTATTATTTTTAAAGTAAAAAATATTCACTGTGCTTCATGTATCCATCTTATTGAAAAATCACTTTACACTCTAGAAAATGTTTTTTTTGTAAGAGTAAATATGTCTACTGAAAAATTAGAAATTAAGTGGGTAGGAGAAAAAAAATTAGCAGATAAATTTGCAAAAATTGTATCTGGGTTAGGATATCCAATAAGTTTATATGATGTTGATAATTTAGATAATAATTTTGAGGAAAATAAAAAAATCTTAATAAGATCTATTGCAGTATCAGGTTTTGCAGCAGCGAATTTAATGTTAATTTCAGTTGGCTTGTGGTCATCATCAGTTGAGACAATGGGATTTGCAACAAGAGAGCTATTTCAATGGATTTCAAGTTTAATTGCACTACCAGCAATAATTTATTCCGGGAGACCATTTTTTTATTCGGCATTAAAAGTTTTGCTTAAAAAAAATACAAATATGGATGTGCCAATTTCATTGGCAGTAATTCTAACTAGTTTGATTAGTTTTTTTGAAACAGTTAATAGTGGTGAGCATATCTATTTTGACTCTGCGATAATGTTATTATTTTTTTTACTAATTGGTAGATATCTAGATGTTTTAGCAAAAGGTAAGGCAAAAAAATCTGCTAAAGAATTACTGTCAGCTTTAGGTGGCACAGCAACAGTTATAAAAGATGAAAAACAAGTAATTGTTCCGATAAAAGACATAAGAGCAGGAGACATCATCACAATTTCTATAGGAGAGAAAATACCTGCAGATGGAATTATTTTAAACGGATCTACAGAAATAGATTTAAGTCTTATCAGTGGTGAAACATTACCTAAAAAAGCAAATATAAATGACTATGTGTTTGCTGGTACAATTAACATTTCAGCACCAATCCAAATTGAAGTTTCTAAATCTACAGAAAATAATTTACTTACAAATATTGTGAAATTAATGGAAAAAGCTGAGATAAGTAAATCCAAGTACACAAGAATTGCTGATAAAGCAGCAAAATTATACACACCAATTGTACATTTAGCTGGCTTATTTACATTCATTGGATGGTGGATATTCGCTGATTTAGCTTGGCAACCCTCACTTTTAATAGCGGTAACCGTATTAATTATTACATGTCCCTGTGCTTTAGGTTTAGCAGTTCCAGTCGTTCAGGTATTAGCAAATAATTCGCTTATGAAAAAAGGCATCTATTTAAAATCTGGTGATGCTTTGGAAAAATTATCAAAAGTGAAGTATGTAATTTTAGATAAGACGGGAACACTAACGGTGGGCAAGCCTAGTTTAATAGGGTCATACTCTGAAGAAGATCTACAAATTGCAGCATCACTAGCACACTATAGCAAACATCCTTTTTCAAGATCTATTTGTGATCAATTTAATGGCAAATTACTTAATTTAGAAAACGTTAAAGAAATAATTGGTTGTGGAATGGAAGGATATTTTAAAGGCAAATTATTAAAACTAGGAAAAAAAAATTGGTCTTGTCATTCTCAAAAAGATGAAAATGAAATTTTTTCAGAGATATGGCTTACAGTAGAAAATGAAAAAAACATCTGTTTTAGTTTTAAGGATCAATTAAGAAAAGATACCAAAGTTGTAATTGATGAGATTAAAAAATTAGGAATTACTCCAATAATTTTATCTGGTGATCAAAATGAAGTAGTAAAAAGAATAGCAGCACATCTTGGTATAAATGATTATTATTCTGAATTTTCAATAGAAATGAAAAGTGAATTTATTAGAAAATTAAAATTACAAAATAAAGAAATTCTGATGGTCGGAGATGGTTTGAATGATGCCCCATCGCTGGCTGAAGCTGATGTATCTATTTCGCCATCGACTGCAATGGATATTACTCAAAATACTGCAGACATTGTTTTTCAAGGTGAAAAACTATTTCCAATTATTGGTTGTATTAAAGTTGCAAAAAAATCTGTTTTATTAATCAAACAAAATTTTTTAATGGCAATTATTTATAATATCTTTGCTATTCCCTTGGCGATCATAGGTTTAGTTACACCATTAATTGCAGCTATTGCAATGTCAAGTTCTTCACTATTTGTAATTGGAAATAGTTTTCGTTTAAATTTAAAAAGAAAAAAATTATAATTATGAATATTTTACTTTATCTTATACCTATCGCACTTACTCTTGGTTTAATTGGGTTACTAGCATTTTTATGGACGTTAAAAAATAATCAATACGAAGATCTAGAGGGAGCTTCTGAAAGAATTTTGATTGAAGAAGAAAAAGAAAAAAACGATAAAGACTAGTCTATTGATATTTAGCAGAAAATTTTTCTATATATCCATTAATTTGATCGGTTGGCATTGGTTTGGAAAATAAAAAACCTTGTACAAGATTTATACCTATTTTTTTCATATATTTTAGCTGCTCGATAGTCTCAACTCCTTCAGCTATTATTTCACTATTGAGTTTATCTGCCATTGTTCTAATTCCCTCTACAGCTACACGAGAACGTTGATCTGTTACAACTTTATCAACCAGATGTTTGTCTACTTTAATGACATTCCAGGGTGTATTAATCAATCGTTCAAGATTGCTGCCTTCTACGCCATAATCGTCTAAAGCTACACTTATTCCATTATCTCTCAGATATTGTACTTCACGATTGGCTACTTTTTCATCCAATCTAGTATTTTGTGCTTCCGTAATCTCAATCATTATCTCATTTTTGATAAAATTTTTTATATATTCCAGTTCTTCCAACCATATTTTTCCTGATCCAATATTAGTAAAATGTGACATTTGAATATTTATTGAAAATTTTATTTTTTGATCAACATTAATATTTTCAAAAGATCGTTTAAAAACTGGTCTCCATAATCTAGTACCATCACTAATAGATCTTGAATTTAAGTGAACCATTTTACTTAAGAAATGTTTTGGTAAAACTACAGTACCATCAGGCTTAATCCATCTTACCAAACATTCAAAATATTTTATTGAATTATTCTTTATATCAATAATTGGTTGGTGATAAAAAGTTAACTCACCTTGTTTCATAGCATTTCGTAATTCATCAAGTGTAATAATTTCATTTAATTTTTTAGATTCTGATATAAATTTTTTATCTGCATACTTAAAGTTATTACGCCCCTCATCTTTAACAACTTGCAAAGCTTTATCGGCGTATGAAAGTGAATCAGAGATTTTATCATTCACAAGAAGTAACGCTCCTCCTATTGAAGATGTTTTTTTTATTATTACGGAATTTGAATCAAGATAAATTTTATTCAATTCTCCATGAATATGTTTTAAAAATTTATTTATCTTTTGAGTTAAAGTAAAACCTTTGTAACCTTTTGCAGTCTCAAATTTTTTATCAATATCTTTTAAATAGAAAAGTAGTGCAAATTCTTCACCACCTAATCTTACTGAATTTAAACTATCTACCCCAATTTTTTTTAGCTCTTTACCATAATGTTTTAAATATTTATCACCAATATCATGACCAAAACTATCATTAACACTTTTAAAAAAATCAATATCGATAATTATGATTAAATAATCAAAATTTCTTTTATTGTCGTCACCATTATTAAAAAAAAAACTTCTTCTTGTTTGAACTTGCGTAAGATCATCAATATTAACTATTCTTTCCAAGCGATCTGATTTAATTACGATATAACTTAATAATGATACTAATAAAAATATTACAAAAAAAATAAACACAACTTCAGAAAAACTTATAATAAAATTATTTAAGACAAGAGAAGAAATAGATAAATCATGTATGTGCCCAGGGGATAATTTATGAATGAAAAAAAAACTTACAAATAGCACAACAAATAAAGCTGTTAAAAGTAAAACTTTATGTATTGTTTTCAAAGTTTTAATAAACTGTACCATATCTAAGTTAAATATTTACCATGTGTAGTTTTGGCCCAATAATGTGGTTTGGTTATTACTTCAAAAATTCCGATGAATGCCGCAACACTATGCAGCATCCAGTAAATAGGAACCAGCGGCAAGAAAAGGTATAATTTACTAAATTTTCTATTTATGCCTGCAACCATTGACATAAAAATATTAGATAAATTGTATAAAAGTATTCCATAAATAAAATATGTTAACAAATCATCTCCAAATCCTACCCAGCTTGAATAATCAGGGGATGTAAGCAAGAAAAACCCTTGTAAAATAGCCAAAGGATTAATTAAGAAATTTATTAATGGTAGTGTTAAAAATAAGTGAAATCCTATAAATCCCCTTAAACCAGTTTTCCATAAGAATTTAAATGGATTTCTATTATGAATTAAGACAGTTATCATGTGTCCTTTAATCCACCTTGTTCTTTGTTTAATCCAAGCTCTTTTGGTGCCAGTTGCCTCCTCCCATGTAGTAGAGTTCAAAATTGTTGTCTTAAATCCTTTTTGATAAATACGAACACCTAAATCCGCATCTTCAGTTACATTGTACGAGTCCCAATTATAAAGTTCGTATAATTTTTTTCTTTTAAAATGATTAGATGTTCCTCCTAAAGGAATTGGAGAATTAACTTTATTTAAACCAGGTAAAAACCAATCAAACCATTGAGCATATTCCAATGAAAATAATCGAGTTAAATAATTATAACTTCGATTGTAATAATTAAGAGAAGCCTGCAAACAAATATAATCATCAGGTAAAGATCTAAATTTAGCTACAGCTTTTAATAATTGATCTGTCTCAGGTTTATCTTCAGCATCATAAATACAAACATATTCACCCCGACAAAATGTTAAAGCATAATTACATGCCTTAGGTTTTGTTTGTGGATAACTTTTAGGTACGATAATGAATTCAAAAAAATGAGGTGGATTTAATTTTTTTGCTAATTCAATAGTCTCTAAATCGTCTTCTTCAAAGATTAATTTTACATCAAGCTTTTTCTTTGGGTATTTTAATGCAGATATATTTTTAATAAGTTTTTTTAAAACTTCAGTTTCTTTATATATAGGAATCAATATTGAGTACGTAGGTAGATTCTTTTGTCCTAAAATGGGAATTTCTTTTTTATATCTATTTTTAAATTTCAAATAAATAGCTACTACAAAAAGCCAAACCCTAAATGATGAATTGATTAAAAAAACACACGTACAAAAAGCGGCAAAACAAAAAGAGGTTTCAGCTGGATATTTATAGCCACAGGTGACTAACGTTCCAATTAATAACAATAAAAAAATTTTAAGTTTTAAGGAAAATACTTTTTTTGCAGATAATTTGGGATCTCTGTCATGAAGTAATTCAGATGCATTGTTAGTATCTGTTCTTTTATAAATTTTTTGAAAAAATAATTTTAGGTCTCTAGGTGTTGTTAACACAATTTTTATTTGATCCTTTTGATATTCAGACAATAAAAAATCTATTAATTCTCTATCTATATTTGTGGCTAAAATTAAAATTTTACCATCTTGCTTTGCAAAAGGGTGACATCTATTTTCAAGGTACGAAATATGTTTATTTTTTTTTCTAAAATTTAATAAATTTCTTGATATATTTTTATTTTTTTTAATTTCATCATATAAAATGAAATCATAACCATGTAGACTCGCTATATTTTTGTAATAATCTAAATATGAAATTATTTTTCTATTAATTATCTTTTGGGATATTTTTTTTAATTCAGGTGTTAGATTTGTTAAATTAAACCCTTTATAATTTCTAACTTTTAATTTTTCGTTCTTTATAATTTTGAACCTTGGAAATGATAAAATTTTTGTATTATCTACGTGTATCATTGCTTATTACTTTCTATTAAAAAATAATCATCAAAAATTAGTTAGTATTTTTAAATTTTTATAAAAAAAAAAAATTTTTTGAAGATTTAACATCTTCATTTTGGGTATTTTAGATATCTTGAAGTGAAATTACTTCTAATTTTCTAGTTTTAAGAGATTTTATAGCTTCCAAGCATGCTTGAGCAGTCGACATATTTGTACAATATGGAACTTTGTTTTTAAGTGTTGCTCTTCTAAGTGCTATTGCATCATTTAGTCTGTGCTCAGTATTTCCTCCGCCCGTATTAATAACTAGTGCGATTTTTTTAGAGTCTAAGACGTCTACTATATGAGGAGATCCACTACTTACTTTATTGATGATTTTACATTTAATTTTATGTTTTCTAAAATACTCCGCAGTTCCTTTTGTAGCACAAAGTGTAAAATTTAATTTAATTAGCTCTTTTGCTAAATCTATTCCTTCATCTTTATGAGAATCTTTTAATGATACAAATGCCAATCCTTGTTTTGGTAATGAGTTGGCAGCACCAATTTGACTTTTGGCAAAAGCCATTCCAAAGTTTTTATCAAATCCCATTACTTCTCCTGTTGACTTCATTTCAGGTCCTAAAAGTAAATCGCTGTTTGGAAATTTATTGAAAGGAAATACCGCTTCTTTTACAGCATACATTCCTTTAGATTTATCTCTTAAATTAAACTTAGATAATTTTTCACCAGCCATCACCCGTGATGCAATTTTAGCAAGAGGAAGACCTTTTGCTTTAGATACAAATGGCACCGTTCTACTAGCTCTAGGATTTACCTCAATTACATAAATTTCATCTTTTTTAATTGCAAATTGAATATTCATGAAACCTTTAACTTTTAAGGCTAAAGCTAATCTCTTAGTTTGATTTTCAATTTCTTTAATCAAGAATGGCTTAATTGATATTGGAGGTAGGCTACAAGCTGAGTCTCCAGAATGAATTCCTGCTTCTTCAATGTGTTGCATAATACCTGCTACATGAACTTGTTTTCCATCCGATATTGCATCAACGTCAACTTCCATTGCATGATCAATAAACTTATCAATTAAAATTGGGTTTTCTTCAGCTGCCTTAAAAGCTTCTTCAACAAAGTTTTTAAGCTGGCTTTTTTCATGAACAATTTCCATTGCTCTTCCACCTAATACATATGAAGGTCTAACCATTAAGGGTAAACCAATTCTCTCTGCTATTTGAATAGCTTGCTTGAATGTTTTAGCAATTCCACTTTCAGCTTGTTTTAACTTTAATTTATTAAGAAGATTTCTAAACAAATCTCTATCTTCAGCTAAATCAATTGATGTGTACTGTGTTCCTAAAATTGGTAGTTTGTTATCATGTAAAAATTTAGCAAGTTTAATTGGGGTTTGGCCACCAAACTGAGCAATAATACCAACTAGGTTTCCCTTTTCTTTTTCTTTTTTAATTATATTAAAGACATACTCTTCTTTTAAAGGTTCAAAGTACAACCGGTCACTAGTATCATAGTCAGTTGAAACCGTTTCAGGGTTGCAATTGATCATGATGGTCTCAAAACCAGCATCCTTTAGTGCAAAACTAGCCTGACAACAGCAATAATCAAACTCTATTCCTTGTCCTATTCTATTTGGTCCACCACCTAATATTATGATTTTTTTCTTAGCTGATGGATCGGCCTCACACTCAGAATTAATTGAAAAATTTCTTTGGTATGTAGAATACATATAAGGAGTAAACGATTTAAATTCAGCCGCACAAGTATCAACTTTCTTAAATACTGGTAATATTTTAAGAGCAGTTCTTTTACGTCTAACAGCATCTTCCGATGTTTTTGTAAGTTCAGACAGCTTTTTATCAGAAAAACCAATAGATTTTATTCGGTTAAACTCATTAAAATCTTTAGGCAATCCTTTATTTTTAATCTTAGTTTCATTATCTACAATTTCTTTAATTTGCTCTAAGAACCAAGGATCAATTTTTGATAAGGTAAATATTCTCTTTAAATTGATTTTTTTTCTAATCGCTTCAGCAACTAATAAAATTTTATTTGGAATACTTTCTTTAAGTTTCTTCTCAATTTGTTTCTTATTTAGATCAAATATTCTATCTAATCCAGAAAACCCTGTTTCAAGTGACACCAATGCTTTTTGAAGCGACTCTTTAAAGTTTCGACCAATTGCCATAGCTTCACCAACTGATTTCATAGATGTCCCCAATGTTGCAGGCGAAGTTGAAAATTTTTCAAATGTAAATCTTGGAATTTTTGTTACCACATAATCAATACTAGGTTCAAATGATGCGGGTGTAACTTTTGTGATCTCATTTTTTAATTCATCTAACGTATAACCAACAGCAAGTTTTGCTGCAACTTTTGCAATTGGAAACCCAGTTGCTTTTGATGCAAGAGCAGATGAACGTGACACTCTTGGATTCATTTCAATTACAACCATTCGACCATTTTTGGGATTGATTGCAAATTGAACATTTGATCCACCTGTTTCAACGCCAATTTTTCTTAAACATGCAATGGATGCATTTCTCATTACTTGATATTCTTTATCAGTTAAGGTGAGAGCAGGGGCAACAGTAACCGAGTCCCCTGTGTGTATTCCCATTGGATCAATATTTTCAATCGAACAGATGATGATGCAGTTGTCTTTTTTATCTCTTACCACCTCCATCTCAAACTCTTTCCAGCCCTCCAAGCACTCTTCAACTAATACTTGGCTTACAGGAGACTCGTGTAATCCACTTTTAATAATTTTTAGATATTCTTTTTCATTTTTAGCAATCCCACCACCAAGGCCTCCAAGAGTAAATGCAGGTCTAATGATTGCAGGCAATCCTATTTTCTTTAAAACTTTAGATGCTTGATTAATGTTATTGACGATTTCAGATTTAGGTAGATCTAAACCAATATCAATCATATTTTTTCTAAATTTTTTTCTATCTTCTGCGTTAGATATTGCTTTAGAGTTTGCGCCGATTAATTCTATTTTGTATTTTTTTAGAATTCCTTTTTTCTCAGCTTCCATTGCAAGGTTAAGAGCAGTCTGACCACCCATGGTTGGAAGAATTGCATCTGGTTTTTCTTTTTTAAGAATTTTTTCTAAAACCTCTAAAGTAATAGGCTCTATATAAGTTTTATCAGCAACATCAGGATCGGTCATAATTGTTGCTGGATTTGAGTTAATTAACACAACTTTATAACCCTCATCTCTTAAAGCTTTACATGCTTGTGTACCTGAATAATCAAACTCACAAGCTTGACCAATAATAATTGGACCAGCTCCAACAACTAATATTTTTTTAAGATCTTTTCTTTTTGGCATTTGTTTTCATGTTGTTGATAAATTCTTGAAATAAATAAACACTGTCTTGTGGTCCTGGGTTTGACTCAGGGTGGTATTGAACTGAAAATATTGGTTTATTTTTTAATCTGATACCTTCAATACAATTATCAAATAAAGATTTATGAGTAACTTCAATATTTTTTGGCAAACTTTCTCTAATAATTTCAAAACCATGGTTTTGACTTGTTATTTCAACATTGTCGTGAACTAAATTCTTAACTGGGTGATTTGCACCTCTATGACCTAATTTCATTTTTTTTGTTTTAGCACCAAGTGTAAGGGCTAGTATTTGATGCCCCAAACAAATCCCAAATATGGGTAAATTATTTTTAATTAAATCTTTGATTATATTGATGGCATATTTTCCAGTTGCAGCTGGATCTCCTGGACCATTTGATAAAAATATTCCATTTGGTTTAAGAGCTAAAATTTTTTCAGCTGATGTTTTGCAAGAGACAACTGTCACTTTACAATTAAAGTCAGAAAAATATCTTAAAATGTTTTTTTTTATTCCATAATCAATCGCAACTACATGAAAAGAATTCTTGTTATTTTTTTTGTATCCCGTTTCTTTTTTCCAAGTTTTAAGACTTTTCCAAATATAGTTTTTTGGGGTTGTAACTTTTTCTGCAAGATCAAGGTTTTTTAATCCACTCCACTTAATTGTTGAGTTGGTTAATTTACTAATATTAAATTTGCCAGTTTTAGAATATGTGATCGTTCCTTTTGGAGCACCTTTATCTCTGATAAAATTAGTTAAACTTCTGGTATCTAACCCTGTAATTCCAACTATTTTATTTTTTTTAAGCCAAGCATCCAAATGAAGAAATGATCTGTAATTCGATGGCGATGTTATTTCTGAATTAAACACCACACCTTTAGTCCATATTTTATCAGACTCGTAGTCTTCTTTATTAGTGCCAACATTTCCAATATGAGGGAATGTAAAATTTATGATTTGCCCGGCATAAGATGGATCTGATATAATTTCTTGGTATCCAGTTAATGATGTATTAAAACAAACTTCCCCTGTTGCTTCTCCTTGGTAGCCAATCCCTATTCCTTTAAAAACCTTTTTATTTTCAAGAACTAAGACGCCTGTGCTGATTTGTGAATTTTTTGAGTTCGATTTTTTTGCTTTTTTGATCAATTACAACTCTTGAGTTAGAGGTTAATACAATAATTGCATTATTATCGCAACAGAGATGTAATATAAAATTGTAAAAAAACAATTTTTCTTTTGAAGATTTTTTTCTTTGAAGTAGATTAAAAAATTATGGCATTAAAAGAAACTATCGAAACTGATTATAAAAACGCACTAAAAGCTAAAGATAAAACGAAAATATCAACCTATAGGTTAATATTATCATCCATTAAAGATTTAGACATTGTGAATAGATCTGGTCCTAACAAAAAAGATACTGATGATGAAGATATTAAAAAGCTTTTAAAAAAAATGGTTAAACAAAGAGCCGAATCGATAGATATTTATAAAAAAAACAACAGAACAGATCTTTTAGAAATTGAGCAAAATGAACATGAAATTTTAACAGCGTTTTTACCCAAACAGCTTGGCGAAGAAGAAACTAAGAAAATATGTACCGAAGTTATATCAAAACTTGGAGCAAGTTCAGTTAAAGATATGGGAAAAGTAATGGGTGAATTAAAAAAACTACATGCTGATGAAATTGATTTTGCAAAAGCAGGTCCACTAATTAAGGAACTATTGGGCAGTTAATGAAATACCCCAAAGAGTACTTGGATGAAATTAAAACGAGACTCAAAGTTTCAACAGTCGTATCAAAGTCAGTTGCTTTAAAGAAAAGAGGCAAAGAATACGTAGGTTTGTCTCCATTTAAAACTGAAAAAACTCCATCGTTTACAGTTAATGATGAAAAAGAATTTTATCATTGTTTTGCAACGTCCGAGCATGGAAATATTTTTGATTTTGTAATGAAAACACAAAATTTTAAATTTGGTGAGGCTGTTAAACACCTTGCTCAGCTAGCCGGTATGCAACCTTACATGTTTTCAAAACAAGACGAGGAAAGAGAAAAAAAATGGAAAGAATATTTATCAATTTATAGTCAGTATGTTGATTTTTATCACAGTGAGCTATTAAAAAATGAAGCCTATTCAAATGCTAGAGATTATTTAAAAAAAAGATCACTTGGTAGAGAAGAAGTTAAAAAATTCAAAATTGGCTACATAGAAAAAAATCCCAGTTTTTTTGATAAATTAAAAAATGAATTTAGTGAACAAGCTTTAGTAGAGAGTGGATTGTTTTACCTGGATGAAAAGAAAAAAATATATGTTGAAAGATTTAGAGGAAGATTAATTTTTCCAATAAATAATATTTCAGGACAGCCAATTGCTTTAGGCGGAAGAATAATAGAAAATTTAGACTACTTAGCAAAATATATTAATTCACCTGAAACAACTTTTTTTAAAAAAGGTTCAAACCTATATAATTTAGATTTAGCTAGAAAATTATCTAACAAACTAGACCACATTTATTTAGTTGAGGGATACATGGATGTTGTTGGATTGAGTAAAAATGAAATTGAAAATGTAGTTGCTAACCTTGGAACTTCATTAACTGATAAACAAATTTTAACTTTAAATCAGTTCTTTGACGATATTATAATTTGTTTTGATGGTGATGAGAGTGGATATAAAGCTGCTCTTAGAGCTGCTGAAAATTCTATAAGAGAATTAAGGCCTGAAAAACAAATATCCTTTTTATTTTTACCGGATAAAGAAGATCCTGATAGCTATGTTAATAAACATGGAAAAAACTACTTTGTAGATTTTACAAAACAAAGCAAGCTATCCATTCATCAATTTATTTTTAGTCATTACAAGAAACAAACTGAAAACAACCCATCTTCAATGGCAATATTTGAAAAAAAACTTAGATCTATAGCAAATACGATTAAAGATGATTTTATTAAAAAATATGTGCTTGAATATTTTTTGGAAAAAATTGCAGAGTTAACTCCTCACTCCAATCAAAATAAAAAAAAGTTTTATATAAAAAAAACAAAATCACTAGACTCAACTAAAAAATATTTTAATGAAAGCCAATCAATAACTGGTGTAGAGCTTAAAGAATTTTCTTTACTATATCTACTTCTAAATAATCTATCTCTTTTTCAAGCAAATATTCATTTAATTGAAAATATAAAGTTATTCACAGAAATAAATAAACAAATATTTAATTCCATTATTGAAAGACTAAAGTCTGGTGAGCAAATTAGTATTGAAGATGTAAATTTGGATAAACAGCTATTGGATAAGATAAATAAATTTGCTCCAATTAAACATATTCTGAAAAATAAATCTGAAAATGACAATCAAGCAATAGAGTTACTTGATGATATTTCTAAAGATTTGTTTAATTACGATCTTGAGTTCAGAATCCAAGAACTAGAATCGAGGTTTTCAAAAGATATGAGCCAAACAACATTTAATGAGCTAAAAGACCTAAAAAAAGAGAGAAAAATCAACTAATCTCAACAAATTAGCAATGGATTTTTGTTAATTTGATATTATATAAGTCTTTCAAACTTATATTGCTGTGGAAAGAATAATTACTAAATCATTTGCTAGATTAATGGGTAGAGGAACCCACAGAGGGTTCATCACTTATGAAGAGTTAAATAAATCTCTTGGAAAAAGAAATCTATCTGATGAAAATTTATCTCAAGCGTTCATTCATATTTTAGATGAAGGCGTAGCGTTAGTAGAAAAAAAATCTGATTTTAAAGTTTTAAGAAAAAAAGAAGGATCCTCCAAAGAAGAAGGTAAGACAATGGAGAAAAGTGATGATCCTATTAGAATGTATCTTCGAGAAATGGGTGGTGTTGAATTACTTTCAAGAGAAGGTGAAATTGCTATTGCAAAAAGAATTGAAGCTGGAAAAGATGTGATGTTAATTGCTTTGTCGCAAAGTCCAATGACTGCTCAACAGTTTTATGAATGGAATGATCAATTACAAAAAGATGAAATTTTAGTTAGAGAAATTATTGATATTGATACTAACTACATGGAAGATGAGTCAACTGGTCCTAGCGCTAAACAAAAAAATGCAGGTGAGACTGATAAAGATGAAAACTCTGGTGACGGTGATGATGATGACTTTAACCCAACTCTAGCTGCTATGGAGACTGAAATTAAACCAAAAGTTTTAAAAACAGTAAACACCTTAACGAAAGAGTATTCAAAATTAATAAAATACCAAAAAGAAAAATTAGATTGTATCTTAAATTCACAAAATTTTTCTCCTGCAAAAGAAAAGGGATATCAAAAAATTGTAGATGATATTTTAGAAAATATTAAATCACTTCAATTATCACCCTCAGTTTTAGAGGGGTTGGTGCAAAAACACTATGTTGAAAATAAAAAGATTATATCTCTAGAGGGTAACCTTTTAAGATTAGCGATGGATCACAACATTCCAAGAAATGAGTTTATCAAGTTTTATATTGGTAATGAAATTAACCCAAATCTTAAAAAATTTTTAGACACCAACTTAATTTGGAAACAGTTTTTTGCAAAAAATAAAGAAGAATTTAAAAATATTAGAGAAAGATTAATTTCAATTAGTCATAAGTTGGGAATTTCTGTTACTGACTTTAAAAAACTAGTAAGTCGAGTCCAAAAAGGTGAAAAAGAGTCTAGGATTGCTAAAAAAGAAATGGTTGAAGCTAATTTAAGATTAGTAATATCGATTGCTAAAAAATATACTAACAGAGGTCTTCAATTTTTAGATTTAATCCAAGAAGGTAATATTGGTCTTATGAAAGCAGTAGACAAATTTGAGTATAGAAGAGGATATAAATTTTCTACTTATGCAACGTGGTGGATTAGGCAAGCAATTACAAGATCAATTGCTGATCAAGCTAGAACCATTAGAATTCCAGTTCACATGATTGAAACAATAAATAAGATTGTAAGAACTCAAAGGTTAATTTTGAGCGAGTTTGGAAGAGAGGCAACTCCTGAAGAGTTAGCTCAGAAACTTAGAATGCCACTAGATAAAGTTAGAAAAGTTCTAAAAATTTCTAAAGAACCTGTTTCATTAGAAAAACCAGTGGGTGATGAAGAAGATAGTAGTTTAGGAGATTTTATAGAAGATACAAAGGCATTGGCACCTTTAGAGCAAGCTATAAAATCTAACCTTGGAGAAGCAACAACTAAAATTTTATCTACTTTAACTCCTAGAGAAGAAAGAGTTTTAAGAATGAGGTTTGGTGTTGGGATGAATACAGATCATACTTTAGAAGAAGTTGGTCTTCAGTTTTCTGTCACCAGAGAAAGAATTAGACAAATCGAGGCAAAAGCTCTTAGAAAACTAAAACACCCAAGCAGATCTAAACAACTAAAAAGTTTCTTAGAAAGTTAATTTTACTGGGCCGTTAGCTCAATAGTAGAGTACTGCATTGACATTGCAGGGGTAGTTGGAGCGTAACCAACACGGCCCACCATTTAAATATTATCTATAATTGATAACTTATAAAAAATGATATAGTTAACTGAATGATTTTGGGCCTGTAGCTCAGTTGGTTAGAGCAGTACACTCATAATGTATTGGTCCCAGGTTCGAGTCCTGGCGGGCCCACCAAAATTACTATTAGTTTTTCGAAAAATTTTCTAAAGTCTTAAATAAGATGTTTATGTTGTTATTGTTTGAGCTCAAAATTGATGCAAATTCTTCTTTTTGCGTTCTTGCCAAGCTAAGTCCCTCTATTATTAAATCTCTGATTAAAGGATTGTCAGGGTTTTTTGTATAAATTCTCCAATCAATTTTTACCTCAGGTCTATCAGGTGTACTAATTAATAAACTATTAACAATAGTATAATTCTTATTTATAACTTTTTTATCCTGAACCTCAATTTTTGGATTAGTGTATTCAGATAATCTACTTGCAAAACTTTTTAAAAAATAATTTTCAAATAAATAAAAATATTCTTTTTTTTGACCATCATTTAAATTTTTTCTAACCGAACCAAGCGAGTAAAATCCTATTCCTCTTATGTCAACTGTCTCTTTAGCTATAATCTTTAGTCTATTTATCTTTTCTTCTTTTGAGATATTCTTTGATAGAATTTGTGATGCTCTATTTACAGTAGATTGAACAAATACATCTGGTCCAATAGAATAAGCACTACCAAAGCTTAGATTTAAAAAAAATATAATTATAAAAAATTTTTTCATACTAATTTTTTTGTTTATTTGAATTATTATTTGGTGTCTATTTCTTCCCAGTCATCTTCATCTTTATATATAACTTCTACACTTCCTCTTTGGTTATTCTTAATTTTATTTTCTCTATCTTGTAAATACAAACTTCTTAGAGATGCATAAAAGTCTATTGAATTTGCTTCTAAGTTATCTAATGATTCTAGATTATCTGATCTAAAGCTAATACCATCTAAAGCTTTTGATGTTAGAAAAACTCCTTCACTTAAAAATTCATTATTTCCATGAATTGATGCATTGTACCAAGGGTCCCCACCTAATACATTGGCAAAAGAACCTGCTGTATCTCTAATTGTAGATGGTCCAAGAACTGGCAAGACCATATAACAACCTGGGCCTATACCCCAAGCACCTAAAGTTTGACCATAGTCTTCCCTTTCGTATTTTGGAAAACCCATTTTATTAGCAACATCAATTGTCCCCAGAAGTCCAACAGTTGTGTTTACAACTAATCTTCCAGTATTTATTATTGCAGTTTTAATATCTCCCTGCAAAATGTTGTTAGGTATCGTTATTAAATTGGATAAATTTGTAACTGCATTTTTTGTCCCTTTTTGGACTTGATCGGGCAAATTTCTATAACCTTCTGCAATTGGTTTTATAATTGCTTTATCTAAACCTTTGTTAAATGCAAAAGTTGCTCTATTCAGTTTTTCGAAACAATCTTTTATTTCTTTTGGCTTACTTTTATTTAACGATAATTCTCCATCTGATCCAGCATTTGCATTAAATGCTAATAACAAGATATAAATTATAGCTATTGTTAATTTTCTCATCATGATGATCATATATATTATATAATTATAGTTTGTAAAAAAAACATTTAATTTTAAAAAATGTCTATAAAGTGTTTATAAATAGTCTAAATTTATACCAAAATTAAGCATGAATACAATTCAGAATTATTCCCCAAATTTTGAGATAAAAAAAAGAAAACTAAATCAAATCAAATTTATTATTTTTCATTATACAGGAATGAAAAAGGAATCAGAGGCAATAGAAAGACTTACAAATATAAAATCTAAAGTGAGTACCCATTATTTGATTAAAAATAATGGAGAAATAGTTATTATGGTACCAGACTTGTATGAAGCATGGCATGCTGGAGCATCATCTTGGAAAAATTTTAAATCTTTAAACAAAAATTCAATCGGAATTGAAATAAGCAACCCAGGTCATAACTCTAGTTATAAAAAATTCTACAAAAAACAGATTCAATCTATTAAAAAGTTGAGTAAATTTTTAATTAAAAAATATAAGATTAATCCAAAAAATATTTTAGGTCATTCTGATATTGCTCCAATTAGAAAAAAAGATCCTGGTGAAAAATTTCCATGGAAATATTTTGCTGAATTTGGAATTGGTAAGTGGCATTCATTATCACAAAAAATTCTCATCAAAAGCTTTAGATGGTATTAGCTTTAGATCAGATAATCTAGAAGAAAAAAAATAAGCCAAGTAGATAAAAAAAAATTTTATAAAAATTTATCAAAAATTGGATATTCAATAAAAAGCTCAAAAAAAATAAAAAAAGAAAAATTTTTTATTTTTATAGTTAGCGCATTTCAGAGAAGATTTAGGCAAGAGCTGATTAATGGTAAAATTG
>CABXKF010000009.1 GCA_902512765.1 uncultured Pelagibacteraceae bacterium | reverse complement strand
TAAATTTTCTGCCCAATCTCTAAGTGGACCTCTTAACCAATCATTAAGTGGTATTCCAAAACCCATCTTGGGTCTTTCAGTCAAATTTTCAGGAACATAATTTTTTAGAATTTTTCTCAAAATCCACTTTGATTTTCCATTTCTGAACTTTAGAGAATATGGTATTTTCCATGAATACTCGATAAGTCTATGATCAAGAAATGGAACTCTCGCTTCAATTGACGATGCCATAGAAGCTCTGTCAACTTTAACAAGAATATCATTTGGTAAATAAGTGATTTGATCTAGCGCCATCATTATTTGATGATTATTTAAATTTGGAAGTTTAGGCTGAAATCTTGTTAAGAAAGTTCCTGGTTCTTTACTACTTATCACTGCTTCTGTAGGATTTTGCCAGTGAGACGAAAGAACATAATAAAGATCTGACAGAGTTTTTGCCTCTAAAGCATTTATACTTTTAATTTTATATGTACCACTAGCATACTCGTTTAAATTTGGTATTAAATTAAATAACATATTTAGATTTTCTTGGGATATTGATTTAATTCCTTTTGCTACAATTTTTTGTAAAGAGTCTGGAATCATATTTAATTTTTTTGACCAGCTGTTTATTGAACCATATCTGTTGTATCCACAAAATAATTCGTCACCTCCATCTCCTGAAAGTGCAACTTTTATTTGTTTTTTTGCAAGTTGAGATAATAAAAAGGAAGGAATTTGTGAATTATCTGAAAAAGGCTCATCATGTATTTGGGGTAATTTTGGTATTACCTCCATCGCAGTTTTTGGTGAAAAATAAAGTTCTGTATGATCCGTACCAAGATGTTTTGCAATTTTTTTTGCATACTTTGCCTCGTTAAAATCATCTTTACTAAATCCTATTGTAAAAGTTTTAATTGGCTTAATGGATTGCGCCTGCATAAGTGATGATATTATTGATGAGTCTATTCCACCAGATAGAAAAGCTCCTGTAGGTACATCAGAAATCATTTGTTGTTTAACAGATAGCTTTAAATGTTCTTCAAGATCATTCTGAATTTCAAGTCCATCTAGTTGCAATAGATTTTTATTTCCATTAATAGCACATTTGGTTAAAGACCAATAATTTATTTTTTTTGGAAGCAAACCATTTTTCAAATCATTTTCTTTTAATTGTAAATAATGTCCTGGCAATAACTTATAAATATTTTTATAAATTGAATAAGGATCAGGTATGTAATTATGTCGTAATTGAAGAGCAATTGCATTACGATCAATCTCTCCTCTAAACTCTGGATGTGGTTTCAGTGCTTTTAATTCAGATCCAAAAAGAAAAACTTTATTTTTTCCTTTTCCTTGCCATCCATAATAGAGAGGTTTTTCTCCTATTCGGTCTCTTGATAAAGTTAAAATGCGATTTTTCTTGTCCCAGATTACAAAAGCAAACATACCTACAGTTCTATTTAATGTTTCATGAACTCCCAAAAGTTCTATGGACTCTAATAAAGTTTCAGTATCGGTAGCACTTTTCCATTTAATATTTGAATTAATTTCCTCGAGCTGTTTTCTGATTTCTAGATGATTATAAATCTCACCATTGTATGTTATGACAAATCTTCCTGAATTTGAAATCATTGGTTGATCACCAGCTTTTGTTAAATCTATTATTGACAATCTTTGATGGCCAAAAACAATTCCTGATTTTTTATCTTGCCAGATTTTTCCACTGTCAGGCCCACGATGAGAAAGAGTTGAACTCATTTGTAATATTACATTATTGTAAGATGATAAATTTTTTGAATAAAAACCTGAGATTCCACACATATTTTTATAACTCTTCGGTCAATATTAATTTTATAATTGTATTTAAGTTGATTTTCATGAAAGCATTAATCCTTTAATTTCAGAACCACCATTTATATCCTCTATTAATTTAAACCTACCGTTCTTTTTTCTAAAAAAACTTGCAGTATTTTTTCTTTTTTTATTGGGTGTTCTGTTAATCAAGATAATAGAATTTTCTTTTGAAATTTTTTTGATATTTAGTATCGCTTTTTTCAATTTGGTTTCTGAAAAATATGAATAATTTAAAAGATTTGAAACTCTAACTACATCAAAGCGATTGAAATATTTTTTATCAATATTAAAAATATCTTGCTCAAAAAATTCAAGCTCATTTATATTGTTTAAATTGGGAATCAACAATTTTGATTTTTTATATTTTATGTTAATGAGATCAAATAAATATGCTCTATTAAATAATCTTGGCAGAATTTTTTCTGTTTTTTTAAATAAAAAAAAGTATCTATATCTCAAACATTGTTTATTGTATTCTACCATCAAAAGTTCATTGCTTGAACTGTATAAAAAAATAAACTTTTCAATTTGATAAATTGTTATGAATATCTTTTTATCAAATCCAATGATTTTATTAATTTTATTTTTATTTAAATCTAAAAATAATTCTAATGTTGATTGGCCAGATGAAACAGCAAAGTCACATATTGTAATTTTTTTTGAAAAGTATTTATTAATTTTTTTTTTTAATATTTTGTTAACATCATTCATTCTATTATAGGATGTGGTCATAAATGTTGAGTCAACTCTCAATAATGAAAAAATTCTTTTCATCATTTTTTCATTAATATTTTTTTTAAGAACAAAATAACTATAAATATCAGTGAAATTTTTTGTTTTTTTCATTTTTTTAAATTTTATTAATGAAATTGCTTATAATTTGAAAATTTTAATCTAACAATTAAAATGATCATACTCTTAATAGATAAATAATTATACTTATTTTAAAAGTAATAAAATAATCTTCAATAATGATCTTAATTTTAAATTAATACCACCATTTTTTAAGACAAATAAAAATTCCTCTTTTGATTTTTTATGATTATTATTCAAATAATTATAACTACCTGACATATATCTTAATTTTACTTCTAAATCCTTTTTTTGCTTTTGGTTAAACAAATGCATAAAATTTTTAACAGCAAGTCTTTGTGGGATAGACATATTTTTTTTTGAGACATTAGATTCATGTACTAGATAATAACATAATTTTTTTTTTATAAATAAAAATTGATCTGTTATCTTTGCAACTTGCAACCAAGTATAATAATCATCCGAACCAACTAAATTTTTATTTTCATTTAATCCTCCTATTTTGGTAATTATATTTTTACGTATAATAACTGATGAATTACAAATCGGATTTCCTTTTTTAGCATTACTTGTTAATAAATCATTCAGTATGGGTTTTTTTAATTGACGACCTTTAATAATTTTTTTTGTAAAAAAAAGCTTTGATTTTTTATTTACAAATTCATAAGAATGATAAATTAGATCCACATCTTTAGTTATTTTATTAACGCAAACTTCAAGTTTGTCTTCTGTCCACCAATCGTCAGAATCTAAAAATGCAATCCATTCTCCTTTTGAAATTTTAATTCCTAGATTTCTTGATTTGCTAATAACACCATCATTTGAAATTTTGACATAATTAATCCTTGGATGATTAAATTTCTTAATCACTTGATAAGTTTCATCTACTGATTGATTATCAATTATTATAGCCTCCCAATTTTTATATGTTTGATCAATGATAGACTCTAGAGCTTTACTAAGAAATTTAGCATGATTATATGTTGGTATTACAATCGATATTAGGGGCGAAGAATTAATATTCAATATTATCTTTCTTAATGTTGATTGAATTTCTTAATATTTATTTTAAAAAAACTGTTGATAGTTTTTGTAATTTTTTTTTGGTCTTGTAATTTCATATTACTATGAAGGGGTATAGTGACAATTTCATTTGCAACTTTATTGGTTTCTGTCAGATGGTCACTTTTTAATTTTTTAAATAATTTAAATTTATTGCCTGGCTGCCAATGTATACCAGTATCAATTCCATTTTGACTTAAATATTTCATAAACTTTTCTCTCAAATTATTTTTAACCCTTAGATGGTATATGAAAGGAACTATTTTAGTATTTAGAATTGGTTTTTCAAATATGGGATTATTTTCAATATTTTTGTTGAAATATTTTACAGTATTAATCCTTGTCTTTTTTATCAGCCTAAAATCATTTATTTGAGAGATACCAATTGCTGCATGTAAGTTTGCCAAATGATATCTATATCCATGGGTCTCAACATCATAAGTCCACGCTCTTTTATTTTTATACATTACATTTGAAGATTGGCCCATTCCCATCAATCTTATTTTGTGCGCTAAATCTCTCTCTTTTTTTGTATTAACTATAATTGCACCTCCGTCAATTGCCGTAATTGTTTTTACAGGGTCAAAACTAAACATTGCAATATCAGAGAAAGAACCAATCATTTTTTTTTTATAAACACTACCAAATGAATGAGCTGCATCATGTAAAACTCTTAATTTATATTTGTTAGCGATTAATTTAATTTGATTGTGGTTGGCTATCCCCATTCCATAATCGCAAACAATAATTGCTTTTGTTTTTTTTGTAATCAATTTTTCTAATTTTAATGGATCAAGACATAATGATTTATCTATATCAGCAAAAACTATTCTGCCTCCAACTGATATGATTGACTGTAGGTCTGCTATATTATTAAATGCTGGTGTGATGACTTCATCACCCTTTTTAATATTCATCAATATAAGTGCCGTATGTATAGCTGAATAGCCTGTATTTACTGAAACAACATATTTATTTCTTAATTTACAAATTGATTTTATTTTTTTTTCAAACTCATCTACAGATTTTCCCATTCCCAACCATCCAACCTCCAAGGATTTAACAGCTGCTTTAATTGTTTTCTTATCAATTAGTGGTTTAAAAACAGGAATATTCATAATGAAACTCAGAAAATTTTTTCAGCATATTCGAGATCTCGGGGAGTATCTATACAATTCCAAATTCCCTCATGTTTATATCCAACCAATTGATTTTCTTCAGACAACTTATTTAGCGGGAACTGCTCAAGCATTTCATTTTTTTCTGAAATAAAATCAAACACCTCTTTATTAAAAACAAAATAACCTCCATTAATCCAACCCTTAGAAATTTTTGGTTTTTCGTTGAAATACAAAATTTCAGAATTTTTATTTAATTCTATTTCACCAAATCTTCCTGGTGGTCTTATAATTGTCATGGTTCCTATTTTTCCATGGCTTTTATGAAAATTAAGAAGATCTTTAATATTTACATCACTCAAACCATCGCCATACGTTAACATAAAAATATCATCTTTTAAAAATTCTTTAATTCTATATAGTCTAAGTGCAGTAAGAGTTTCTATTCCTGTATCAATAACTTGAAAAGATAATCCATCAAATTTTTTATCATATTCAACTTTTTTATTTTGGCCAAATGAAACTTTTAAATTTGAGTTATTTAAATCAAAATTTTTTAAGTAACTTTTAATCATTTCTCCTTTGTAGCCTACTGGGACAATAAAATCTTTAAAGCCAAAACTATTATAATGTTCAATAATTTTTGTTATAATTGGTTTACCATTAATATTTATTAAAGGTTTTGGAATAGAGTCTGTAAGACCTGAAAATCTAATTCCTCTACCACCAGCTAAAATAACAACTTTCATACAAACTTAATTAAACTATTTTATAGGCTTTTAAAGTCTTTATTTAAACTTTCATTTTTATCATGAATTATATTTGAGAAATTAACCACTAAACTATCTTTTTTTTTACTTATATTTTTAAATCCAAACCAAACTTTTGGGGGAACATACAATGTTCCATAAATTTTTTCACTCAAATTAAAAACTAATTTTTTTTTTGAAAGCTCATCATAAAAAAGAAATCTTACGTTACCATAAGGAACCGTTAAATTCATAGTCATCCTTTTATGAAATTTCCATCCTTTAAATTTATTTTTTTTAATCCAAGTAAAATATACTTCACCAAACTTAATAAAATTTTTATCATTATTCTTAATATAATGCATGATGTTCCCTCTAGGATGACTGATAATTGTTTTTTTATAAAATTTGATATTGTCTATACTAGGCATTAAAAATACTTTTTTTTAATTTGATATAATAATTAATATCATTATCTATTAGTTCATTTACTTTTATATCATTTTGATAAAATTTTTTATACCAACTCATTGTAAGCTCAAGCGTTTTCTCTAAATTTAAAACCTTTTTCCACTTTAGATGTTTATTAGCTTTAGATGAATTTAATTTTAAAAGTTGATCTTCTTTAAAAAAATTTTCTTTATAAATTTTAAATTGAGCTTTATTCCAATATTTATGAGATATTTGTAAAACTTTTTTAACAGTTGCAACTTCATTTAACTTAGGGCCAAAATTAAAACTGTTGCCATTGAACTTTATATTTTTTTGTAGGTGATAAGATAGTGCAATATATCCACTTAATGGCTCCAAAACATGTTGCCAAGGTCTGGTTGAATTTGGACTTCTAATATAAACTTTTTTATTTAATGCCCAGGCTTTAACACAATCTGGCACTAATCTGTCTGAGGACCAATCGCCTCCTCCAATTACGTTTCCAGCTCTAGCAGTTGCAATTCTAATTTTTTTATTCTTTTTCAAAATTGAATTAAAATAAGATTTAAAAACTATTTCAGCACTTGCCTTTGAAGCACTATATGGGTCGTGCCCACCCAACCTATCATTTTCATGATAACCTCTTAGTAATTTTAAATTTTGATAACACTTATCACTAGTTATTATTACTGAAGTAGTTTTTTTATTAAGTTTGTTAATACTATTCAAAATATTTGCAGTTCCTATTATATTAGTTTTTAAAGTTTCAAGTGGATTTCTTATAGACTTTTTTACTAATGATTGTGCTGCTAAATGATAAATTAAGTCAGGTTTAAATTTCAAAATATTTTTTTCTAATTGATTTAAGTCTGTGATATCAAATCTTTTATCAATTAGTTTTTTTTTATTAATAAACTTAAATAAGCTTAATTTAGAGCTTGGGTTTAAACTAATGCCTAATATCTTAACATTATACCTCGACAACCAATGAACTAACCAACTTCCCTTAAAGCCCGTGTGCCCAGTAACAAGTATTCTTTTTTTTTCAAAAAATTTTTTTAAATCCATTTAGTTAATAATTTTTATAATAATGTAAGCTATTTTCTATAATATATATGAATATTTTCATTTATAATTAAAATGCATTCTAGGGTTAATTTAAAAGCAGATCTAATTAAATAAATAATTGTGATATAATAATACTATAATATTTTTTATAAATATATAAAAATATATACTTTTTAACAAGTTTCGCTTTTTAAGATTATATTTTTAACTTTTATTAAAACTTATTTGGATAAATAAATGAATTTTTTTTATGGAATTAACAACAATCTATTTAAATCAGAAATCCAAATACCTTTATTTCAAAACAGAGATTTAAAAAAATTAAATTTAAGGCTATTTAAGACTTATCCAGAACATAATAAGTGGATTTTAAAAGAAGTTGAAAATAAAAAAGAAAGTGAAAATTTTTATATTTTAAGAAATCAAGATATTTTAGATAATGAGATATTTTTTTTGGCAGATGAAAAAATTTTTGACGAATTTAATGATAAGAAATTAGAAAATTTTAATAATTTTACTGATACACGCCCTGCTTTTAGAGCAAACTTTAAAATATACTTAGATCAAGGGGGGTTTTCTTCTTTTCAATCTGAATATCCTTATTCGATGATTACGAAAAAAGGGACTTTATTAAGTTCTATTAGCTCGTTAGCAAACTCTCGTGCTGACCAAAATTACGTTTTAATCAAAAATATTTTTGAAGAACCAATTGAAGAAAATTTTAATGCATATTTAGTAAATTATAAAACAAAAAGTATTGAGGAACAATTTCAGATTAAAACAAATTATATAAATTGTATCGAGATAAGTTCCAAACTTATAAAACCAGAAATATTTTTAATAACTGATAAATATTTAGGGGTGCCCATGTATGTCTCTATAAAAAATAATCATTTATCTTTTGAACATACTCATCCGCCACATGAATATATACAAAGTGAAAATAAATTTATAAAAGTAAGTAATTTAAAAAAGGAAATAAATGAAATTATTGCTTAAAAATTTATACAATTCAGAATTTTCTATATTATTAAGAAATAGTATAAATTTTAGACCAATATACTATGGTCGTGTAAAAAAAAATTATCCCACTAGTATTAGTGATGCTTTTTTGTGGAGAACTGACAATGGCTATAAAACTTTGTTTAAGTTTTCAGATATATTAAATCTATTTTATAAAATTGATAATTCATATGTTGAAATACATTTTTTTTCAAAAGAACATAAATTGATTAAGATCGAAAAAATAAACGACTTAAATTTATCAAATGAATTTGAAATTACTTCAAAATATTTAAATGATATTACAGATTATGGCACATTTTACATTTATCATTATTCAACAAATACAAAAAACTTAGGTAACAAAGACAGCATTTCAAACAGATGTTATACTGGATATTCGAAGAACAATAATTTGTATTCTTTTGTGCATGGTAACATTAACACAAAATATGCTAATATAATGAGTGAAGCTACAAAAGATTTGCATTTTTCAAATTTAACAAATCTTTCTTTATTTAAAAACCAAATTTATACAATTCAAAAAAATTTTCAGAATTTTGATAAAAATGAATTATTTTTTACAAATCCAACAAAATTTAAAATTAATTTTTCTATTGGAAATAAGAATTTTAAATTAAAACCTTATAATTCAATCTTAATTGAGGTTAAAAACCCTATAATTTCAATTAAATCAAATTGCATGTTCTTAAGACCAACTATATTTAGCTATGAAGGAAAATATTTTGATGTACACCATTCGTAATAATAATGATAAAAAAACTTTCCTATTTATTTTTTAATCTCCTTATTTTTTTAGATAAAATTTTTAACATTTTAACAAAAAGAAGCATACTGATTTGGTTTAACGATTTTATCCATGAGAGATCATACAAATCAATTAATATTTTAAATAAAAAAATAAAATTTTTTGTTCCTAATCATATTACAAGATGGAGAGTGAACACTTTTTTTATTAAAGAACCTGAGACGCTTGAATGGATAGATAACTTTGATAATAAAGAAAATTTGATATTTTGGGACATTGGAGCTAACGTTGGATTATATTCAATTTATAATGCTCTAAGACATCCAGGATCCACAACTATCGCCTTTGAACCTTCTACTTCAAATTTGCGAGCTTTAACAAGAAATATATCCATTAACAATCTAGAAAAGAATATAAAAGTAGTTACGTTACCATTAACTAGTATTGAAAATACTTTTCAAGAAATGAATGAAGGTGAATTTGTTGAAGGAGGAGCGCTAATCACATTTGGAGAAAAAATTGATTTTGAGGGAAAATTATTCAAACCTGAAATGAAATATAGTTTACTTGGAACGACAATGAATTATTTTATAGAAAATTCAATTTTAAATGTTCCTGATTATATTAAGATTGATGTTGATGGTATTGAGCACTTGATCCTTAAAGGTGGTGATAAATTTTTAGATAATCAAAAAATAAAGGGTATATCAATTGAAATAAATGAAAACTTTAAGGAGCAATATACACAAATTTTAAAAATGATGGATACTTATAAATTTAAATTTCTTCATAAAAAACATAATAATGATTTACAATTTGATAAAGTGGGTATTAAATATGTTTCAACTTATAATTATGTATTCACTAGATAAAATTAAAAAAGAGATTTGCTTATAAGCTTTAAGTAAAAATTTATGAATATTGATTATATTTTAACTTTGATGATTAATTCTTTTAAATTTAATCAAATATTAATTTTAATTAATAGTTAATTGTATATATAAACCTTTATGATTCTAGGAATAATACCTGCAAGATTAAAATCAAAAAGATTGCCAAACAAGCCGCTACAAATAATTGATGGGCTTCCACTTCTAGTTCATGTCATGAAAAGATCCATGATGTCAAAAAAACTTGATAAATTAATAGTTTGTACTGACAGTATGAAAGTTGTGAATTTAGTTAAAAAATATAATCACGATGCATATTTAACAAGTCAAAATATAAAAAATGGTACTGATAGAATTTCTTCATTTTTAAATAAAAAAAAAAAAGAATTTAAAAAATTAAAATTAGTTGTGGATATACAGTGTGATGAAATTTTTTTAAATCCACACTATCTTGATAAAGCTATAAATTATCATCTAAAGAATTTAGATAAATATGATGTTGTGATACCACATACTCATACTTATGAAAAAAATAATGACAGTTATGTAAAAATAATTTCAAATCAAAATAATAATGTATTGTATCTTACAAGAGCAGATGCCCCCTATCCATTTAGATCCAAAAATGAGCCTTTTAAGAGACATCAAGATTTTGTTACTTTTAAACCAAATTTTATTAATAAATTTAAAGATTTAAAAAATAGAAAATTGGAAGATTATGAGGGTGTTGAGTTGCTAAGAGTACTTGAAAATGGATATAAAATTGGAACAATAAAATTTAAAAATGATAGTTTTTCGATTAACACTAAAAAAGATCTAATAAAATCTTTGTTATTAGTTCAAAAAGATACATTTAGAAAATATTATAAATGATAGATAATAAAGAAAAATTATTATTTATTTTCGACTTAGATGGTGTCATTTTTGACTCAAAAAAAAATATGGAAGTAGCTTGGAACGAAACATCAAAGAAATTTAGACTAAATATAAGTTTTTATCGATATTTTAACGAAATTGGAAAACCGTTTTTAAAAATTTTAAAATCATTAGGTATAGAACAAAATAAAAAGATTTATGAGCATTTTAAAAAAATTTCAATAAGAGAAATAAATAAAATCAAACCTTACAAGGGTGTTATTGATCAATTGAAATATTTAAAAAAAAAAAAAATAAAATTTTCAATTGTTACTTCAAAAGATAAGGTAAGAACAACTTTTTTGTTAAAGAAATATGATATAAGACCTGATTCTGTGCATTGCCCCAATAATAAACTTAGAGGCAAACCTTTTCCTGATCATTTATTATATTCTATAAAAAAAAATAAAAAAAAAAAAGAAGAAGCCTGCTTTGTTGGTGACACAAAAATTGATTACCAGGCGGCAAAAAAAGCCAATATCTTATTTATTTTTGCAAAATATGGATACGGCAGAAATGATAAATTATATAAATATAAAATTACAAATTTCAAACAAATCAGAAGATTTATCAATGATTAAAAACTAATTAAGTTTTATTATTTCTATTTATTTAAAAATTCTTTCCACAATTTTAATTCTTTATCTAAATACAAATATTCTTTTTCATTATCTGGTAAAGCATGATTAAATAAATTTAAATTTAATTGCCTTAATATATTTGACAATGATTTTACGTCATAAACAAAATGTAGATTTTCAGATTTTTCTATTGCCGGTATTGGTAATGAGGCTAATGAAATAAGCGAAACAGTTGGCTTTTTTTTTACAACTGCTTCCATTAAAACTGATGAGCCATTTGCTGAATACACAATATCTGAAAATTTAAAAGCTTCAAGTACGGAGCAATTTATTACTTTATAGGAAGGAAAATTTTTAATTGAAGACTTTATTATTGAACTGACTGGAAAAAGAAAATGCTCTTTAATATATATATTTTCAAATTTAACATTAGATTGAGAAAAAGTTTCTAATAATTCGATATTTTCTTTAAGACTGACTGATGTAATTATCAAGATTGATTTTTTTGAGTTTATTTTTTTATAACTAATCTCACTTTGTTCAGCCAAATAATTAAATCTATGTGCCTCAATTTCCAAAAGTTGATCTTTTGAAAAACCATTTGTTAATAAAAGAGATTTACTAAAATCACTATTTACTCCTACCTGATTTGGTAAATAAAAATATGAATGAAGTAATTTTGGATGATAATAGCTCATTACATTCGGCCTAGCTATTGAGTGAATGACTCCCTTAGTTTTAATTTTGTGTTTCTGAGCTATTTTATTCAAAATTTGTTCCCATGGTTGAAATTCTAATAAATATATAATTTCTTTTACTTGTGGATTTAATTTAATAAAGTTGGAAAATTTTTTTTCAAAAATCAAAAGTTTAAACAATAAAATTGAAATTGAAGTAAACCAATCACTTTTGATTAAACAAGAGTAATTAACATCTTCAAAAACAAAAAGATCATTATATTTAATTGATTTTAATTTTTTTCTGACCCTAAAAAATTTAGGAATAATTTTTGAAAAATCCATAAATGATAAGTAAGAGTCTAAGAACCCCAAAGAATTTATATTTTTACTAATTAATTTATTCTCATAATCAAAATTTGATCCATGACCCTCATAAATGAATAGCCAATTATAATCTTTATTTAGTAGAGCAGATACATCATCAAAGAAATTGTTTGAAAAACCATTGTCAAATTTATTTGCTCCAGGAATATAATAACTTAAAACAACCTTATTAGATTTACTTTTTTTATATAATATTTTTTGTTTTTTTTTTTTATATTCTTGAATAAAACCACTTAACAACGAAAAAATAACATTTTCTTTTTCTGATTTTTTTAATAATTTTATTAAAGATTGATTTTTTTTTAAAGTACTTGTTATGTTAACTGAAAAAGAAAATAAATTCATATTTATATAAAAGAAATCTTCAATTTCTTTTGATACATTGTGCAGAAAAATATTCTTTATTTTTTCTTTTTTTACATAATCTAATAATAAATAAAGTTTAAAAAATTTATAAACAGAGTCTGTTTTTAGAGGAGATGCCTCAAAAAAAAGATTACATAACACATAATAAAAATCTTTGTCCTTATCTATTTGTATTTTCAGCTTTTTAAATACTTGTTCCTGAAAATTTAACCACTTTTCCCTTAAAAAATTCTGTTTTTTTTCAAGTATTTTAATTAGTTCAAGCTCATTACTTAAACCTATTAATTTTTTATCCAAAAAAACAACTTTTGATTTTTCACTAATTTCACTGATAGACTCAATTTTACCTTCTCCAATTATATACAAATTATTAATTTTCATATTTTTTTTAAGACATAAAAAATATATTAAGTTTTATATAAAATTTTTGAAAGTTATTTATATTTAACAGATATAGTCCTTCATTGTTTTTGTTTATGATTATAAGACAAATCACGATCTAAATATTTCCTTATTTCAATCATTTATTATGTTTTACTCCTAATTTTTCAAATAAATCAGATGGCGACTTAACCAACATATCATCATAACCAGAATACTCAGAAGGAATTGTATTATCAGAATAATAAAATGATGGTATTGTAGTTTTTAATGCAATTTCTAATCCTGGAGTTGTGAGCACTGATGTTACGGCACAACAAAATCCATTTTTTAAAGTATTCATGTAATCACCTCTTGGTGATGTTACAACATCAAATCCTTTATTTTCCCAGAAATCCCTATCCTTAAGATCTTTTGGTTTAACTATTACTTTGTAACCACAATTGGTTAAACTTTGCAAAAAATTCGCAAATGCATTAGCCATACTTGTATTGTTGAAGGAACCTGAACAAAGTACTTCAGTATGTTGACATGGAAAAGCAATTATTTTTTTTATGTCTGTATTTATTTTTAGTTTATCTTTAGGATAATTTATCAATGAGTTTTGAACATGATTTACCGATGAATGTATTCGCATACTCTCTTTGTCCCAATAAGAATATTCATGATAATATGCATAGCGAAATTCAAATTGAAAAAAATTAAAAGCTCTTTGTTGCCAACCAAAAGAAATTGCCCCTTTGTTATTACATGCTTGAAAGACCGGGTTTTCAAGAAAATCTACACCTGCCATATACTTTGTGGTACCCAAGCGTTTTATGTTGTTATAGGATATTAATATCTCAATCTTATTCACTAATTTAGTATTTAGATATTCTAAAGAATTTACAAATTTAAAACTCCCTTTTATTAAAATCATAATTACTTCTAAAAAACTTAAAACATTTACGTTGCTTTGAACTACAGAATACTCCATTTGTTGAATTTTACTTAAATCAACAATTTTTGAGGATAAAATTAAGTATTGACCTTCGATTAAATTAGAACGAAACAGACTCAAATGTCTAAATCTATTAATATTCATGAGTATTTTTGGCACTCTTGAAAAAAATCCTTCTTGAAAAACTAACTCATTAATACATCGCATATAACTATCATATGTATAGTGAGACATTTTTTTATTACTAATATTGAAGAATCTTATTACAGACATTGGTGCTATAAAACGATAACAAAATATTTGTCTAATAAAAAAATCAGCAGGACTATTCCATCTTTTATTAAAGCAACTAATTATTTTTTTAGAAGCTTTAAGAAAACTGTGAACGTAATCTCTAGTGGCCAATTGTTCTTTTTTAATTGTTAATTGATCAATAGTAAATTTATCATAAAAAAAATTTTTCAGTTGCGTTGCAATAAACGTTATGAACTTATTTCTAGACATTTTTAGTTTTCATAATATTTTACTTTAGATGAAACAGTAAAGTTTTTAAGTCTTTAGATTTTTTTGAATACTTATCACAAAATATTTCACGAGCATTCTGAACTTCTTTTGATTTCCACCATATATCAATTTTATCCCATATTTCAATTAAATGTCTTGCTGCGCTTTCAGGTGTTTCATGAAATATACCTACTGATTTTAGTGACTCAAAATATGGTTTTACTTCTTCTTTAAGCTCCCAGTATTTTGGATCCCAGAATATAATAGAAGGTATGTTCCAATAAAGTGACTCTAAATAAGTTGTAGCATTATAAGTTGAAATATAAATCCTAGATTTACTGATTAATTTTTCAATATATTTATTCTCTGCTTCAATCTGTACTTCTGGGATTTTATCTCTCCATCGTTTTTTTTGATTCCAACCAAAATCCTGGGGCTGAAGTTTGACTATAACTTTTTTACGTAGTTCATCAGGCAATGCATTGATAAATTTTTGCTGATCATCAAAATAATATAACCACTGTGATGCTACAGGAATCGAGCGCAAATGATGGCTATAGCGAGACATACACATTCCCACCATTAATGCTACCCCATTTGGATCATACATGGGTTTTCTTCCGTGATTTTTAAAATTACAAAAAGGTTTAATTTTTGGTCTATTTTTATCAGTCCATCCCCAAGAAAGCCATTTATCTGAAATTTCAATCTGGTGTTCCTCTAAAAATCCAAAAGGTGTCATTCCAAAAATCCCTCCATGTTGACCAATCACAAGCTTAGAATTTTCTTCCTGTGTCTTCTCCGCTGCCCAAATTGTAAATACATCATCAGCTGTAAAGGAATTAGATGTGAAAATAGCTTTTGGCTTCTCTGGCCAACCATTTTGGGAAATGGTTTTTTTTAGCTTTTCATAACCCTCAAGATAACATGTTGGAATATGAAATGGAATAAAATGGCGTATAAGCTTTTCGAATGTATCAGCAGTCAACTCATGACCCTCCAGTTCCCATTTTCTTTGATTAATATCAGGTTTTGTAATCGGTGAGGGTATGAATTTCCATAACTTAGGGAATTGACGAAGGCTAATTTGCAATTTAAGAAGTATTTTAATTCTTAAATAACTAGTGATAAAAAAATAATCATCTTTTTTAATAAAAAGCTTATTAAATAATATTGTTAAATAATGTTCGACTCTATTTTTGAAAGAAACTTTCGTTGCTTCTGTCTGATTATTTGGGGATACTTCAGCTAAAGATTCTACTTTTATTTTTTCAATATTAATTGCATCACCCCAAAATGAGTCAAGCAATTGTCCATAGATCGCTTCATTCCAATCATCAGTTTGAAAAAGTTTTCTAAAGTGTTTTGAATCATTTGGTATTATTGAAATTGGGTCACGTTTAATTATTTTACAACTAGAAATTTTTTTTTCATCTATTGTTTTTTTTAGCATAAACCAACGATCAAATAATATTTGAACAAAAAAACCCAACCAAGGGCCAATCAATATTCTCCAATATCTTGGCTTATTATTTACCGAATGAATATAGTTTAGTTTTTTTGAAAGATCAGAAAGTAATTTTTCATATAATACTTTTAGGTATTTGTTATCTTTTAAAAACTTCTCTCGATCATCCCAATGATATGTTTGGATCTCTGCATCTAATTTTTCCCAATTTTCTTTTCTGTTATAGAGCCTACACCATTCTCCTAAAAAAATGACAGGATCCTTTTTATCTTCGGGCCATGTACGCTCATCTGAAGTTAGTATAAGTTTACGAATTACCAAACCTCTCACTTTCTTTTTAAGTTTATATTTAAATATTTTTTTTTATAATTTATTTAAGAGTATAAATTTATTTCTTTAATACCAAAATATCCTCAACTTTTTCTAAAATAAAATGACCAAGAAAAATGTGGCATTCTTGTATTCTTGCAGTATTTTGTGATGAAATAACTAGAGATTTTTTACATATTTTTTTAGCCTTACCACCTCCTTTACCCAAAAAACAGACTGAATAAACTTTTGTCTTATTTGCCTCCTTTAAAACTTTTAAAATATTTTTAGAGTTGCCAGATGTTGAAATGCATATTAAAATATCGTCTTTTTTGGCTAAAGCCTGGAAAGTTCTTAAAAAAATTTCATCAAAATTATAATCATTGCCACAAGCAGTTAGTGTTGAAGTGTCTTGAGCCAAGGTTATAGCTGGTATAGGATTTCTATTAATATGAGGTCTTAATCTTACGATAAATTCTGCAGCCAAATGTTGTGCATCTGCAGCTGAACCACCATTCCCACAAAATAATATTTTACCCCCTTTTTTTAATTTTTTATGAATAATTTCAATTACATCAATAATTTCATTGGACATTTTTAATATGTCTTTGTGCACATTAATATTTTCCTTTAACTGATTTTGTAATTCAACTTCAAGTTTTAGCATTATTTTAATTTTTAATGTGTGCTCTCAACTTTTTAGCAATTGGTATTTCTTCATCTATTATTTTTCCAAGAGATGGTTCGCCAATAGATAGTAAAACTTTATTAATTGAACTTGTAAGGTTTTTCATTCCTGATAATTCCAGAGAAGCTGATTGATCAGATCCATACATTGTTCTATCTAAAGTTATATGTCTTTCTAAAGATGTAATACCTAACATTGTTGCAGCAAGGGATATCGCAACACCATTTTCATGACCACTGTATCCGACATTGCAGTTATATTCTTTTTTCAATTGGTTAATTGTAATTAAATTAGCATCTTCAACTTTCATTGGATAAGTTGAAACACAATGCATTAATTCGTAACTACAATTATTTTTTTTGAAAATATTTACAGCATTATCAATATCATTTTTTGTGGACATGCCTGTAGAAATAAAAGTATGTTTTTGTTTTTTTGCAACTTCATTTAAAAAATCATGATCTACAATCATTGCCGAAGCTATTTTATGATATTTTAAATCAAATTTTTCTAAAAATTCTAAACTTTTCTTATCCCAAGCTGAAGCAAACCACTCTATATTAATTTCTTTACAATATTTGTCTATTTCTTCATATTCAGATTTTTCAAATTCAAGACCTAATTTTTGTTCTCTTGTTGTTGTGCCCCAGGGACTTTCTCTCGGGGTATCAAGAGTTTTTTTATCATAAACAATATCAATAGATCTTTTTTGAAATTTTACGGAATCAAACCCACTGTCTTTAGCATTTTTTATTAAGTTCCTGGCAATTTTAATATCTCCATTATGATTAATTCCAATTTCTCCAATTAGATAAGGTTTTTTTATATGCATAAATTACAATACCATTAAAAGTTAAATAAGTTAAACTATAATTTCAATTAGTGAAAATATTTATTCTATGAAAAAAAATAAAATACATTCTGTTATCTTAGCAAGAGGAGGATCAAAAGGTATTAAAAATAAAAATCTATATCCAATTAAGTCTAAACCATTGATTTATTGGTCAATAAAAAAATCTTTAGAGTCAAAAAAAATTGATAAAACGTGGGTTAGTAGTGACTCAAAAAAAATTCTTGATTATTCAAAAAAAGTTGGAGCGAATATAATTGAAAGACCTGCTAAATTTGCAACTGATAAATCATCATCAGAAGCAGCGTGGCTACATGCTGCTGAAAAATTAAAACTTCACGCAAATATCATAGTTGGTATTCAACCTACTTCACCAATTAGAGATAGTGAAGATTTTGATAATGCTATAATGAAATTTATTAACAAAAAATATGATAGTTTATTTTCTGCTCTTAAAATTAATGATTATTTTGTTTGGAAAAAAAATAATTCTAAATTAGTTCCAAATTATGATTATAAAAAGAGACCAAGAAGACAAAACATAAATGATAAATTTTTAGAAAATGGATCATTTTATATTTTTCAATCTAAAAAATTTTTAAAATATAAATGTAGATTATTTAAAAGAATAGGATTCTACGAGATGAAAAAAATTAAAAGTTTTCAAATTGATGATATGCATGATATAGAAATTATTACGAAGCTAATGAATAATAGATAAATTCAAATAAATAACAATCAAATATGCTTGAAAAAGATCTAATTGAAATTTACAGAGAAGCATCAAAATTTTTCTATAATAATACAAAGAATATCAATCAAAAAAGTGCCCATTGGACAAGGTATAATTTCAAAGAATTTACTCCTGAAAATTTGATTAACTTTAGAAAAAAAAAAAATTTAAGTGATGGGTTAGATGACCAAACTGATAACTTTTCATTTAAAATTTATTCTGAAATAGTTGAGCAAACCACAGAGCCATTTATAATTAAAAACCTTTCCTCTAAAAATGTTGGTAATAGTGACATTATTTTCCCATATAAAGACAAGTATATGGATTATAACAAGTTAATTCATATTTATTGGTTTTGGTTATTAGAAAATAAAGTTTTAAAAAATATTAAAATTAATAATATTTGTGAGATAGGCGGAGGTTTTGGAAGTTTTTCTGAAATATTTATAAGTAATTATAACTCAAAAATATTTCTAATAGATCTTCCAGAGGCAAATTTGATGAGTGCCTACTATTTAAAAAAATTTTTTCCAGAAAAAAAATTCTTTTTATTTAATGATTACAAAGAAAAAAATTTTTTATCTAAAATTGAATTTGAAAAAAATAATATCATAATATTACCACCAAATTGCAATATTGATGAAGAAATTGAAATAGATTTTTTCATTAATACTAGATCGATGCAGGAAATGAACCATCAAACTATAAAGTCTTACTTTGACTTCATACATAAAAGATTAAAAGTTGGTGGTTATTTTTTAAATGTTAATAGATATGAAAAATCATCAGTAGGATATCCCATAAGATTTTCAGAATTTCCTTATGATAATTATTGGAAATCAATTATTTCTGAGCCTAGTTTTAATCAAAACTGGACTCATTTTTTGCTAGCTGAACGAACTATATCCAAAAATGAAGAAAATTTTTCAAGAGATTTAAATAATATTAAAGTAATTGGAAAAAAATTTTATGGATTACATAATCAAGATAATTACAAACCAGGGTTAGTTAGATACAAAATATTAAGAATAATTCTTAAAAATATTCCTTATTCAAATAAGTTTTTAAATTTCTGTGGTAAATTTTTATTAAAAATTGGTAAAAAATTAGAAAATTTTAAATAATTCATCAAATTTACCTTGGGATACTATTTTTCCTTTTTCGAATTTGAAGATAATATCACAATTCTTTACTGTATTTAAACGATGGGCAATTATGATAATTGTAATATTTTTACTTAGACTGTTGACTGTATCCATTACCTTTTTTTCAGTCAGGTTGTCTAAAGCGCTAGTGGCCTCATCTAGAATTAATACTTGAGGATTATGATATAATGCTCTTGCAATTCCTATTCGTTGACGCTGTCCTCCAGATAATCTTACACCACGCTCACCAATTGTCGTATTGTATTGTGACGGTAATTCGTTTATTACAAAGTCATGAAGGTTTGCAATTTTAGAAACTTGTTCAACTTTTTTTTTATTTAAATCTTTAGAGTTTACACCAAAAGCAATGTTGTTCTCAACTGTGTCATCAGAGAGATAAATATGCTGAGGTACATAACCAATAGAGCTCTGCCAAGACTTTAGGTTTTTTGTATTTATTATCTGACCATCAATCTCTAAAGTACCTTTTTGAGCTTCTAGTAATCCTAAAATAATGTCAACCGTTGTGGTTTTACCACTTCCAGTAGCACCCACTAATCCAACGATTGATTTTATAGGAATATCTAAATTTACATCCTGTAAAGCTGTTCGCTTTGCATTAGGATAATTATAATGAATATTTTTTAAACTAATTGTTTTGTTAAATTTTACCACACTTTGATTTTTATTTTTTATATAGGTTTTGTTATCTAAAAAATCTTTAGTTAGCATATCAAGTGAGGCTGATGCAAAAGTAAGTTTAGTAAAAGAACTATAAATCTGTTGTAAAGCCGGCATTAAGCGATAACCTGCAAAAACGTATAAACTTATAATAGGTAAAATATTATAAAAACTACCTGATTTAGCCATCATATATAGTATGATTAATAAAACACCTCCAAAGGCTATACCTTCTAAAATAAAACGTGGTAATTGCGCTAAAACTTGCGAAGAAGCTTGAGTTCTAGCAAAAGTATGGGCTGAATTAGCAAAACGATTAATATAAATCTGCTCTAATCCTCCAACTTTAACTTCTTTTGATGCGCCAAATGCTTCATTAATGGCTCTAAAACGCAATTCATTACTTTTCAAACGCTCTTTACCAATTTTTTTAAGGTAAATACGTACAAAATAAAAAATAAATAAATAAGCACCACCAAGTAAAAAACCGATTATTAATGCAAGCTTTGGGTCGGCAATGAAAAGTAAAATTACAATTGTAATTGTAACTACACTCTTAGCAATTAACTCTATTAATGGTCTAATACCGTCTCCAATTATTATGCCTACCTCTGATAAAATAGTTTTTCCTAAATCAGCACTATGGCGACTTAAAAACCAGCTATATGGTTGATTCAAATATCCTTCTACTAAACGCTTTCCAATACTGTATTGACGCATTTCAATAAATCGCACTTGAGCATATGTGGTAAGAAATTTAAAAGCGAGCGATACCACTAATATTAAAAATACTAGAATACCAATAGCGAAAATAAACTGCTGATTATCTTCTACACCAAAATTATTCTTTGAAGTTTGAAACATATAATTCAAAAAAAAATTTGTCTCAATAAGATTGGGATTTGTTAAAACAGCCATAAAAGGCAAAATAGATGCTACACTAATCATATCAAGTAAAGCCATTATTATAATCATTATAAGTAATAAACCTGCACGTTTGAGTTCATGGGGTGTAAGTAAAAATAATAATTGTTTGAAGGTTTGCATTAAATTTTTTTAATATTTACAAATTTTTATAGGGCATATTTTTAACTTTTCTAAGTTTAAACAGGGCATCTAATAGTCTTTATCTATTAATTTCTACTAGACAAGATCTGGTTTGACTAGTTATTTAAATTTTTATTGCAAATGAACCTTCAACTCTATTTAATCTTTTAGAGTGTGTTTCGTTTTTACAAATATTACAAATTGTATTTACAGTTATTTCCTTTTGGTCAGTAAATTCTGATCTTGAAGATATATATTTTTCACTATTCCATATTTCTTCTATAGGTTTCTGATAAATATTATCAAAATCTGCTTTTGGATCATCAACTAAACAACAAGGATTGACTGCTCCATCATAATTAACAACGATCCCACTCCATGGCCAGTGACATGGATTTTTAATGTTACTCGAAGACGAATGTGAAATTCCTTTTCCCCCACTATCTTCGTAGCTAGAATATATAAGTTCCTTATTTTCTGGAAGCCAAGATTTATCCATATTTGGATTATGCTGAATCTTATCTATTCTCACAACATCAACATCTAGTTTTTTTTTAAGTTTTAAAAAATCTTGATGCTGGTGCTCGTTTTGTTTCATTGCTAGCATTGCTAACTCTAACACTGGATATTTTTGCTTATTTGTTTTTTTAATTTCAATAATCTTTTTTAAATTACTCATAACTTGGTCTATATTTCCCTTTTTTCTATATTTGACATAAACTTCTTGGTCTAGACCATCAATATCGACATGTAAAAGATTAAGACCTGACTTAACAAGATTTTCTAGGTATTCATCCTTTAAATTTAAGGACAAATTTGACGAAATTCTTGTCCATAAATTATTTTCTCTACAATAAGACAGCATCTCATTAAGTTTTTTATTTAATGTTGGCTCACCCCAATTATAAAGATGTACTTCTATTACATAGTCTTTAAATTGATCAATCACTTCTACAAATTGATCAATTTTGAGAACGCCTTTTTTTCTTGATGAAACTCCAAGGCCAGTTGGACATAATGGACATCCTAAATTACATCCATTAGTCGGGTCTAATATTAACTTGTAGGGTTTTGATTTTAATTTAGTTTTTTTAAATTTTTCTTCAACAGATGCTAATAAAAAATTTTTAATTTTTGGTAAATTTAGTGAATCAATTGCATAAGGGTTAATATATTTTATAAAATTTTCCCTAATAGCAAATTTTTTCAGATCATTGAACTTACTATTTTCAATGAAAGAAATGTGTTCCTCAAATGTCATGTGATATCTATAATATATTAATAATTTAGTTTTAAAAATTAATTATTAATATCTAAACTTGTAAAAATTTTTTTCAGTGCATAAATCAAGCCAATTGAGCTATTAGTACTGGTCAGCTGCACGCATTACTGCGCTTCCACATCCAGCCTATCAACGTGGTGGTCTACCACGGCTCTATAGGAAGTTGGTTAGTTCATTGGTTGTCGAGGTATAATGTTAAGATATTAGGCATTAGTTTAAACCCAAGCTCTAAATTAAGCTTATTTAAGTTTATTAATAAAAAAAAACTAATTGATAAAAGATTTGATATCACAGACTTAAATCAATTAGAAAAAAATATTTTGAAATTTAAACCTGACTTAATTTATCATTTAGCAGCACAATCATTAGTAAAAAAGTCTATAAGAAATCCACTTGAAACTTTAAAAACTAATATAATAGGAACTGCAAATATTTTGAATAGTATTAACAAACTTAATAAAAAAACTACTTCAGTAATAATAACTAGTGATAAGTGTTATCAAAATTTAAAATTACTAAGAGGTTATCATGAAAATGATAGGTTGGGTGGGCACGACCCATATAGTGCTTCAAAGGCAAGTGCTGAAATAGTTTTTAAATCTTATTTTAATTCAATTTTGAAAAAGAATAAAAAAATTAGAATTGCAACTGCTAGAGCTGGAAACGTAATTGGAGGAGGCGATTGGTCCTCAGACAGATTAGTGCCAGATTGTGTTAAAGCCTGGGCATTAAATAAAAAAGTTTATATTAGAAGTCCAAATTCAACCAGACCTTGGCAACATGTTTTGGAGCCATTAAGTGGATATATTGCACTATCTTATCACCTACAAAAAAATATAAAGTTCAATGGCAACAGTTTTAATTTTGGCCCTAAGTTAAATGAAGTTGCAACTGTTAAAAAAGTTTTACAAATATCTCATAAATATTGGAATAAAGCTCAATTTAAAATTTATAAAGAAAATTTTTTTAAAGAAGATCAACTTTTAAAATTAAATTCATCTAAAGCTAATAAACATCTAAAGTGGAAAAAGGTTTTAAATTTAGAGAAAACGCTTGAGCTTACAATGAGTTGGTATAAAAAATTTTATCAAAATGATATAAAAGTAAATGAACTAATAGATAATGATATTAATTATTATATCAAATTAAAAAAAAGTATTTTTAATGCCTAGTATAGACAATATCAAATTTTATAAAAAAACAATTATCAGTCATCCTAGAGGGAACATCATGCATTATATTAAGAATAATGATAAAAATTTTATTAAGTTTGGTGAAGTATATTTTACTTGGATTAAAAAAAATAAATTTAAAGGATGGAAATTTCATAAAAGGATGACTATGAATTTAACGGTTCCTTATGGTAACGTAAGATTTCTTTTTTATGATGAGCTTTCAAAAAAAAAATTAGTTTTTAATTTGAGTGAAAAAATTTATGGAACATTGTATGTTCCCCCAAAAGTTTGGTTTGGATTTAAAAATATAAGTAAAAAAAAAGATAGTTTAGTGGTTAATTTCTCAAATATAATTCATGATAAAAATGAAAGTTTAAATAAAGACTTTAAAAGCCTATAAAATAGTTTAATTAAGTTTGTATGAAAGTTGTTATTTTAGCTGGTGGTAGAGGAATTAGATTTTCAGGTCTTACAGACTCTATTCCAAAACCTTTAATAAATATTAATGGTAAACCAATTATAACAAAAATTATTGAACATTATAATAGTTTTGGCTTTAAAGATTTTATTGTCCCAGTAGGCTACAAAGGAGAAATGATTAAAAGTTACTTAAAAAATTTTGATTTAAATAACTCAAATTTAAAAGTTTCATTTGGCCAAAATAAAAAAGTTGAATATGATAAAAAATTTGATGGATTATCTTTTCAAGTTATTGATACAGGAATAGAAACTCTTACTGCACTTAGACTATATAGAATTAAAGAATTTTTAAAAGATGATATTTTTATGTTAACGTATGGCGATGGTTTGAGTGATGTAAATATTAAAGATCTTCTTAATTTTCATAAAAGCCATGGAAAAATAGGAACCATGACAATTATAAGACCACCAGGAAGATTTGGTGAAATAGAATTAAATAAAAATTCTGAAATTTTGTATTTCAACGAAAAACCAAAAATTTCTAAGGGTTGGATTAATGGAGGTTATTTTGTTTTTAATAAAGAGGTGTTTGATTTTATTTCAGAAAAAAATGAAATGCTTGAGCAGTTCCCGCTAAATAAGTTGTCTGAAGAAAATCAATTGGTTGGATATAAACATGAGGGAATTTGGAATTGTATAGATACTCCCCGAGATCTCGAATATGCTGAAAAAATTTTCTGAGTTTCATTATGAATATTCCTGTTTTTAAACCACTAATTGATAAGAAAACAATTAAAGCAGCTGTTAAATCCTTGGAGGTTGGATGGTTGGGAATGGGAAAATCTGTAGATGAGTTTGAAAAAAAAATAAAATCAATTTGTAAATTAAGAAATAAATATGTTGTTTCAGTAAATACAGGCTATTCAGCTATACATACGGCACTTATATTGATGAATATTAAAAAGGGTGATGAAGTCATCACACCAGCATTTAATAATATAGCAGACCTACAGTCAATCATATCAGTTGGAGGCAGAATAGTTTTTGCTGATATAGATAAATCATTATGTCTTGATCCATTAAAATTAGAAAAATTGATTACAAAAAAAACAAAAGCAATTATTGTTTGCGATTATGGAATGGGGATAGCCAACCACAATCAAATTAAATTAATCGCTAACAAATATAAATTAAGAGTTTTACATGATGCAGCTCATTCATTTGGTAGTGTTTATAAAAAAAAAATGATTGGTTCTTTCTCTGATATTGCAATGTTTAGTTTTGACCCTGTAAAAACAATTACGGCAATTGACGGAGGTGCAATTATAGTTAATACAAAAAAAGAGAGAGATTTAGCGCACAAAATAAGATTGATGGGAATGGGCCAATCTTCAAATGTAATGTATAAAAATAAAAGAGCGTGGACTTATGATGTTGAGACCCATGGATATAGATATCATTTGGCAAACTTACATGCAGCAATTGGTATCTCTCAAATAAATGATTTTAGGCTGATAAAAAAGACAAGGATTAATACTGTAAAATATTTCAACAAAAATATTGAAAATAATCCCATATTTGAAAAACCAATTCTAAATACTAAAATAGTTCCTTTCATATACCATCTAAGGGTTAAAAATAATTTGAGAGAAAAGTTTATGAAATATTTAAGTCAAAATGGAATTGATACTGGTATACATTGGCAGCCAGGCAATAAATTTAAATTATTTAAAAAATTAAAAAGTGACCATCTGACAGAAACCAATAAAGTTGCAAATGAAATTGTCACTATACCCCTTCATAGTAATATGAAATTACAAGACCAAAAAAAAATTACAAAAACTATCAACAGTTTTTTTAAAATAAATATTAAGAAATTCAATCAACATTAAGAAAGATAATATTGAATATTAATTCTTCGCCCCTAATATCGATTGTAATACCAACATATAATCATGCTAAATTTCTTAGTAAAGCTCTAGAGTCTATCATTGATCAAACATATAAAAATTGGGAGGCTATAATAATTGATAATCAATCAGTAGATGAAACTTATCAAGTGATTAAGAAATTTAATCATCCAAGGATTAATTATGTCAAAATTTCAAATGATGGTGTTATTAGCAAATCAAGAAATCTAGGAATTAAAATTTCAAAAGGAGAATGGATTGCATTTTTAGATTCTGACGATTGGTGGACAGAAGACAAACTTGAAGTTTGCGTTAATAAAATAACTAAAGATGTGGATCTAATTTATCATTCTTATGAATTTGTAAATAAAAAATCAAAGCTTTTTTTTACAAAAAAAATTATTAAAGGTCGTCAATTAAAAAAACCCATACTGAATGATTTATTAACAAGTAATGCTAAAAAAGGAAATCCGATTTGTAATTCATCAGTTATTATACGTAAAAATATAATTACCAAAATAGGAGGATTAAATGAAAATAAAAATTTAGTTGGTTCGGATGATTATTATACTTGGTTGCAAGTTGCAAAGATAACAGATCAATTTTTATTTATAAAAAAAAAATTATGTTATTATCTAGTACATGAATCTAATGTCTCAAAAAAAAATATGTCTATCCCACAAAGACTTGCTGTTAAAAATTTTATGCATTTGTTTAACCAAAAGCAAAAAAAGGATTTAGAAGTAAAATTAAGATATATGTCAGGTAGTTATAATTATTTGAATAATAATCATAAAAAATCAAAAGAGGAATTTTTATTTGTCTTAAAAAATGGTGGTATTAATTTAAAATTAAGATCATTATTGAAGATTATTTTATTACTTTTAAAATAAGTATAATTATTTATCTATTAAGAGTATGATCATTTTAATTGTTAGATTAAAATTTTCAAATTATAAGCAATTTCATTAATAAAATTTAAAAAAATGAAAAAAACAAAAAATTTCACTGATATTTATAGTTATTTTGTTCTTAAAAAAAATATTAATGAAAAAATGATGAAAAGAATTTTTTCATTATTGAGAGTTGACTCAACATTTATGACCACATCCTATAATAGAATGAATGATGTTAACAAAATATTAAAAAAAAAAATTAATAAATACTTTTCAAAAAAAATTACAATATGTGACTTTGCTGTTTCATCTGGCCAATCAACATTAGAATTATTTTTAGATTTAAATAAAAATAAAATTAATAAAATCATTGGATTTGATAAAAAGATATTCATAACAATTTATCAAATTGAAAAGTTTATTTTTTTATACAGTTCAAGCAATGAACTTTTGATGGTAGAATACAATAAACAATGTTTGAGATATAGATACTTTTTTTTATTTAAAAAAACAGAAAAAATTCTGCCAAGATTATTTAATAGAGCATATTTATTTGATCTCATTAACATAAAATATAAAAAATCAAAATTGTTGATTCCCAATTTAAACAATATAAATGAGCTTGAATTTTTTGAGCAAGATATTTTTAATATTGATAAAAAATATTTCAATCGCTTTGATGTAGTTAGAGTTTCAAATCTTTTAAATTATTCATATTTTTCAGAAACCAAATTGAAAAAAGCGATACTAAATATCAAAAAAATTTCAAAAGAAAATTCTATTATCTTGATTAACAGAACACCCAATAAAAAAAGAAAAAATACTGCAAGTTTTTTTAGAAAAAAGAACGGTAGGTTTAAATTAATAGAGGATATAAATGGTGGTTCTGAAATTAAAGGATTAATGCTTTCATGAAAATCAACTTAAATACAATTATAAAATTAATATTGACCGAAGAGTTATAAAAATATGTGTGGAATCTCAGGTTTTTATTCAAAAAATTTATCATCTTACAATAATGTAATATTACAAATGAGTTCAACTCTTTCTCATCGTGGGCCTGACAGTGGAAAAATCTGGCAAGATAAAAAATCAGGAATTGTTTTTGGCCATCAAAGATTGTCAATAATAGATTTAACAAAAGCTGGTGATCAACCAATGATTTCAAATTCAGGAAGATTTGTCATAACATACAATGGTGAGATTTATAATCATCTAGAAATCAGAAAACAGCTCGAGGAAATTAATTCAAATATTAAATGGAAAAGTGCTACCGATACTGAAACTTTATTAGAGTCCATAGAACTTTTGGGAGTTCATGAAACATTAAATAGAACTGTAGGTATGTTTGCTTTTGTAATCTGGGACAAGAAAAATCGCATTTTAACTTTATCAAGAGACCGAATAGGAGAAAAACCTCTCTATTATGGATGGCAAGGAAAAGGAAAAAATAAAGTTTTTCTTTTTGGATCTGAATTAAAAGCACTGAAACCACATCCAGAGTTTAGAGGAGAGATTGATCGTAATGCAATTGCTCTTCAATTACGACATAATTACATACCTGATCCTTATTCAATTTATAAAAATATTTATAAGTTATTGCCAGGACATTATTTACAATTAAAAGAAAATGATTTGAAAAATGGTTTGCTTCCAAAAAAAATAAATTATTGGTCTTTAACCAAATGTGCTATTAATGGAAATAAAAATCTATTGCAACTAGATGGACTTGAAATTCAGAATGATCTTGAAGAACATTTAAAGCTATCTGTTAAACAACAAATGATTTCTGATGTACCTACAGGAGCTTTTCTATCTGGTGGAATAGACTCATCAATAATATCATCACTTATGCAGGCGCAATCCATTAAGCCAATTAAAACTTTTACAATAGGATTTAGTAAAGATGATTTTAACGAGGCAAAGTATGCAAAAAAAATTGCAAAACATCTTGGTACGGATCATACAGAACTTTATTTTTCACCAAAAACTGCGATGGAGGTAATACCAAAATTACCCCAAATACATGATGAGCCTTTTTCAGATAATTCACAAATTCCTTCCTTTTTATTATCTCAACTTGCAAAAAAACAAATAAAAGTTGCACTTTCAGGAGATGGAGGTGACGAATTATTTTGTGGATACAACAGATATGGTTCAATAAACAGCTGGTCAAAAAAATTAAATATGATTCCAGACTCTTTACAAAAAATTGTAGCAAAAGGAATTAAATCAATATCCCAAGAAAATCTAAATATGTTATTTAATTTAATACCAAATTTAAACGAGTATGCTAGTGGTACATATAAAATTAAAAGTATAAATGCTTTAGAGGCAAAAACTCTGTCAGATCTTTATTATGTTCTTTCGTCTCACTGGCAAAATCCTACAGAAGCAGTGATAAGTAGTAAAGAACCAGGAACTTTCTTAACAAGATTTCAGCCTAAACTTCCAAATTTAAATAATCATCAAATAATGATGGCGCTAGATCAAATCACTTATTTACCAAATGATATTCTTGTTAAAGTTGACAGAGCTTCTATGGCATCGTCAATTGAAGCGAGAGTTCCATTTCTTGATCATAGACTTATCGAGTATTCATGGAAAATACCATATTCTCTAAAGTTCAGAAATGGAAAATCAAAGTGGATTTTGAGAAAAATTCTAAAAAATTATGTTCCTGAAAATTTGACTGAAAGACCCAAGATGGGTTTTGGAATACCACTTAATGATTGGTTAAGAGGTCCACTTAGAGATTGGGCAGAAAATTTA
>CABXKF010000008.1 GCA_902512765.1 uncultured Pelagibacteraceae bacterium | reverse complement strand
TAGATTATGCAAAAAGAATGATTCCAAAATTAATGAAATTTAATCCGAGATGGTTGGAAGAACCAGTTATAGCAGATGACATTCATGGTTATGCTGAACTCAATAATATGAACATGATTCCAATTTCAGGTGGTGAACATGAGTTTAACATGTTTGGATTTAAACAATTATTAGATTTAAAGGCAGTAAGCTATATTCAATATGATAACAATAGAGTTGGTGGTTTTACTGCTGCTCAAAAAATTAATGCGATTGCAGAAGCTCACCAAGTTCCTGTTATTCCTCATGCAGGTCAAATGCACAATTATCATTTAACAATGTCTAATTTCAATTGTCCAATTTCAGAATTCTTTCCAGTTAATGATGTGGAAATAGGAAATGAACTTTTTTATTATATTTTTGAAGGTGACCCTGCGCCAGAAAATGGATTTATTGATTTAGATGATAATAAACCAGGACTAGGTTTGACAATAACTGATAAATATAAATCTGATTTTAATATTATTGAATAATAAAAAACTACTTTAATATTTTTTTTATTTCCTTAAATAAAAATGGCCTTGGTTTCTGGCAACTTGTTTTGATTAATTGAGAAACTCCAGAAGTACAAGCTTTCATTGTAGATTGAATTATATCCAAGACATGTAAAGATAATTCTCCATTACATTTGTTTATCTTTTTATTTTCTATTGAATAAGCCATTTCAGCCAAACCTGCTCCACGATAGTTTGCATTGGTTGAAGCCTCATTAGCTCTTGAACTTTGAGATCTAATATTAATTTTTCCTAATGGCATCTTATTAGTTTTGTATTCTTTCCAAGGATCTCCCAAATTTTTACAAATATAAACCGAACCACCAAACATATTTGGGTCTGGAACTATCATTGATCCTTTATCACCATATAATTCTATATGGTTTCTTTGGTGAGCTATGACATCAAATGATAAAGTTAACCTAATAATCGTTCCATTTTCAAACGTGATAGTTGATAAATAAGTTGTGGGACATTCAACTTTAAACGATTTATTTTTTCTTGGTCCAATGCCAATAATTCTTCTCTTAACTCCATTCACAACACTTCCTGTAACTTTTTTTGCTGGTCCCAATAAATTAACTAAAGCAGTTAAATAGTAAGGCCCCATATCAATTACTGGTCCACCTTCTTTTTTTGCAAACCAAGGTTCAGGATTAGGGTGATAAGATTGAACTCCAGGAAAAGCAAAAATTGCATTTCCTAAGTTAATTTTGCCAATAATTTTTTTATCGACTAGTTCTTTTGATTTTTGAATACCACCACCCAAAAAAGTGTCTGGAGCGTTTCCAATATAAAGCTTTTTCTTTTTTGCAATTCTTAAAAGATCTTTTCCATCCTTAAAATTAATTGCCAGTGGTTTTTCAGAATAAACGTGTTTACCATTAACCAATGCCTGCTTTGCAACTTTATAGTGAGCTTTTGGAATAGTTAGATTAAGAACAATTTCAATTTCTTTATCTTTTAAAAGTTCATTTACAGTTAATGCTTGAATTTTATTGGTTTTTGCACATCTAACTGCATTACCATGATTTATATCTGCACATTTAATAATTTTAATATTGTTAAAATATTTTTCAGCTCTGAAATAAGTCTCTGAGATATGACCACAGCCAATGAGGCCAACTTTAAATATTTTATTCATAAAGAGTTACACGCCTTGTCTTTGTTTGCTCTTTCCCTCTTTATAAAGTTTTATAGCTTCTTTGTTTTCTTCAGTTGTTGGGATTTCTAATGTGGGACTATCCCAAAACGCAGAACCTTCTAACCACTGATAAGCATGTGTCTTAATTGAAATTACATATGTAACATCAGATTTTTTTGCTCTTTTAAATGCTTCTTCAAGTTCAGATATAGAATTTACATGTTCTGATTTAGCTCCCATGCTTTCAGCATGTTTTGCAAAGTCAACACCTACAAGTCCAGGTGTTTTTGAGCTTTTAAGTAGGTTATTATATTCTTTACCACCCTTAAATAATTGAAGTCTATTAATGACTGCAAAACCTCCATTATCACAAACAACTATTATAAGTTTATTGTTAGTAATAACTGAAGAATAGATATCAGTATTATTCATTAAGTATGATCCATCACCAATAAATGAAATAACCTCTTTATCTGGGTTGGCCATCTTAATTCCAAGAGCTCCTGAAATTTCATAGCTCATACAACTAAAACCCCATTCTGTTTCATGAGTGTTTAATTCTCTAGGTCTCCAAACTTGAACGACTTCACCAACTAGTCCGCCAGCAGCTGTTACTGCTATATCTGATGCATCAGAATTTTTGTATACAGCGCCTATAACCTGAACATAACTTGGTATCTCTTGATTTGATGGAGCACTTGCTTTATCAACTTCTTCATTCCATGCTTTAAGTTCAGTTTGAGATTTTTTGTTCCACTCTTCTCCAGCCTTCCACTCACCTAAAGCTAAAGATAATTCATCTAATGAAGCTTTTGCATCACCTATTACAGCTTGTGCTAAATGTTTGTTTGCATCAAATCTTGATACATTTATTGATACAAGTTTAAAATTTTCATTCTCAAAATTTGCCCAAGAACCTGTAGTAAAGTCTGCAAGTTTAGTTCCAACTGCAATTGCAAGATCTGTTTGTTTGGCTAGAGAATTTGTATTTTTTCCACCCAAACCCCCTATTTGACCAGCATAATGTGAATGATCTCTTTTCATTGTGGAATAACCCATTACAGTTTGAGTTACTGGAATATTATGTTTAATTGCAAACTTGCTTAATTCGTCCATCGCATCAGAATAAAAAACTCCACCACCAGAAATAATTATTGGATTTTTTGAAGATTTTATTTTTTCAGCTGCTTCTTTTATTTGAAACTCATCAGGTCTAGGTCTTCTAATTGTATGTACTTTTTCTTTAAAAAATTCTTCTGGATAATCAAAAGTTTGTCCTTGAATATCTTGACATAAAGCAATGCAAGCTGGTCCACAATCAGCAGGATCTAGCATAGTTTGAACAGCTGCTGGAAAAGATTGAATAATTTGTTCAGGCCTTGTTATTCTATCAAAATATCTTGTTACAGGTTTAAAAGCATCATTTGCTGTAATTCCTGGATTATTAAAATGTTCAACTTGTTGTAAAACTGGATCTGGCATTCTATTTGCATATGTATCCCCTGGTAAAAACAATATTGGCAACCTATTACTCATAGCAACACCAGCAGCAGTTACCATATTTGTTGCTCCAGGACCAACTGATGAAGTTGCCACAAAAATTTGCTGTCTTCTTTTTGCTCTTGCATAACCTATACCAGTTAAAGCCATATTTTGTTCATGATGACCTCTATAAGTGGGAAGTTCATTTTGATTTTCTTCAAGTGCCTGACCTAAACATGCTACATTTCCATGCCCAAATATTCCAAATACACCTGGAAACAAAGGTTCTTTTTTCCCATTAATTAATATTTTTTGAGCTATTAAATATTTAACTACTGCGTGAGCACAGGTGAGTGTAATTTTTTTCATAAATTAAGTTTATCTTTAAATGTATATAATGTTTATATATAAATATATTTATAAAATAAAAAACCACATTAAGTAAACTTAAAAATAAATTCTATGTATAGTAAATTTGGACAATTCATTGACGGTAAGTGGCAACAAGCAGAAAAAAATGAAACATACGATGTAATTAATCCCGCTACTGAAGAAGTAATTGGTAAAGCATCAAAAGCATCTTCAGCTGATGTGCAAAAAGCACTAAAATCTGCTGAAAAAGGCTTAGAGATTTGGAAAAATACTGCACCTTGGCAAAGAGCTTATACTCTTAGAAAAATTGCAGATTTAATGAGAGAAAGAAAAGATGTTCTTGCTAAGTGGTTAACACTTGAAGTGGGAAAACCTCTTGCAGAAGGTGTTGGAGAAGTTGGTGGTGGAGCTGATATTTTTGAATGGAATGCAGAAGAGACAAAGAGAATTTATGGTCAAACACAACAAAGTAGATTTCCAGATACTAGAGTGCATGTTTATTATCAGCCAGTTGGTGTAGTAGCAGCGTTAGTACCTTGGAATTTTCCAATAGTTTTGGCTTCTAGAAAGATTTCTACTGCTTTAGCTGCAGGTTGTTCTGTTATTTGTAAGCCAGATACAATTACTCCTGGCGCAGTAATGGAATTAGTTAGCATATGTAAAGAAGCAGGAGTACCAGATGGAGTGGTAAACCTTCTATCAGGTGATCCGGCTGAAATATCAAATGAATTAATGGAATCTGATATTATTAAAAAAGTATCTATTACTGGCTCAACAAGAGTTGGAAAAATAATTTTAAAAAAAGCAGCTGATAAAGTTCAAAGAGTTACAATGGAACTAAGTGGTCACTCTCCCTTTATTGTTTGTGAAGATGTAGATATGAACAAAGTTGCTGATATAGCTATAACAGGTAAATTTAGAAATAACGGTCAAGTTTGTATTTCACCTAATAGATTTTATATCCAGGAAAATAGAAAAGATGAGTTTGTAAGTGCATTTATGGAAAGAGCAAAAAAACTTAAGATAGGTAATGGTATGGATGAAGGTGTTGAGTTAGGACCTTTAACTACCGCAAAAAGATTAGAAGAAATTGAAAAATTAGTTGAAACTACAAAAAATGAAGGCGCTAAAGTTTTAATGGGTGGAAAAAGACCTGCTGGTTTTAATAAAGGGTACTATTATGAACCAACAGTTTTTGATGATGTGAAAGATAATTTTACAATTATGAAAGAAGAACCTTTTGGTCCACTTGTGCCTATTCTAACATTTAAAACTTTTGATGAAGTTATTGAAAGAGCAAATGATAATGATTTAGGTTTATGTAGTTATTTATACACAAATTCAATGGACCAAGCTCATATAGGGTCTGAAAAATTAGAATCTGGATGTGTTGCGGTTAATACAGGCGTAGTTGCAATTGCTGAGGCACCATTCGGTGGAATAAAACAAACTGGTTATGGACGTGAAGGTGGATCAGGAGCAATCAAAGATTATCTAAATGTAAAATACACTCATATGGGTTTAAAAATATAAAAATGAGAAAAAATAAAATTAAGGAAATGATGAAAGCAGGTAAACCTGTCATTAATGGTTGGTTACAAATTCCTAGCACTGTTTCAGCTGAAGTAATGGCTCACCAAGGTTGGGACTCGCTTACAATTGATATGCAACATGGTTTAGTTGATTACACTAATGCTTTACCAATGTTGCAAACTATATCAACAACAGATGTAACTCCACTTGCAAGAGTAAACTGGAATGAACCTGGTCAAATAATGAAAATACTTGATGCAGGTTGTTACGGTATCATCTGTCCAATGGTAAGTAATAAAGAAGAGGCGGAAAGATTTGTTCAAGCATGTATGTACCCTCCTCATGGTTATAGAAGTTTTGGTCCTGTAAGAGGTTTAATTTATGGTGGTTCAGATTACGCTAAACATGCAAATGATGAAATGCTTAAGTTAGCAATGATAGAGACAAAAGAATCTTTAGGTAAGCTTGATGAAATTATGTCAACACCCGGTGTTGATGGTATTTATATTGGTCCAGCAGACTTAAGTTTAGCTATTGGTGAGGAACCAGGTTTTGATAGACCAGAAAGCACAAAAGCTTATTCAGAAATTTTAAGAATTTTAGAACATGCTAAAAAAAATAATATTTTTGCAGGAATTCACAATGGTACGCCTGAGTATGCACAAAAAATGATTGATAAGGGTTTTAATTTTGTAACAATTGGTGCTGATCAAAGAGCATTAAGTGCTGGATCTAAGGCTGTAGTTGATAAAATGAAAGGTTTTTCTAAAAAAGAAGAATCTAAAGCTTATTAATTAAAATATTTATTATATCCCTTTATAAAGAATATCTCTTCTATCAATAAACCCTTCAAAAGTTTTTATTGTAATTACAGATGGTAAGATAAAGATAGATCTTTTGTCTTTTTCATTTCTTATAATTCTAAAAAATCCTTTTTTAATAGCAGTATCGATATAAACATTTGAGGTTAAGTAAGATTTTTCAATAACTTTTAATAATTCATTTTTAGTAATTGATTTATTTTTATAATAAGCAAGCATTACCATATGTAACATGATCCAATGTTGTGGAGTCAATGAGAACCAATTAAGTAATTCATTTTCCAATCTTCCTTCGAAGTCGCCAAGTGACACTTCAGCTAATTTAATTCTTTTTTGAGTAATTTTTGGAATTTTTTTTTGTTCCTCAAAATGCTTAGGATACTTAAATTGTCTCTTCATTAGTCAAATGTTATCTTAAAGAAAGTTAAATTAATATTATTTTTTATTGCTTAATTCTTTATATATATTGTTAACTCTGTACACTTCTTCTGCGGTATTAAAATACCCTTCGTACTCTATTTCATCTGGTGTTACATCAAAGTGATAGTGGCCAGCAATATTTTTTTTTGTATAAGAGTGAAAATGAGTGTGTTCGCCAGACTCTCTTAAGTTAAGTGTCCCTCCTGTTGGATCACCCGTCCAAAATACGCTGTAACCTTGTAGCTCTGGTCCAACAGGTTCATAAAATTGTAAAAAATCTTTTACACACTTCATTTGTTCGGGGTCATAGTATTCATGTTTAATATCGGCATAATCAGGCTGAACATGTGATTTAATTTTTCCTTTTAATATTCTAAAAACGCCTGCTAATGCAAGATGATCGTTGCCCTCAATTTTTAAGTTGTCAGACAAAGCTTTTCTCATTGCTTGAGGTAAAGAGCCTTGTTCACCAGATCTTCCTTTTATTTTAATTTTGATAACTTTTCCTCTTACCCCATCAGTATAAAAAACGTTGCCTAAGCCACCATGTTTTCTAGCTGTATATTTTTCAGCAATACATTCTTTGTTAGCACCAACTCGAGCAATAATTGATTTTGACTCAGAGGTAATTAAATTTTCATTAATTACTAATTCACCACAATGACCTTCTAAACAAGACATGGCACCTGAGCCAGCACCTAATGCATAACTTTTTTCTGATCCAATCATTTTAGAAATTTCTTCATAATCGAATTCAGCACCAATAAATTTAGGATCGTGCATGTAAGGTTCGCCACCAACATCTATAATTTTTTGATTACCACTTATTCCCTCAGAAGGACAACTCCAATCTCTCAAATTTGGACAGTCAACTATAGATATCTCGACGGTTTTGTAATTATTAGATAATCCAACTTGCAAAGCTTCAGAGATTTTATCTAATGAATATTCTTTAAATTTTGATTTTTCTATTTTTAATTGCATTATTAATTAAGCTATAATTTATTTTGCAAGATGTCTATAGATAATATATATAATATCTATACATAAATTAATTTTAAAAAAAGATAATGATAAATAAAGATTTAAAAGTTGCAGTTTTAGGTGCTGGTGCGATGGGCTGTTTGTTTGGAGGTTTGTTAGCTGAAAAAGGGCTAAATGTAATTCTAATAGATGTTTGGAAAGAGCATGTAGAAGCAATAAATAAAAACGGTCTTAAAATGGATGGTCATGGTGGGGATAGATTTATAAAAGTGAAAGCAACAACTAATCCATCAACTGTAGGTATTGTTGATGCAGTAATAGTAATGTGCAAAGCAACTGTTCTAGAGCCAGCTCTCAACAGTATTAAAAATATCATTGGTGAAAAAACTGTTTTTATGTCTTTTCAAAATGGTTTTGGACATGAGGCTATTATGAAAAAAATTGTTGGAGATGAAAAAGTTTTAGGTGGAACAACAACTCAAGCATCAAATATATTGGGACCTGGACATATAATGAACCACGCAGCTTTACCATCTTGGATAGGAGAATACGAGGGCGGTATGAGTGAAAGAGTTAAAGAGGTAGCCGATACTTTCACGGCATATAATTTAGAGACAATTGCGGCAGATGATGTAAAGAAAAGAAAATGGATGAAACTTTTTGCATTAACTGCAATTGGTCCTTTATCTGCAATTTTTGATCTACATCACACAGATTTATATATTAATAATAGTGCAAATGATGTTTCAAGATCTCTTGGTAAAGAAATCATATTAGAGACAAGACAAGTAGCTTTAGCAGATGGTGTTGAGGTATCTGAGGATGAGTGTCTATTTATGTTTAATAAAATTGTAGACTCCAATCAAACAAATAAATCATCTATGGCTTTTGATGTTCAATATAAAAGAAAAACTGAAATTGACTTTATAAGCGGTGTGGTTTCAAGTCTTGGAAAAAAACATGGAATAAAAACTCCTTTAAACGATTTAATGTACAAAATGATAAAAGTTAAGGAGGGAATGTATAGCTAAATGCTAAATATTGAGAAATTAAAAAAAATTAAAAGTAATTTTCCAGTTTTAGTAGGTAGAAACGTTATCCCAAAAAATATTTGTAAAACATTAATTAAAGAAATCAGTAACTCCAAATCTTTTGATGACATGATCATGGGTGGGAGAAGTCGAATAAACAAAGGGTCTAAAAATTTTAATAATTATATTAAAAAATCAAAAACCTCAAAAAAACTCTTTAAAGTTTTCAATGGTAAATCTTTCTATAAAAAAATTGAAAGTATATTTAAAAAAAACTTTAAAGATGGCTCTTGGGCAAATTCAAATCTTCCAAAAATTTTTAATCAAAAAAAGTTTACTATTAAAAAAAAATTAAACTCGAGTGAACTTCAAAAAATGCTGGGGAATAATTACTCTAACCCAAAAGTAAATTTAGATATTGATTTTTCTGTTTCAAAAGGTGGATACAGATTAAGACCACATCGAGATGACATTACAAGATTATATAATTTTTTAATTTACTTAACAGATATTCCAAAAAAGAACGGTGGATCACTTACTATTTATAAAAAAAAGGCAAAAAAGAATCTAAGAAAAAGCTTCAGGAGATTTCCTAAAATTAGTGAACTTGAAATTGTGAAGGAGTTTACACCTAAGCAAGGAACGGCTGTTTTTTTTCAATCAACTCCCAACTCTTATCATGGCGTAAAAAGATTTATTGAAAAAAATTGTTCTAAAAGGTTTTTTATTTATGGAAGTTACGCCCTGAATAAGCCAGTAATTTGGAAATTTAATAATATTCCTTATTATCCTCACATAATTCAAAATAAAAAAAAAATGCTTACATCTTTTCATGATGCAAATTATCTTACCATCCCAACTACAAATTAATATAAGTTTAAAAAATGAGATCATTGACTAAAAAAAAATTTGAAGAACAGGGATACTCAATAGTAAAAAATGTTTTAAATTTTGATAATGATCTAAAGCCCATCTTAAATGACATGGAATATGTAATGGATAGACTGATTCATAAATTCTCTCCTAAAAGAAAAATATCAAAAGCTTTAAAATTTAAATTTGAAAAAAAATATAAGTTTGTATCTTCTCTTAATATTTTTGATCTAGATCAGTATTTCAATACACGACTACCTAGAGACCATGTTAAAAAAGATAGCGAATACTTTGCAAGCCATTCACTTTGGAATTTAATTAAACATAAAAAAATACTTAAAGTTGTTGAAAAAATACTTGGACCAGAAATACTTTCTAACCCAGTTCAAAACACAAGGATAAAACAACCAGAAAAAACATTACCTAAAAAATCAATTAATGATGGTTTAAGCGGAAGGACGCCTTGGCATCAAGATGCAGCTGTACTATCCACTAAAGGCCAAAAAAAAACTGAGCTTTTAACAGTATGGATACCTTTTACAAAAACAACTAAGAGAAATGGCTGTATGATCACTATTCCTGGAATAAATAAATTAGGATTATTAAATCATCACTCTGGCTACAGAGGACAAGTTGAAATAAAAGACTCAAAATTACTTAATTCAAAAAAAGTAGCTTACTTAGAAGCTAATGTGGGAGATATAGTTTTGCTACACCGACACTCTGCACATTGCTCCATTCCTAATAAATCTAATAATTTTAGAATAAGTGCTGATCTCAGATATAATAAAGCAGGTCAAACCTCTGGTCGAGAGCCATTACCAAGTTTTTATGTAAAAAGTAAAAATAAAAAAAATATTACTATTTCAAATTTTAAACAATGGCTTGCTCTATGGGAAAAAGCTAAAGAAAAATGTATACCTAGAAAATATGCCTTTAAATATCCTTTACCTACATTCAAAAATAAAAAAAGAGATCTATCTAGGTTAATTAATTTTTAAATAAATAATTTTATAAAATATATATTTGTGTATAAGGACTTATGAAAAAAATTTTAGTTATACAGCCTATTCATGAAGCTGGAATTGAATTGCTTAAAAATAATACAAATTACGAATTTGAAATTGTTGAAAATGTAGATCCTGAATTTCTCAAATCTAAAATTAAAGACTGTGAGGGAGTATCAATAAGAACAGCAAAATTGACTGGGGATGTTATTGAAGCAGCAAATAATTTAAAGATTATTTCTAGACACGGTGTTGGTTACGATAATATTGATTTAGAAGCTTCTAAAAAAAATAACTTAACTCTTGCCATTACAGCAACGGCAAATGCGGTAGCTGTAGCTGAACATGTAATGTTTATGCTCCTTAATATTTCTAAAAGAAAAACTATGTATGATGACACTGTTAAGGAAGGAAAATTTAATGATAGAAACAAATTGCCCAAAACTGTTGAACTTTGGGGTAAAAATATACTAATTGCTGGTTTTGGTAGAATTGGTCAATCTTTAATAAAACGATGTCTAGGGTTTGAGATGAAAGTTTTTGTCTATGATCCTTTTGTTTCTAAAGATGTTATTGAAAATTTAGGTGGTATCAAGGTTGATAGTATGGAAGATGCCTGCAAAACTATGGATGCTGTATCTCTTCATATTCCGTTAAATGATAAAACTAAGAATATAATCAATTATGATTTACTAAAAACAATGAAAAATAATTGTATTATTATTAACGCGGCTAGAGGTGGTATTGTAAATGAAGTTGATCTGGATAAAGCTTTGAATGAAGGTTTAATTTTTGGAGCTGGTTTAGATGTTTTTGAAACTGAGCCACCAGAACCCAATAATCCATTATTAAAAAACGATAAAGTTTTTCTAAGTCCACACACAGCAGCTTTTACTGAAGAATGCATGACAAGAATGGGTAAAGAGACAATACAAAATATTATTGATTTTTTTGATGAAAAGTTAGAAAAATCTAAAATTGTAAAATTATAAAAAAATTAGTTTTGAAAAACTTCTAAGTTACTTTTTTTAAGAGTTTCTGTTAAATATTTATAGCCGATCTTTGCATATTCAAAAGGATTTGCTTTTGAAGGATCTTGTTCCGCTTCTACCACTAACCAACCTGAATAATTTTTTTCTTTCAATACATCGAACAAAGGCTTGTAATCAATACACCCATCACCTGGAACTGTAAATGCACCCTCTAAAAATGCCCCTCTAAAACTTAAATCTTCTTTCAAAGATTTTTCTAAAACATTTTTTCTAATATCTTTACAATGCATATGAATTAATCTTTCACTAAAATCATTTAATATTTTTAACGATTCTCCTTTAGCAAATAACATGTGACCAGTGTCTAATGTAAGTTTTACACTATCATGCGTGTTTTCAAGCAATCTCACTGTATCCTCTTCAGTCTCTATTACAGTGCCCATATGATGATGGTAAGCAAGTGGCATCCCTTCATCTTCAAGATATTTTCCCATTTCTGAAATTTTTTCATAGTATTTTTTAGACTCTTCAAGATCCATTTGAGGTCTTGTAGATAATTTTCGATTTGGATCTCCTTGGATTGAATCAGAAACTTCAGCAAAAACCATACAAGGTGAATTGCAATCTTTAAAAAGTTTTAACTGATCTTGAATTAAATTTTTTTCTTCATTTACATCATTTGTTCTTAAATTAGCTCCATACCAACCTGAGCAAAGATTTAGGTTAAATTTATTAAGTTTGGGAATTAATTCTTCTGATTTTTTTGGAAATTTACCACCAGACTCAATTCCAATAAATCCTGCCTGACTAGCTTCAGACAAACATTGTTCTAAAGGAGTGTCACCTCCCAATTCAGGCATATCATCATTACTCCATGCAATTGGTGCTATTCCTAATTTAATTGACATATAAAATTATTAAAAATTAAATGCATTTCTAAATTATGATCTTTTGTGCATCAAGAAAATTATCTTTATAATTGATATTTAATTCATCTTGAAAAATTGTTTCTTGATTTCAATCTTTAATTCTGTTGTAAATTCTTATGATTAACTTTTCTTTAATGGGAGCAGGACGGATTGGAAAAATGCATGCTAAATTTATAGCATTACATCCAAAAGCAAAATTAAAATATGTATATGATGTTAATTCTCAGTTTGCCGAAGAAATATCAAAATCAACAGGGTGTTTAATAGCATCTTCACCAGAAGAAGCTATAAAGGCTGACGATATAGACGCAGTTCTAATAGCATCGGCTACTCCAACTCATACTCAATTTATTACAATGGCAGCGAAAGCTGGAAAAGCAATTTTTTGTGAAAAGCCAATTGATTTAGATATCAATAAAGTAAATGAGTGTATGGAAAATATTAAGGGAACAAACGTTCCTATTCAAATTGGTTTTAATAGAAGATTTGATGCCAGTCATGCAAAGGCGCAACAGGCAAAAGTAAAAAAAGAAATTGGTGAATTGGAAATGGTTGTTATTACAAGTAGAGATCCTGAGCCTCCAGGAATTGATTATTTAAAAGCTGCAGGAGGATTTTTTAGAGATACTACTATCCATGATTTTGATTTAACTAGATTTATATTAGGGGATGATCCTGTAGTTCAAATATCTGCATTTGGAGATGCTTTATTTGATAAAAATGTGCAACAAGAAAAAGATCTGGATACTGCTATGTTTATTTTAAAGTCAAAAAATGGAGTTTTAATTCATATAAATAATTCTAGAAGAGCTGTATATGGGTATGATCAAAGAGTAGAGGTTTTTGGTAGTAAAGGTATGGTAATTTCAAACAATCAAACCCCTACATCCATACAAAGATATACAAATACATCTACTGATGAAAAAGAACCTATACATTTCTTTTTTATTGAAAGATACGAGCAAGCTTACAGAGATCAATTTAATGAGTTTGTAAAATGTGTTGAAGATAAAACAAAACCATTAGTTGGATTTGAAGATGGCAGAAACGCTTTGATAATAGCTAATGCAGCATATGAGTCGTTTGAAAGTGGTAAAGTAATTGATATAAAATTCTAATATGTCCAATAAATATATATCTGAACAATCTAACCAATTTAAAAATAAAATAATAATTGTAACAGGAAGTACTCAAGGAAGTGGAGCTGAGACTGCAAAATTACTAGCGAGCAGAGGTGCTAAGGGAATAACTATTTGCGGAAGAAATAGTGATAAAGGAAATAAAGTAAAATCTGATATAGAAAGTATGGGTGCAGAGTGCCTATATGTTCAAGCAGATTTAGAAAAACTTGCAGACTGTAAAAAAATAGTTTCTGAAACTGATAAAAAATTTAACACAGTGGACTCTTTTATAAATGTTGCAGCTTTTACAGAAAGAGGAACGATCTTAAGCACAACAGAAGAAAATTATGATAAAAATTTTAATGTAAATGTAAAAGCTCCCCTTTTTATGATGCAAGACGTTATAAAAATAATGATTAGAGATAAAAAGAAAGGAACTATTGCCCATATTTTATCAATGGCTGGATACAGTGGTATGCCTTTCTTAACTGCTTACAGTTCTTCTAAAGCAGCATTAGCAATAATGATTAAAAATGTTGCAAATTCAGTTTCCGGACATCAAATAAGAGTAAACGGAGTAAATTTGGGATGGACAGACACACCAGCAGAAACCGTAATTCAAAAAAAATTTCACAACGCAGATGATGATTGGCTAAAAAAAGCTGAAGCCAAAGTTCCTTTTAAAAGATTAAACAAACCTTTGGATGTTGCAAAGATCTTAGCTTTTTTATGTTCAGAAGAGTCAGGAATTATGACCGGAAGCATTGTTGATTTTGATCAAACTGTTGCAGGATGGCATTCATATTCAGTATATGACACCAAAATATTAGATGATAGTATTTTAGGTGAGTGAGCCTAATTTAAATTAAATAATGAAAAAAAATAAAATTAAAGATACTGGTTTAGAGGTTACAGAATTGAGTTTTGGAACATCCTCTTTAGGGAGTATGCCAGATACTTATGGTTATGAAGTACCGGAACTAAGAGCTCAAGAAACGCTAAAAAGATTTTTTCAAGGGCCAGCTAATATGCTTGATACGTCAAGAAATTACGCAATGGGTGAAAGTGAAAAAAGAATTGGAAAAGCAATTAAAGAAAATGGAGGATGGCCTAATGGTTTTCTTTTATCTACAAAACTAGACAGAAATATGGACACCTTAGTTCTTGATAAAAATAGAGTTAGAGAATCGTTAGAAGAAAGTTTAAAAACTTTAAATGTAGACTCAGTTGATATTTTATTTTTACATGATCCAGAATACGCAAAAGACATTACTGATATTACAAAAAAAGATGGAGCGATGGATGAGTTATTTAAAATTAAAAATGAAGGTCTTGCTAAAGCAGCAGGTGTTGCAATGGGTAAAGTAGATATTATGTTTCCTTTGCTAAAAGATTGGGATTTTGACGTGCTAATTAATCATAACAGATATACCCTGATAAATAGAGAGGCTAATGAAATGTATGACTATGCTTCTAGTAAAAATATAGCAATTTTTAATGCTGCTCCATACGCAGGAGGAGTTTTAGCAAAAGGTCCTGATAACTTTAAAAAAGTAACCTATCAGGATGCTACGGAGGAGAAATTAGCACCTGCTCGTGCGTTTGAAAAAGTTTGCAAAAAACATAATGTGGAATTAGGAGCAGCTGCACTTCAGTTTTCTTTAAGAGATAATAGAATTACCTCAACGATATGTGGTGTAACTAGTGTTGAAAGCATAGAAAAAAATTTGGCTTGGGCAAATGCTGAAATTTCTGGTGAATTTTGGGATGAAATATCAAAACTACCATTTTCTACTAAGGACCCAGAGTCTGAAAGAGTTTTCACATCAGGATAATTTAAAAGATTACAAATAAACTATACATAAAGTTGAGTTTAAGGAAATGGTACGACTTAACAGTTAAAAAATACATTAATTTAAAGTTAAAAAATGCTGTGGATATATATCTATTGCAATGACTCTGTTTTTCTATTTTAATTAGTCAAATTAAAAGGAGGTCTTAATGGCTAAGTTTTATATACTAGGAAGATATACGGATAAAGGTCTTGGAGGCTTTGTAAGTAATCCAGACACAGATCGAAAAGCTGCTACTACAGCTTTAGCTGAAGCAGGTGGTGCAAAACTTACTGGCTATGCTGGTTTAAGAGGCAAGTATGATTTCATGGTAGAAGTCGAAGGTACTTTTGATCAAGCAGCTGCATCAGGAATGGTTGCGGTTTCAAGTGGGGCTGTAACTGACTTTACCGTATTAGAGTCTATTGACTTGAATGGTATTGCAAAAATTGCAAACAAAATGGTTGGTGGCTACAAAGAACCAGGTAAATAATTACAAAAAAAACTCTTCCTCTATTTTTTTAGAGGAGGAGTTAAATATCTCTATAATAGCAACAATCTCTTTAGATTATATAATTTTTTTTTCTTAAAGAATTTTATTCATATTATATAAGATCATATATATTATAATTTTATATGAATATTCTTAAGGATAGCTTTGGTAGAAGATTTCCGTACATTAGATTGTCAATTACAGATGTGTGTAATTTTAAATGTGGATACTGTTTACCTAATGGATATAAAATTGATAAAAGTGATAATAGAACTTTCATCAATACTGATGAAATTGGTAGATTGGCAAAAGCACTGTCACAACTTGGTGTTTCAAAAATTAGACTTACTGGTGGTGAGCCAACAGTCAGAAAAGATTTTTTTGAAATAGTTAAAATTTTAAAAAAAAATTCAGGGATCAAAAAAACTGTAATAACTACCAATGGTTATAGGCTAGACAAAATTGCAAATGATATAAAAAATAGTGGTTTAGATGGAATTAATATCAGTATTGATAGTTTAAATGCTGATACTTTTAAAAAGATTACTGGTCATGATAGATTGGAAGAAATTCTTAAAGGTGTCAAAAAGCTAAAAAATTTAAATTTCAAAAATATTAAAATTAACGCTGTTTTACTAAAAGGAGTAAATGATTCTGATAAAGATTTTAATGATTGGGCTGAATTTATAAAAAATAATGAAATTGATTTTAGATATATAGAGTTGATGCAAACAGGAGATAACCTTGACTATTTCAATAGATATCATGTTCCAGCAAAAAAATTTATTGATTATTTAAACAATAATAATTGGGTTATCCAAACATTTGGTAAAGATGCGGGACCATCAAAAAACTATTTAAATCCGAAGTTTAAAGGTAAATTTGGTGTTATCGCTCCATACTCAGAAGATTTTTGTAAAAGTTGTAATAGGTTAAGAATAACTGCAAAAGGTGATTTAAGATTATGTTTGTTTGGTAACACTGGAATAAATATTAGACATTTAATGCAAAAAGATAGTCAATTAGAAGAGTTAAAAGATTTGATTTTAAAACAGCTTAACTTTAAGAAAGAATCTCATTATTTAGAGATCGGTGAAACTGGTTTAACAAAGAATTTATCAACTACTGGTGGTTAATATGAAGAATTTAAAAGTAATAAAAAATAATGAGTTAAAAGATTGGGCAGAAGAAATTTTCAAAAAAAATTCTTTTAACATGGTTGATGTTTCAGCCAAAAAAGAAACACACAGAAGAGCTTTAGCCTCTGGCAAAATTTTTGTTGGTAAAGAAGTATTTAATCTAATTAAAAATAAAGAAATGCCTAAAGGAGACCCTGTAGCTTTAGCAGAAGTTTCTGCAGTTTTAGGAGTTAAAAAGACTAGTGAATTAATTCCTTTATGTCATCCACTACCAATCGACCATACAGCTACTAAAATTATTATGCACGATAAAGATAACACACTTGAAGTGTTTTGTGTTGTTTCCGCATATGCAAAAACAGGTGTAGAAATGGAAGCAATTATGGGAGTAAATGCTGCTTTAATAACTATTTACGATTTAAGTAAAATTGTTAATCCTCATTTAAAAATTCATGATGTTAAGCTATTAATCAAAGAAGGTGGAAAAAGTGGTTTGTGGAAAAATCCAGAAGGACTACCTAATTTTTTAAAAGAAATATTTTAATTAAAATATTAATGAAGATACAGATTGAGCTATTTGGGGCAAGTCGAGACTTTAGTGATAAAAATTTTCTAGAATTCGAAATAAAAAAAAAATCAACAATTAAAGATATTAGAATTAAAATAATAGAGTATTTAGATAAAAATTTTATAGGTAATGAAAATTTTAAAAAGATTGTAAATTCATCTGCATTTTGTTCTAAAAGTAACAATATTATCAGCGACAATTATAAAATAACAAGTAATGAAAAAATTGCTATTATACCCCCTATTGGAGGAGGTTAATGCTTCATACAAAAGTAATAAATATAAAAGAAAAAAAACTTTCAATTTTAGAAGCTGAAAATTTTATTTCATCTTCTCAATTTGGAGCTTCAATCTTTTTCTCTGGAACTGTAAGAAATCAAAACGATAATAAAAGTGTAGTAGGAATAACTTATGACAGTCATGACGCTCTTGTTATAAAAAGTTTTGAAGAAATTTACAATGAAGCTGATCAAAAGTTAAACATTAAAGATAAGGCAGTATTTATTGAACATGCAAAAGGTTATTTGAACCTTGGAGAAATTAGCATTATCATTGCTATTGCATGTAAGCATCGTGATGAAGCGTATGTTTTGTCTAGATATGTTATTGAAGAAATTAAGAAGAGGTCTCCAATTTGGAAAAAAGAACATTATACAAATAATGAAAGCGAATGGTTAAAAGGTAATCCAATAGTTCATGAAAAAAATTAAATATTCAGAAATTACACCAGAAAAAATTTATAATAACAGGAGATCCTTTATTAAATCGATTAGCATAGGGGCTGGTTCTATTGCAATGACCTCTCTTCCCTTTACTGGAGATGCTTTATCGGAAGAAAAAAATAAAAATACAAGTTACAAAGATATTACCACATATAATAATTATTATGAGTTTGGCACTTCTAAAAGTGATCCCTACATAAATTCCCAGAATTTTAAAACAAAACCTTGGACTATTAGTATTGAAGGTGAAATTGAAAATCCTATCAACATTTCAATGGAAGAAATTTCAGAAATGTTTGTATCAGAGGAAAGAATATATCGTCTTCGATGTGTAGAAGGATGGTCGATGGTAATTCCTTGGATGGGTTTTTCTTTAAGTAAGTTACTATCTAAAGTAACCCTAACTTCTAAAGCTAAATATGTTGAATTTGAAAGTGTTTATGACCCAGATCAAATGAAAGGTCAAAGATATCCAGTTTTAAATTGGCCTTATAAAGAAGGATTAAGAATTGATGAAGCATTGCACCCATTAACAACTGTAGTAACAGGTTTGTATAATAAAAAACTTCCAAATCAGAATGGGGCACCTTTGAGAATATTTGTCCCTTGGAAATATGGATTTAAAAGTGCGAAAGCTATTGTTAAAATTAAATTAGTAGAAAAAATGCCAACTTCTTCATGGATGTGGGCATCACCCAGAGAGTATGGTTTTTATTCAAATGTTAATCCCAATGTTAATCATCCAAGATGGTCACAAGCTACAGAAAGAATTATAGGAAATGATATTTTTGCACCTAGAGTAAAAACTTTAATGTTCAATGGTTATGAGGAAGAAGTGGCTAGTTTATATACTGGTATGGATTTAAAGAAATTTTTTTAATGAAAAGATTTTTAAAACCAAGTGTTTTTATTTTAAGTCTTTTTCCGTTTTTAATAATTACTTATAAAATTTTTTTTAATCAACTAGGGCCAGAACCTGTAAAAGAGATAACTCATCATACTGGTGAGTGGACGTTAATATTTATTATTTTAACATTAGCGATGACACCTTTTAAAAAAATTACAAAATTAAATGTCTGGATATCATTAAGACGTATGCTTGGATTGTTTGTTTTTTTTTATGCTACAATTCACATGTTAACATACGTGGTTATTGATTATCGTTTAGATTTACAAAGTATTTCAAAAGATATTTTTACAAAAAGATTTATCTTTGTTGGATTTGCAGCATGGCTCTTATTGACACCTCTTGCTTTAACTTCCTCAAAAAAAGCAATGATGTTATTAAAAGATAAATGGAAAAAAATTCATCGATTGATTTATATTATTGCAATATTAGGAGTGGTTCACTTTATTTGGTTGGTTAAAAAAGATTTAACAGAACCACTAATTTATATGGCAATAATATTAATACTTTTACTATTTAGATTTAAATTCAAAAAAGTTTAATAATTAATTTATATTTGTGTTTTCTGGAATACAGATCTCTGATCTAGTTAAAAATCTTCTTCCAGTTCCATTGTCTAAAGAAAACATTCCACCCATTCCCTTAATACAATCAATAATTAAATCTGTATTTTTCCATGCCTCATGTTGAGTTTCACTAATATAAAAGGGAATATCCCCAATTTTACCAACTAAAACATCATCGTCACTTACTTGGAATTCTTTGACAGGATAACACATTGGAGCACTACCATCACAACAACCACCTGATTGATGGAATAATAAATCTTTACCATGAGTTTTTTTTAAATCTTCTATTAACTCAAGTGCTGTAGGTGTAGCTGAAACTTTCATTTTTATGTGGCCCGTATTTATTACGGGCCAATATAATATATCTGTTAAAAGAAGCCTAATTTTTTTTCACTGTAAGACACGTGTAAATTCTTAACTTGTCTATAGTGATTAAGCATCATTTTATGGGTCTCTCTACCGATTCCAGATTGTTTGTAACCTCCAAAGGCAGCGTGAGCTGGATAAGCATGGTAACAGTTTGTCCAAACTCTACCAGCTTGGATTCCTCTTCCCATTCTATAAGCAACATTTCCATTTCTAGTCCAAACACCTGCTCCTAAACCATAAAGAGTATCATTAGCAATTTCTAATGCATGCGCTTCATCTTTAAATTTAGTGACAGATACAACTGGTCCAAAAATTTCTTCTTGGAAAACTCTCATAGAGTTGTCACCTTCGAAAATAGTAGGCTGAATGTAATTTCCTTTTTCCAAACCACTGTTTAAGTTGGCAACTTCACCTCCACAAAGAACTTTAGCACCCTCTTTCTTACCTAGATCAAGATAAGATTTTATTTTTTCCATCTGTTCTAATGATACTTGAGCTCCAATCATAGTTTCCATTTTTAGAGGATTGTCTTGAGTTACAGCTTTTGTTCTAGCAACAGCTCTTTCCATAAATTTATCATAGATAGACTCTTGAACCAACACCCTACTCGGACAAGTACAAACTTCACCCTGGTTAAGAGTAAACATTGCAAAACCTTCCATGCACTTATCAAAGAAATCATCATCTTGATCCATAACGTCTTCAAAGAAAATATTTGGAGATTTTCCACCTAATTCTAAAGTGATTGGAATTAAGTTTTGTGATGCGTATTGCATAATCAAACGTCCAGTTGTTGTTTCACCAGTAAAAGCTATTTTTCTTATTCTTTTTGATGAAGCTAATGGTTTACCTGCTTCCAAACCAAAACCACTCACAACATTAACTACTCCTGGAGGTAACAAATCACCAATAAGTTCCATTAAAAGTAAAATAGATGCTGGTGTTTGTTCAGCTGGTTTTAGAACTACACAATTTCCTGCAGCTAACGCAGGTGCAAGTTTCCATGTTGCCATTAGTAAAGGAAAATTCCAAGGAATAATTTGTCCAACAACACCAAGTGGTTCAGGTATATGGTAGGAATATTCACTGTTACTTATTTCAGAAACAGAACCTTCTTCAGCTCTTATCACTCCTGCAAAATATCTCCAGTGATCTACAACTAACGGTAAATCAGCAGCCATACATTCTCTAATTGGCTTACCATTATCTAAACACTCTGCGGTAGCTAATAGTTCTAAATTTTTTTCAATAACATCAGCTATCTTAAGTAATATATTTGATCTTTCAGTTATTGATGTAATTCCCCAAGTAGGAAATGCAGCATGTGCTGCATCTAGTGCTGATTCAACATCTTTAGAATCAGATCTTGGAACTGAACATATAACCTCATTATTAATTGGGCTTACATTGTCAAAATATTTGCCTGATTTAGGTTCAACAAATTTACCACCAATAAAATTTCCATATTTTTCTTTAAAAGGAAACTTTACTTTTAAGTGAGATGTATCCAATAAAGGAGATTTCCCAGCTTGTACTGTTTCTGTGCTCATTTTTTTTACCTCTCTATTTTTTTTATTTTTGATCTTATTTTTTTTTACAGATATTTTAGAACGTTTCTTGGTCGCAGACGTTTTTGTAGCAACTTTTTTTTTTGTTTTGATTTTTTTTCTAGAAACTTTGGCTTGTTTAGCCTTTTTTTTCTTAGTTTTTGAGTTTGCTATTTTTTTTTTCTTAATAGCCATGAGAATAGTTAACTAAGGTTTTGTATCAAAGTCTATTTGTAATATATTTTATATTCTACTTTTGATTGCATCTAATACTACATCTTGTGCTCATAAAATAACTGACTAATAGTAAGTTTATGAATGATAATAAAAAAATAGAAATTCAATCAGCAACATTTGAAAGATTGTTAAAACATTTGGATGAAAGAAAAGATGTTCAAAATATTGATTTAATGAATTTAGCTAACTTTTGTAGAAATTGTTTGTCTAGGTGGTACAGAGAAGAAGCTGAAAAAAAAGGTGAAACTATATCTGATCCAGATGCAAGAGAACATGTTTATGGAATGCCTTATTCAGAGTGGAAAGAAAAATATCAAAAATAATTATTTTTCTTTCAGTCTTGGAAATAACTCAACAAAATTACAAGGTTTATGATTAATATCTAATTGATGTTTTAAAATTCCATCCCATGCATCAGTAACACCACCAGAAGAACCTGGTAAAGCAAAAACATATTTACCATTTGCTAATACTGCGCATGCCCTAGATTGTATTGCAGAAGTTCCTACTGTTTTAAGACTTATTGTTCGAAAAACTTCTCCAAAACCAGGTATTTGTTTGTCTGCAACCTCTTCTATTGCTTCTGGAGTAATATCTCTTCCAGTAAGCCCTGTTCCTCCAGTAGTAATAACTACATCAATATCTTTTTTATTAATCCAATCTTTTAAAATTAAAACAATATCTTCTTTGTTGTCTTTACATATTTTTCTATCAATTAATTTATGGTTAGCTTCTTTAATTTTTTCTACAAGAATTGCTCCAGATTTATCATTATCAAATGTTCTGGTATCTGTTACAGTCAATAAAGCAATATTTACATTCATAAAATTTTTTAAGCATGATTATATTATCAATATTTTTTCTTATAACATCAATATTATATTCTAGTGTTGGTTTTGGAGGTGGGTCTACTTATCTGGCTTTAATGTTAATATGGGAAATTCCTTTTTACATCATTCCAATATTGGCATTATGTTGCAACATCATTGTGGTTTCGGGTAATTCAATAAATTATATAAAATCTGGTAATTTTAGTCTCAATCTACTTTTGCCCTACGTAGTGGGGTCTGTTCCTTTAGCATTTTTTGGTGCTTCATTATCAATTTCAAAAGAATTATTTGAAATATTATTGTTTGTAATTTTAACTATTGCTGGAATTCTATTGTTAAATAGAAGTAAATTTTTTGATAGTAATAAAATTAAGATAAATCAAATCCCAAAAAAAATATCTGTTCTTATTGGCTGTGTCATAGGATTTATTTCAGGAATTGTAGGTATCGGTGGCGGTATTTTTTTAAGTCCAATACTTTTTTTAATAAAAGCTGGTTATCCAAAACAAATTGCTACATCTGCATCCTTATTTATTTTAATCAATTCTATTTTTGGAGTGGCTGGACAATTAACAAAAGATATTGTTTTAAATCAATTCTTAAATTTCTGGCCTCTTTTCTTGGTAGTCTTTATGGGTGGTCAAATTGGTAATTTTTTAAATATTAAGTTTTTATCGAATAAAACCTTATCCTTAATTACATCTTTATTGGTCATATTTGTGGCTATAAGGATGGGTTTAAAGCTATTACCATAATCTTGATTTAATTAACATTTACTATATTTAAATATTCAATGAAAAATATTAAACCTTTTGGGCCAACAATTGGAAGAACGAGAATCTCGAATAAATTTTTTAAATGTCTAAATAATGAGTTTAATGAAAAATCTAAATCAAAAAAAATTGACTATAGCTCTAAATTAGCAAGTCAAATTAAAAAAGAATTAAAGATATCAGAAAAATTTGTCAAAAAAAATCTAGAAAAAGAATTAAAGAATCATATTACAAAATTTTTAAATAATGAAAAAATTAAGAATATAAAAGAAATTAAGATCTTAAATTTATGGGTTGTTCGACAATTTAAAGGTGAATACAACCCTATTCATTACCATGAAGGAGATTTATCAGGTGTGGGTTACTTAACAATACCTAAAGATATGACTAACAATAAAATGGTAAAGAATAAAAAGATTAAAACAAATGGAACTATAGATTTCATAAATGGACAAAAAGGTTTTTTAAGCAAGAGTATATATAATGTGGTACCAAAACTTAAAGAACTTATCATTTTTCCAAATTATTTACTTCATACTGCTTATCCTTTTAATATTAATGGTGAACGTAGATCGTTTTCTTTTAACGCTAAAATTCTATTAAAAAAATAATATACAAATACAAATATAATTAGTATAAATAATTTGCCAATTTGATCTTATTGCGGGCATAAACTGCTAAAAAGAATAATTCCCACAAAATCAATAAGCGAGGTAGTTGAACTATATTGTACACCTGGCATAAAGCTGAAGTACTAAAAAAGTAAGGACTAAAGTGGATTTAAATTTTTTCAAAAAAACAAGGGTGCTAGATGGTGGAATGGGCCAAGAACTTCTAGCAAGAGGCATGAAACCTAACGGAACATTATGGAGTGCTAACGCTATATTAGATGAAAATTACCATCAACTCTTATCTGATACACATAGGGATTTTATAAAAGCTGGTGCTGAAGTAATAGTCACAACAACTTTTACAACAAGACGAAAAAGATTAAGAGATAACAATGTTGAGGAAAAATTTGAATACTTAAATAAAAAAGCTGGTCAAATCGCACATGATGTTAAAAAAGAATTTCCAAATATTCTTGTAGCAGGTGGAATACCTCCTCAAAATTTAACTTACGAGGCAGATGAAAGAAGTGAAGAAGAGATTATTAAAAACTTTAATGAACAGGCAAAATTATTAAATCCTTATGTGGATTTTTTTTATTTTGATGTATGGAGTAGCATTAAAGAATTTAAGTGTGGAATAGAGGCAATTAAAGAATTTAATAAACCTTATCTCATTGGTATTCATATATCTGAAGGTACAAATTTACCAAGTGGCGAAAATATTTCAGATATTAAAAATATTATTGATGAACAATTACTTGGTATTATGCTTTCATGTGTGTCACCTGAAAACTATGAGGCTAATCTTGAGGAGCTAAAAAGTTTAAATGTTCCTTTTGGCTTTAAGATAAATGGGTTTATAACTACTAAACCCAAAAATGGTTACACCTCAACTTTCTCAAAATCTAATGGTAATCCAAATGAATTCTTAGGACAAAGAAAAGATCTTACACCTAAAAAAATTGGAGAAATTGTTAAAAAATTTAAAGATAACGGTGCAACGATATTAGGAGGGTGCTGCGAAACTAGGCCAGCACACATAAACGCAATGGCTGCAGTTAAATAGTTTTTTTATTATCAGCTTTTTTAACAAAATAGATGCCAATACAAACAGCTATTAGAGATATTAAAACCTTAATCGTTATTAATTCTTTCAAGAATATATATCCTAGTATAGTGCCGAATATTGGTATTAGATACGATACTTGTGATTGAAAAATTAAACCATTATTTTTTAAAATTCTGAATCTTAATAACCAAGCAACACCAGTTGGCACTATACCAAGATATATAGCTGATATTAATGAGTCAGTTCGTGGAATTGATTGCCAAGGTTGCTCTATAAAACTCATCAATGGTAATAAAATTATAATTGCCCAAATTAAAATTGACCCTGTTACATTTTCATTTTTTTTCTTACTTATTTTTAAAGTTAAAACACCACCAACAACATAACAAGTTGAACCAAGCAATATTAGTAATGCTGAGTTGAAATTATTTTCATCAATTAAGATATTATCAGAAAATAAAAATACGATTCCTGAAAATCCAATTAAAATTCCAAATGTTTTTACCAAATTAAACTTTTCATTCTTAGTAAAAAAATGTCCAAGAACAGTAGAGCTTAATGGTGTAGTAGACATTAATATCGCTGCTAAATTACTTTGAACAGACTTTACTCCATATGCTATTAAAAAAAATGGTGCTACTAAGTTTATAAATCCAATCATAGCAAACCAATGCCAATCCTTTGAAAATGCTTCTATTTTTATATTTTTGTAATAACAAAGAAGTAAAACTGGAATTGCTCCGAAAAAAACTCTTAAAAAAGCAATTGTCACGGGTCCAAATGAATATGTTGCAATCTTAATATTAAAAAAAGCTGACGCCCAAATTAAAGCTAATGTTGTTAATAAGATGTAATCTATTAATTTTGGTTGTCTCATTCTGTTATCTCTTTTATTTCACCAGTAGTTAAAATTTTTAATTGACTAAAATCTATTCTAAAGACACAATTCGGGTGCCCAGCTGCAGCGAAAACCGTTTTAAATCTATTTAAATTACTATCAATAAAAATTTTTACTTTATTTAGGTGCCCAACAGGTGAAACTCCTCCAATTGTGTAGCCAGTAATTTTTTTAACATCATTTGGATGGGCCATGGACACATCTTTTTCATCTAAAATTTTTTTAAGTTTATTCAAAGAACATCTTTTATCGCCTGATACCAAACAAAGTACAAAATCATTACCTGAGTTAAAGAGTAAACTTTTAACAATTGCCCCAACATTGCAACCTAAAGCTGTAGCCGCATCCTTTGCTGTTCTTGCCGTTTGCTCTAAACAAATAATTTTAAGATTTGGATCAAAATCTTTAATAGTTTTTCCAGCTCTTTTGACTGGTTCTTTTTTTAATAAAGGGTTCACTGTAAATAATTATTTAATAATATTGCATAAATACACCACTTATGTGAAAATTGCATAGGTGTTATTTATTAAATAAGCAATATTTTTCAAGATTATTTTGTTATTTAGCAGTTATAAAATTATACAGGAGATACAATGAGTGCAGCAAATGTTTTAAAATTTATAAAAGAAAAAGAAGTTGAATTTGTAGACTTAAGATTTACAGACCCAAGAGGTAAACTTCAGCATCTAACAATGGATGTAACTATTGTTGACGATGAAATGCTAGATGATGGAGTTTTTTTTGATGGCTCTTCAATAGCAGGCTGGAAAGCTATTAATGAATCAGACATGATTTTAAAACCTGACACTTCAAGAATGGAAATGGATCCATTTACCTCTCATAATACATTGATTCTGTTCTGTGATATTTTAGATGCTGTTAAAAAATCCCCTTACGAAAGAGACCCTAGAGGAACTGCTAAAAAAGCAGAGGAATATTTAAAATCTTCAGGTATTGGTGATAAAGCTTTTTTTGGTCCAGAACCAGAATTTTTTGTGTTTGATGATGTAAGAATTAGCAATGACCCAAATAACACCGGATTTGTTTTAGATAGCAAAGAAGGTCCATACAACTCTGGAAAAGTTTATGAAAATGGAAATATGGGTCACAGACCTCCTGTAAAAGGTGGTTATTTTCCTGTGCCTCCTGTTGATAGTGAACAAGATATGCGAGGAGAATATTTAAAAAATTTAAAAGAAGTTGGAATTAAAGTTGAAAAACATCACCATGAAGTTGCTCCTAGTCAACATGAATTGGGAATGTATTTTGGGACATTGGTTGATCAAGCAGATAATGTTCAATTATATAAATATGTTGTACAAATGGTAACCCACTCATTTGGAAAAACTGCTACGTTCATGCCAAAACCTGTTGCAGGAGATAATGGTTCAGGAATGCATATTCATCAATCTATTTGGAAAGGGAATACACCTGTATTTTCTGGTGATGCATATGCTGGTTTATCAGAAACAGCTCTGCATTATATTGGTGGAATTTTAAAACATGCTAAGGCGATTAATGCTTTTGCTAACTCAACAACAAATAGTTACAAAAGATTAATTCCTGGTTTTGAAGCACCTGTACTACTTGCGTATTCAGCAAGAAATAGATCTGCTTCTTGTCGTATACCAATTACATTAAGTAAAAACGGTGCTAGATGTGAAATTAGATTCCCAGATGCTTCTGGAAATCCTTATTTAACTTTTGCAGCAATGCTAATGGCTGGTCTAGATGGAATTAAAAATAAAATTCATCCAGGTGAATCATTTGATAAAGATTTATATGAATTGCCTCCAGAAGAAGTTAGTGCTATCCCAACTGTTTGTGGCTCATTAAGAGAAGCTATGGAGAGTTTAGATAAAGATAGAGAATTTTTAACGCAAGGTGGAGTATTTACAGATGATCAAATTGATGCTTACATTGCGCTTAAGTTTGAAGAAATTCACAAATTTGAACATGCACCTCATCCTGTTGAATTTGAGATGTATTACAGTAGCTAGTAATTAATTACTGTCTAGTTGTTGCGATTGTATCTTTGTTAACACCTTTTTTCACAACGTAGTCCTGCGTGCCGTTTGCACCAGTCTCTACTTCTTTACGAAGATCTTTAAAAAAAGTTCTTTGCTTTAAAGAATTTTTAAGGCTTTTAACAAGATTTTTAAACTCAAATGTATTCATACATGATTCTTACACTAGATATGCAAGATATGCAATACTGATATGCAAATAGTAGGACAATACGTCCTACTCTATTTTAAAAGACTCACCACACCCACAACGCTCAGTTTCATTTGGGTTATTAAAGACAAATGATGAAGATAATTCCTCTTTTTTATAATCCATTTCAGTTCCTAGGAGATACATAACTGCTGCAGAATCCACAAATACCTTAACACCTTTTTCTTCAATAACTTCATCGTTTGGATTAACTTTCTTGGTGTATTCCATAACATAAGACATTCCAGCACAACCACCTGTTTTAACTGACACTCTTACACCCAGTGAGTTTTTTTCAGCATTAGACATAATTTCTTTAATTCTCAATGCTGCATTATCACTTAGTTTTATTATAGGGTTCATTATAGATTTAGCTCCAATTTTGCTGACTCTGACATCATATCTTTATTCCACGGTGGGTCCCAAACTAATTCAAGATCAACATCATCTATTCCCTCAACTTGCATAGCACCATCTTTGACTTCCTTGGGTAAACTTTCTGCTACTGGACAATTGGGTGTAGTTAATGTCATTTTAATTTTTGCAAAATTATCATTTTCGACTTGAACATCATAAATTAAACCAAGTTCATAAATATTTACAGGCAGTTCTGGATCATAAATCTTTCTGATCTCTTCAATAATTTTTTCTTTTTTTGTCATCTTAATTCTCCGTATTTACTTGATCTTTTTTATTTTCAAAAGCTGAGACTAATGTGTGCCATGATAAAGTTGCACATTTTACTCTCATTGGGTATTGTTTTACTCCAGATAAACACATTAGTTTTGTTTTTTCATCTTCTTCTAGATATTCTGATTTAAGTTCAGGGTTTTCTTTAATCATCCCTAAAAAATCTTCGACAATTTCTTTTGCTTCATTTTCGTTTTTACCTTTAATTAAATCTGTCATAATAGATGCAGACGCCATTGAAATAGCACATCCACTTCCTTCAAAAGAAATATCTTCAACTATCATTTGTCCATTAAGTTTTAAATAAACATGAACATTATCTCCACATAAAGGATTGTTACCTTTGGCATCTTTATTGAAACCATCAGTCTTCCTCAAATTTTTTGGATTTTTACCATGTTCCAATATTATTTCTTGATATAATTCTTTTAAATTCATTTTAAATTAAATATTTTTTTACAGTTTTTAATTGAGTCGTTAAGCTTATCTAAATCATCTTTTGTATTATATATTCCAACTGATGCCCGTGCACTAGCAGGTATATTTAATTTATCATGTAATATTTGGCAGCAATGATGTCCTGCTCTTATAGCAACACCATCTTCATCTAAAATAGTTGCAATATCATGGGGATGTATACTTTCAATAGTAAAAGATAAAACCCCACCTTTGTCTTTAGGGCTTCCAATTAATTTAACAGAATTATTTTTTTGTAAAAGATCTTGACCATATTCAACTAATTCTGCCTCATGTTTCATAACATTGTCTATTCCTACACTCTCTAAAAATTTAATGGATTGGTCAAATGCTATAACTTGTGCCGTAGCCATCGTACCAGCTTCGTATTTATTAGGTAAATCACCGTAAGAAATCATATCTTTTTTAACTTCTTTGATCATGCCACCACCTCCTTGATAAGGCGGCAACTCCTCTAACCATTTTTTTTTTCCGTACAAAACACCCAACCCAGTTGGGCCATACATTTTGTGACATGAAATAGCATAAAAATCACAATCAAGATCTTGCATATCTAGTTTTAAATGAGGAGCACCCTGACAACCATCAACTACAACTACTATGTTTTTAGAGTGGGCAAGCTCGGTTATTTCTTTAATTGGTAAAATAGCACCTGTAACATTTGATAAATGTGTGATTGAAATTACTTTTGTTTTAGGTGTCAATTTTTTTTCTATTTCTTCTAGTGTGATTTCACCTTCTTCATTAATTTCTGCAAAATTAATTTTAATATTTTTTGATTTTCTTAAAAAATGCCAGGGAACATAATTAGAATGATGTTCTAGTTCTGTAATAAGTATTTCGTCTCCTTCTTGAAGGAAATTTTGACCCAAAGTATTTGCAACTAAATTAAGTGCTTCTGTAGCACCTTTAGTAAAAACAATTTCATTTTTATCTTTTGCATTTATATATTTTTGAACAGAACTTCTTGTCCCTTCATATAAATTGGTAGCAGCAACAGCAAGATAATGAACACTTCTTCCTACATTGGAAAATTGCTTTGTATAAAAT
>CABXKF010000007.1 GCA_902512765.1 uncultured Pelagibacteraceae bacterium | reverse complement strand
CAGTGCCAAATAAACAAATATCAATATTTTTAAATTGATTAATTATGTTTGTTGCAACTGTTTTACATTTATCAATATCTGTAACATCTAACGGAAAGGGATAAATATTTTCATTAATTTCTCTAAGTTCATTTAACAAATTTTCTCGTCTTGCAGATACGGCAACTATCCACCCATTTTTTGCAAATTCAATTGCAACAGCTTTACCTATTCCACTGCTTGCACCAGTTATCCAAATAACTTTTTTTTCTTCCATAATTTATTGTATAATAGATATGTGTTAAAAAACAAATTCATATCATTCTTACTTTTTAGTTTAGTTACATTTTCAGCTTCTTTCATTGGAGGCTTAGCGACAATTAGCTTTAAAGAACCATGGTACTCATTGTTAAATAAACCAGTGTTCAATCCTCCAGATTGGATATTTGCACCTGTTTGGACAACACTATATTTGATGATGACAATTGCAATATGGGTTTTTTGGCACAACAAAAACCGAGATATGAATACTGTTTATATTTATTTCATCCATCTGGTTTTTAATACAACTTGGAGTATAGTTTTTTTTGTATTTCATAACATGTTATTAGCTTTATTTGTGCTGATAATACTAATTAGCCTAATCGTTATTCTTATTATTAGATTTAATCGTGTCAACATAGCAAGTTCCTATTTAATGATTCCTTATATACTTTGGTGCAGTTTTGCTTTGATTTTAAATTTTAGTTTAATAATATTAAATTGAATATGGATGATGTTGTAATAATTGGTGGCGGTATAATAGGGGCTGCAAGTGCTTATTTTTTATCTAAAGAAGGTAGAAAAGTAAAAGTAATAGAAAGAGATCCAACTTATAAAACAGCTTCGTTTCCACTATCATTAGGTGGTTTTAGAAGACAATTTTATCAAAAAGAAAATATTTTACTTGGTAAATTTGCAAGAGAATTTATTTATCAAATTCCAGATCTTTTAAAAACTGAAAAGAATCCCAATCCAACTGCTAGCATGGTAACCAACGGCTATTTATTAATGTTTGGCCCTGAGCATGCAGAAGAACAATATAGAGCTCTCGAAAATCATAAGATTTGTGAAGCTGGAACTAAAAATATTAAAGGTTCTGAATTATCAAAAGTATTTCCCTATATAAATAGTGAAGGGATAGAAACAGCTACTTATACAGACAATCAAAGTGAAGGTTGGATAGATCCATTCATGTTTCATGGAGCGTTAAAAAACAAAGCTATAGAATTAGGAGCTGAATTTATAAAGGGAGAAGTAAAAAGTATCTCTGAAATTAAAGCCAACACCATAATATCAGCTGCTGGATGTTGGACTAAAAAATTACTTGATGATATCCCTGTTGTCCCACAAAAACATACTGTTTTTAGGGTAAAGTGTCCAAAATATATTAAAGAAATGCCATTAACAGGCGATTTAACAACAGGTGTTTATTGGAGACCAGAGGGTGGCGAGTATCTTGCAGGTTCACCTAATTCAGTATTTGATGCAGAAGATTTGGAGCCAGCATGGAATGATTTTGAAGAGTTAGTTTGGCCTGCCTTAGCTAAAAGAATACCTGCATTTGAAGAATTAAAGCTAACTGGTGGTTGGGCAGGTTACTATGATTGTAATAAGTTAGATAACAATGCTGTAGTTGGCAAACATCCAAAATATGAAAATGTATATATGGCATCTGGATTTACAGGTAGAGGTTTAATGCAAGCACCAGGTATTGGAAGAGCTTTGACCGAATTGATAACAACTGGATCTTATCAAACTATTGATATTAGTGATTTTGCTGTCGAAAGAGTTCTTGGAAATAGCGCAAGACCAGAGCCATACGTATTATAAATTAAGTTCCACAAAAAGTCTGGTAATTTTTATCATTTGATGGTGACTTATAATCTTCAATATCAATTTGTTCATTATAAGGATTACTCAATTTTGATAATAATTTATTCATTACCTCTAAATTATCTTCATTAGCGGCTGTTAAGGCTTCTTCGACTTTATGATTTCTTGGAATAATAACAGGGTTAGAATTTTTCATAAGTTCCAAAGATTTTTCTTTTGAACCATCATCTTTAAAAATTCTGTTTTGCCATTCTTTGCACCACTTTATAAAATACTCATCTCTATATATTTGGTCATTAATTTTGACATTCATTAGATAACAAAATGTATTTGTATAATCGGCTTTATTTTTCTCCATCCAATTTAATAAATTATTAATTAGCTTTTTATCATTTATATCATTTCCATATAAACCAAGTTTATCTCTCATCATATTTAACCATTTTTGTTCATATATATTTTGAAAGTTATCAATAGTCTCAGTTGCTAAAGTAATAGCGGTATCCTCATCTTTATTGATTAGTGGTATTAGACATTCAGCAAATCTTGCTAAATTCCATTTGGTAATAGGAGGTTGATTTGAGAATGAATATCTACCAAATTTATCAATAGAGCTAAAAACTGTTTTAGGATCATATTGATTCATAAATGCACAAGGACCATAATCAATCGTTTCACCTGAGATTGTCATATTATCTGTGTTCATTACCCCATGAACAAAACCTACACGCATCCAATCAACAACTAACTTACATTGTTTTTCCATTACAAGATTAAGTAAATCTAAAGCCCTATTATTTGATGATTTAATCTCTGGGTAATGTCTTTCTATGGTGTAATTAACTAAGGTATCTAAATCATCCAAATTTTGTTTAGCTGAAATGTATTGAAAAGTACCAACACGAATATGACTTGACGCAATTCTGGTTAGGATTGCCCCTGGCAATAAATTTTCTCTTACAACCTTTTCACCAGTTTTTACTACTGCAAGACTTCTAGTCGTTGGGATTTTTAATGCGTGAATTGCTTCACTAATTATATACTCTCTTAACATAGGACCTAAAACAGCACGACCATCCCCAGTCCTTGAAAAGGATGTTCGGCCAGAACCTTTGAATTGAACATCAAAACGCTTGTTATTACTTGTAATATGTTCACCTAAAAGAACAGCTCTTCCATCTCCAAGCATAGTAAAGTGACCAAATTGATGGCCAGCATAAGCTTGCGCAATAGTTTTGATATCTTTTGGTATTTTGTTTCCAGAAAAAATTTCAGATAGATCTTTTCTAGAAATTTTTGAAAAATTTAAATCTAAATCATTAGCTAAATTATCATTTATGATTACAAGCTCAGGATTATGAACAGGTGTTGGTTTAATTTCTTCTTTAAAAGTATTTGATAGTCTTGAATAGGTGTTATCAAAATGCCAACCAATGGTCATTTTATTTATTTTATTTCAGCCTGATTTTCTTTTGGTTGTACTTCAGTTTTAAATTGATTTGAAATCTTCTGAACTTGCACTGATGAGACTTTATATTCAGCACACCATGTTAACCATATGTTCTGGAAAGTGGAAAGTTGTAAATACAATACCTTGTTTAACTTTGTCTGTAACTTCTACTTTTAAAGCAACTTCACCTCTACCTGAATATAATCTTCCAATATCACCTGTATTCAAATCTCTTTCTACAGCATCTTTAGGATGAACTAATAAAACATCTTCTTTAACAATATTTATATTGCTTGTTCGTCTAGTCATAGTTGCAGCATTGTAATGCTGTAGAACTCGACTGGTTGTTAAGATTAATGGATAATCTTTTTTATTAGTTTCAATTTCTGTGGACTCTTTCCAATCAAAATTTTTAAGTTGCCCTTTTCCTATTTTGAATGTCTCCGTGTGTAGTATTTGGGTATCTGTTCCATCTTCTTGAACAGGCCATTGTAATCCTAATTTTCCAAGTCTTTCTCTTGTAACACCTTTAAAGAATGGTACTACATCAGCAATTTCAGATAAAACTTGATCAGCATCATATGTTGGTTGATCAAAACCTAATTTTTGCATCATATCGGTTACAATAACTCCATCAGGTTTTGTTCCTGGTAGAGGTTCAACTGCTCTATTAACTCTTTGAATTCTTCTTTCTGTATTTGTGAAAGTTCCATCTTTTTCTAAGAATGTTGTTCCAGGCAAAACCACAGTTGCAAGTTTTGCTGTTTCACTCATAAAAATTTCCTGCACAACTAATAATTCTAGTGAGTTCATTGCTTCAACTACATGTGCACTATTAGGATCAGTTTGAACTATATCTTCACCAATAATCCATAAGCCTTTTAATTCTTTATCAATTGCTGCTTCAAACATTTGTGGAATTTTAAGACCTGGTTTTGTTGGGTGTGTTACACCATATTTTTCAGTATAAAATTTTTGGTTTTTTTCATCAGCCACTTCAAAGTATCCTGCACCTTGATGAGGTTGACATCCCATATCTGCTGCACCTTGAACATTATTTTGTCCTCTTAGTGGATTTACACCCACACCTCTTCTTCCAATATTTCCTGTAATCATTGCAAGATCGGCGATTAACATTACTGTTTTTGAACCTTGCTCATGCTCTGTTACACCTAAACCATGAAATTCCATTGAGTTTTGTGCTGTTGCGTATGCAATTGCAGCTTCTTTGACCATTTGTTTATCAACACCAGCGACTTTAGCCAACTGATCTACATCTTGCTTTTCAATTTCTTTAATAAAATTATCAAACCCTTCAGTTCGGTCTCTTACAAAATCAACGTTATATAATTTAGATTTAATAATGAAATGTAGCATCATATTAAGAACAGCAACATTGGTACCTGGTCTTAGTTTAATATGGTAATCAGCAAGTTTAGCAAGTTCAGTAGTAATTGGATCTAATACAATTAATTTTTTACCCTTCATTGCTTGTTGTTTAATTTTAGCACCGGTTACAGGATGAGCATTAGTTGGGTTTGCTCCAATTACTAAAAATAAATCTGCATAATAAATGTCATCAGTAGAATTAGTTGCAGCGCCTGTTCCAAATGTTTGTTGCATTCCCCATGCAGTAGGTGAGTGACAAATTCTTGCACAACAATCAACACTGTTAGTTCCAACAGCAGCTCTTATCATTTTTTGAAAAACATAGTTTTCTTCGTTAGTACATCTTGCAGAAGAAATACCAGCAAAAGCATCAGGGCCACTATCTTTTATAATTCTATTCATTTCTTTTTTTATAAAATCATAAGCTTCATCCCAACTTGCTTCTTCAAATTTTCCATTTCTTTTAATCAAAGGTGTTTTTAATCTGTCAGGATGATCATAAAAACTAAATGCGTATCTTCCTTTAATACAAGTGTGACCTGCATTAACTTCTGTTTCTTTAGGAGTGTCAATTGCAACAACTTTATTATCTTTGATGGAAGCTTCAAGATTACAGCCTACACCACAATAAGAACAAGTCGTTCTAACTTTTTTATCTACGTCTGCTGATTTTGATTTGAAAACATCAGAGATGGCATCTGTTGGGCAAGTGTGAGCACAAGCGCCACAAGACACACAAGAAGAGTCTCCGAACATCATATCATTGTCTGTAGTGATTCTAGACTCAAAACCTCTACCACTCATTGTTAAAACAAATGATCCTTGAATTTCATCACACGCACGTACACATCTTCCACAATTAATACAATTATCTAAGTTCATTCTCATATAATCATGAGAAGTGTCTCTTGGAATTCCTTTGTGTTGTTTTGGACTGTTATATCTGTGATCAGAAATGCCTAAATCATTTGCAACAGTTTGTAGTTCACAATTATTATTAACCTCACAACTGTCACATTCCATAGGATGATCAGTTAAAACTAATTCAACAATATTTTTTCTAAGACTTGTTAAAGCATCATTGGATGTAAAGATGTGTTGATTTTCAGCAACAGGAGTATGACATGACGCAACAATTTTTGTTGGACCATCTTTCTCCAAAGCAACTTCTACAGAACAAACACGGCAAGCACCGTAAGGAGCTAAATTAGGATCATCACAAAGTGTAGGAACTTTTTTTTCTCCAACATAGCTTTTGACGAATTTAAGAATAGACGTATGATTGGCACCAATTTCGTATGGTTTTCCATCAATATATGCAATTTTTCTTTTTTCAGAACTCATTAATTATCCTTAACCATATCATTTTTCATTTCGTCCCCAAAGTACTTAAGGATGTTCATTATTGGAGTAGGGATAGCTCCACAAAGTGCACATAAGCAACCCTTCTGCATAGTAACAAGCAATTCATTAAGTAATTTAAGGGGTATTTTAGCTGTTTTTTTCTTTGCTTGATCAAACATCTCTTTACCTCTGTATGATCCAAGTCTACCTGGAAAACATTTTCCACAAGACTCTTCTGCAGAAAACTCAAATAAATGATGAATGTATTCTGACATTGAGAAATCTTTTGGAATACTAACTACACTTGCATGTCCTAGCATAAAACCCTTAGCAGTAAATTCTTGAAAATCTAAATTTAAATTATCTATCTCACTTATTGGAACGACACCACCAAGAGGGCCACCAACTTGAAACGCTTTAATTGGTTCTTTGTATCCACCACCAATTTCATTAAATATTTTACTCATAGGAGTTCCCATATCAATTTCATAAACACCTGGATTATTAAAAAAACTATCAAGACAAACTAATTTTGTTCCAGCAGATTTTTTATTTCCTATTGCTGAAAATTTTTCAGATCCATTTATCAAAATTCCAGTTGCGGCTGCTAATGACTCAACATTGTTTACCACGGTAGGTTTTTTGTATAAACCCTCTGTTACTGGGAAGGGTGGTCTAACATCTACCTCGGCACGTCTTCCTTCTATTGATGCAATCAAAGCAGTTTCCTCTCCGCAAATATAAGCACCTTGCCCAATACAAATTCCCAAATCAAAAGAAAAATCTGTTCCCAAGATATTTTCACCAAGTAGACCTAATTTTTTAAGTTCATTTATACTTCCATTAATAGCTTCTATTGATTTTGGATATTCACCCCTAATATACAAAACTCCTTCATCACTTCCAATTACTAGTCCACAGATAACCATACCAAAAATAACTTTGAGAGGTTGATCTTCTAGCAAGTATCTGTCTGAGAATGCTCCAGAGTCTCCTTCATCTGCATTACAGATAACATATTTTTTTTCTCCTTTTGCTTTACTGCAAAAATCCCATTTCATACCTGTAGGGAAGCCTGCGCCGCCTCTTCCAGTTAAGTTAGAGTCTAACAAAGATTTAACTATTTCTTTTTTATCTGTTTTTAAAAACTTATTTAACTGATCTTTAAATTGATCTGCTGATGAAAGTTTATCGTCCATTAAAAAACTTGTTGTAGCGAAACTTTTTGAGAAGAATTTTTCTTGTTTAACATCTTCACCTTTTAAGATTTGATCAATTTTTTCAATATCTTTTCCTGCATAATTTTCACCATCATAATGAAAGGCATTATTTTCATAGCAATGACCCAAGCAAAACATTTCACCAACTTTATCATTTCCAAGTTTTTCTTTTAAAGTATCCTTTAACTTGTCTTGAGTGCCAGCACACATACATGCACTTCCATTACAAACGAATGCTTTTTTCTCTCTATGAGAAGGTCTTAAAAATTCGTAAAAAGATTCTGCACCATGAAGTGTTGAAACACCTAAATTATGCTCTTTGGCAATTTCTTTAATATCTTTAGGAGAGTCGCTTAGTGTATTCTCCGAAATCTGTTTGAACAGGTTATCTTTTAAACCTATTCTTCCTGATAAATTGCTTATATTTTTTGACACAAATACCCTTTTTTTTAACCCACAATAACTTTTTTGTTATTTGTGTAAATATTAAAACTGTCCCTCTTTACGAAACCTATGAGGGTCATGTCAAATTTATTCGCCAAATCAATAGCAAGACTAGTTGGCGCACCAACCCCAATCATTATACCAATATTGGTCATTAAAACCTTTTGAACCAATTCAAAATTAAGTCGACCTGAACATGTTATAAATTGTGACTTTGGATCCAACTGCTGATTAACTAATACACTTCCTACGAGTTTATCTAGAGCATTGTGTCTTCCAACATCCTCTCTTAATTCAACTAAATCACCATTAGAAGTAAAAAGACCACTAGCATGTATACCACCCGTTTTGCTAAACTCAGACTGATTATCTCTTAACGTGTTTGGTGATTGTATGACGACTTCCTCTGAAATTTGAGGTTCAGATGAGTTTGTTTTATCTTTTTTAATTATCTCAAGCACATCTAAAGATGATTTACCACAAACACCACAGGAAGAATTAGTTAAAAAATCTCTTTTAATTTTAGAAATATTCACGTTCTCAGAATTATTAAGAGTTACCAAAATTTTATTTTGAATATTATATTGTCCTACTTTTTCTCCATAACTTTCTACTGAGTTAATATCCTCAATCTTTTTAATTATTTGTTCATTAAATAAAAAACCCCTGACTAAATCTTCATCGTTACCAGGAGTTCTCATAGTTATAGATAAATTTTGCGTAATCCAATCGTTTTGCTTTTTAAATTTTAAGGAAATTTCTAATGGTTCTTCAATTGAAACTAAATCTTCAACTTGTTCAAATTTTCCTGAATTAAATTTTAAAATTTTATATTTTGAGCTCATGAATTATTTTAAAGGATAGTTTCTTTTTAGAATAAATTTATTAATTAAAATTGCTAATAGCAAAATTAAAATACATCCAAAAATTATTGGACTAATTAGATATTCATAAGATACACTTCCAATTATAACTATAATGGGGTTACCACCAGCAGGAGGATGAACTACATTTAGCAAGATCATAAAAAAAATTCCAGCTCCAACAGCTAAAGCAATGTTAATATAAATTGGAAGTGGAATATAATTAACAAAAATTATACCTACCAAGGCAGTTATAAGATGACCAAAAAAAACATTTTTAGGTTGTGCAAAAGGACTTTCAGGAAAACCATACAACAAAACCATTGAAGAACCAAATGACCCTGCTAAAAAATATCCTAATGTGCTTTTATAAGTAAGCACAGTTAATACACCAATAGTGAATGCAGAAAAAAAACCTGCTATTAATGCTTTTTTTAAAATTGGTTTTGTAATCTTTATCATTTAAGTCTTCAAAGCTTTTAAAACAGTTTTTAAAGGAAGTAACAAACACTCTTTTCTTGAGAGATTTTTTTTATCTAATATTTCTTTAAAATCATTCCAGTGTTTTTCAATATTAACCTTAACATCATCAAATAATTTTTCACCGTTAGCTATAAAATCCTTAATTTCTTCTACGCTTTTATCTTTTACTTTTCTAGAGAGTAAACTAACTGATGCTTGACAATAAATGCATGATTTGCATTGATAACCCATATCCTTAATCACATCATTTTTAACTACTAAGCTTATTTCCATTTCATCTCCACATAATGGATTTTTATTTTTTGATTTATGGGTAAAGTTTTCAATAATTTTATTATGTTCAGTATAAGAAGCTATTTCTAAAATTCTAAGGTTCATTATATTTCTTTAATTCAAGTTTTAATGTTTTATATTTTGATAAATGGATCATAACAATATTTTAGGAGTAGTACTAGCAGGTGGAAAGTCACAAAGGTTTGGTGAAGATAAATGCCAAGTTAAATTAGGCGATAGATTATTGATTGATTACATTTTATCGGAAATTATTGATGAATTTGAAGAGGTATTATTAGTAGCCAATAACTCAATCAATTTTAAGAAATCTAAAAATATTACATTAATAAACGATTTTAAGAAAAACTTAGGGCCACTAGGAGGAGTTTTGACGGCTATGAAATGGGTCAAAGAAAATAATAAAAATTATCAGTGGATTTCAACTTTTCCTGCCGATACTCCATTTTTTAAAACACATATATTAAAAAAGTTTTTTCAAGCCATAAATTTTGATGAGAACAAACTTTTCTTCATTAAATCAAATAATACACGACACAATATATTTGGACTTTGGTCTATTGATCTATTAGATAAATTAGAAGAAGATTTAGACAAAGGAGATAGAAAGGTTGAAATTTGGGCAAATAGCATAGGAGTTAAATCAATTGATATGCATTTTGAAAATAAAGATCCTTTTTTTAATATTAATACCAAAGAAGAATTAGCAAAAGCTGAAGAAATTTTAAAAAATGATTAGTTATCAAGACTCAAAAAAAATTTTAAAGAGAGCAATCATCAAAATTAAAGATGAAGACATTAATAGCACAAACTCTTTAAACAGGGTTTTGTCAAAAAATATTTATTCTAATATTGATTATCCGTCAGGAGATAACGCAGCTTTTGATGGTTATGCAATAAATTCTAACGATACAAAAAAAATTACAAAAAAAATATCAATAAATTTTAAAATTATAGGTTCTATTGCTGCAGGAACAAAACCTTTTAAAAAAAAGATCAATAAATTTGAAGCTATCGAGATTATGACTGGTGGAATAATTCCAAAAGGTTTTGATACTATCATTCCAATTGAACAAATTATTTTAAGTGCAGATAAAAAACATATTTTGATTAATAAAAAGATTAGAAAATATAATCATGTCAGGTTTGCAGGTTCTGATTATAAAAAAAAAGAATTAGTCATAAAAAAAAATACAATTGTTCAAGCTAATCATATTTTAGCTTTTAAAACACTGGGTATTAAAAATATTAAGGTTAAAAAAAAGATAAATATATTATTTTTCTCTACAGGAAATGAAATATCAAATAAAGATGATATCCCTGACTGGAAAGTCAGAAATTCTAATAGCCATTATATCAAAAGCTTAAATGAAAATTTTTTGTTTAATTTTATTGATGGTGGAATTTTAAAAGATAATCATCACAATATTTTTAAATCAAAAATTACTAAAACATTTAATTCCAAAATAGATATCATTATTACTTCAGGTGCAGTTTCTGCTGGAAAGTTTGATTTTATTCCTGATGTGATAAAGTCCTTTAAATTAGATCATTTTTTTAAAGGTGTAGCAATCAGACCTGGTAAACCTATTTTATTTGCTAAGATCAAAGGTAAACAAAAAACAATTTTTGGATTACCTGGTAACCCAATGTCTTCCGCTGCTTGCTTTAGATTTTTTGTATATCCTTACATAGAGAATATCTTGGGTCTTAATAGTGAAAAGCCTTTCAAAGCTATTCTTAAAAATAGTTTCTTAAAGAAGAAAAACTTTACGAGGTTTGCTAAAAGTAAATTAAACACAACTAAAAATGGAAAAATGGAAGTTGAAATTCTTAAAGGACAAGAGTCGTTTAGAATTAAATCATTTGTAAAATCAAATATTTGGACATTATTGCCAGCAGGCAAGACTAGGTTTAAAAAAGGAGAAATTGTTGATTGTTTTTTGCCTAACAACTCAAATTCAACCTTAATTTAGGTATTGTCATTTTTGTTGTAGTTAAATCTATTTAGAATTAAATATCTGAATATGTTTGAGCTTAGAAATCCTAAAGTTGCTGCTCCCGTTGTTTTATTTGCTGGTCTTGTCTGGTCTTTTGGACCACTGGTAGTACGATATATGAATGATCCGCATTTAATACCTTGGCAGTATATTTTTGGCAGAGGCTTAACAATATTTATTTTATTAAATCTTTATTTATTTTTTGAAGAAGGAAAAAATTTTTACAAAAATTATTTCAAGATGGGTTTATCTGGTTTAATTGGTGGATCAGGTCTAGGTGTTGCGATGATTTCTTTTATGTTTTCTATAACAAATACAAGTGCAGCAATTACACTTTTATGTCTTGCCGCTATGCCATTTTTTACAGCCTTACTTGCTTTTTTATTTTTAAAAGAAAAAATTTCTTTAAATGTTTGGGTATCAATCTTTATTGCAACTGTTGGTATTGGCATCATGGCTGTAGGAAATAATGCTCAAACATCTTTTGTAGGATTTGTTTTTGGTATCACATCTTCATTAGGGTTTGCAGTTTTTTCAGTCACTCTAAGATGGCGTAAAGAAACACCTAAGTTTACAACAACTGCATTTGCTGGTTTTTTCTGTTTTGTTTTTGCAACGATAGTAATTTTAAATAAAGATCTAGTTTTCTTTTCATCAAGCTATAACAGCTCCCTATTCTCACTGCATGGAACCTTAGTATGTTTGGGTTTAATTTTATACTCTATTGGATCTAAAGCTATTCCAGCAGCAGAATTAACTTTATTATCTCTAACTGAAGTAATAGGAGGAATCTTTTGGGTATGGTTGCCTTTGTTTGGCATAAATGAAATTCCAACAACTAATACTATTATTGGTGGATTCTTTCTTTTTATTTCACTTACTTATTATAGTCTAGTGATGAGATGGAATAAAAGATACATAGGATTAAATTAAATGGAAAGACCTGATTTTTTTACATTAAAAAATGGAGAGAAAGTTAAACTTCCTTTTTCAAATACTGAATACGATAGAAGAGTTAATAACTTAAGAAAAGTAATGGATAAAAATAATCTTGATATGGTTATTTTAACATCAATGCATAACATAGCATATTACACAGGATTTATTTATTGTTCTTTTGGTAGACCTTATGGTTGTGTAGTCACAAAAAATAAAATTTCGACAATCTCAGCAAACATTGATGCCAGCCAGCCCTGGAGAAGGTCACATTGTGATAATGTAATTTATACAGATTGGAAAAGAGATAATTTTTTACGAGCCATAGTATCTATCATTGGAAGAGATGAGCCTCCAAAAAATATTGGTCTAGAGAACGATCATGTCACTTTAGATATGAGAGAAAAAATAGGGTCAATTTTTATATTTTCAGTTTTTAGCGATATTTCAAAAGATTTGATGCAACTAAGAATGATTAAATCTGATGAAGAGATTGAAATTATTAAAAATGGAGCAAGAATTGCTGATTTAGGTGGAGAAGAAATAGTTAAAAATATCAAAGAGGGCAATACAGAAATTGAGATAGCTATTGCAGGTCGTGATCGAATGGAACGTGAAATTGTAAAATCATATCCAGATGCAGAATATATGGATACCTGGGTTTGGTTTCAGTCAGGTATTAATACTGATGGTGCACACAATCCAAAGACAAATAAAAAACTAATTAATGGAGATATTCTATCTTTAAACACTTTTCCAATGATTTCAGGATACTATACGGCTCTTGAGAGAACATTATTTTTAGATCATGTAGATGATGCATCATTAAAAGCTTGGGAAGCAAATGTTAAAGTTCACAAAAGAGGTTTAGAGCTTATTAAGCCAGGTGTTAAATGCTCTGATATTTGTCACGAGCTAAATGAACTGTTTGCAGAACTAGGATATCTGCATTACCGAACTTTTGGATACGGACATTCTTTTGGGGTTCTTTCTCATTTTTATGGAAGAGAAGCAGGTTTAGAACTCAGAGAAGATATTGATACTGTTCTTGAAGAAAACATGGTTATCTCAATGGAACCGATGATAATGATACCTGAAGGAAATCCAGGAGCAGGTGGATATAGAGAACATGATATATTGGTAATCGGTAAAGATGGCGCAGAAAACATCACAAAATTTCCTTTTGGTCCTGAGAATAATATTATTAGATCTTAATTTAAAATGGATGAAAGCTTAGATATAAAAACTATTTTTGAAATAGTTGAAGAAAATCTTGCAAGACAAAATTTTATTTTAGCTGAAGATAATCTAAAAAAAATTTTGAGTATTGATGAAAATAATTTAAAGGCATTATTTCTTTTAGGATCTGTTTTTATTCAAACTGGAAAATTTGAAAGCTCAATTAAATATTTAGATAAAGTAATAAAAATTGATCCAAATATTGCAAATGCCCAAAATAATCTTGGTATCGTTTACATAAAATTAAAAAAATTTGAAACTGCAAAGAAATTTTTAAATAAAGTGTTAGATATTAATCCTAATCATTTAGATGCTTTCAATTCTCTTGGAATTGTTTATGCCGAAATGGGAGATTTAAATGAGGCTTTGCTTAATGTGAAAAAAGCATTGGAATTAAACCCAAATTTTGTTTCAGCTCATAATAATTTGGGACTAATCTATAAAAAATTTGAACACTTTCATGATGCTGAAACTTCTTTTAAGAAAGCATTGGAGTTAAATCCTAAGTTTATGGAATCTCATTATAACTTAATGGAGCTTTATGAAAAAGGTAATCAGAATGATAAGTTAGAGAAAGCAATAATTAATTTTGAAAAAATATTCAAATCAAACTCAATATCTCTTCTTTATAAAAGTCATATTTTATTCAAGAAAGATTTATTTTTAGATGTTATTAAAAATTTGAAATCTTTTTCTATTAAAAATGATATCAATCTAGAGATTGATCGTGTTAATCTGTTAGCAAAAAGTTATGATAAAGTTGACAACACAGATGAGGCCTTTTTGTGTTTTGAAAAAGCAAACATATTAAATTTAAATTTAAAAAATATAGAGATTGATAAAGATAAATTCTTAAATGAAATTAAAGTAAGAATTGATTATTTCAAAGATTTAGCACGTGTTGAAAATTTACCAAATCAATTAGAAAGTGATTATAAACCAGTTTTTATGATTGGCTTTCCTAGATCTGGAACCACACTTTTAGATACAATTTTAAGAAGTCATCCTATGATTGATGTAATAGAAGAAAAATCTAGTGTAAAAAAACTAGTCAACTCTTTGAGCAACTTATCAAATAAATCTTTTGAAAAGATTAAAGTTATTAATGAAGAAAATATAAAAGAAATAAGAACAACTTACTTTGAAGATTTATTTTCATACATAAATCAGGAAGATAAACAAAAAATTTATATAGATAAATTGCCACTAAACATTGTTTATATTGGTGAAATTTTAAGAATTTTTCCTCATGCAAAATTTATAATTTCTCTAAGGCATCCATGTGATTGTGTTTTAAGCTGCTTCATGCAGAACTTCAAATTAAATAATTCAATGTCAAATTTTTTAAATCTAAAAGATACAGCTGTCACTTATGATTTGATAATGAGTTTACTTAAAATCTATAAAATAAAATTTAACTTTAATTTTTTTGAAATTAAGTATGAAAAATTAATATCAAATTTTAATGATGAAATAAAAAATTTATTAGACTTTTTAGAACTACCATGGGACAATTCTGTTCTTGAATATCAGAAAACAGCCAACAAAAGAGATCGCATCTTTACTCCTAGCTATGATCAGGTTATAAAACCTCTTTATTCAAAATCAGCTGGAAGATGGATAAAGTATAAAAACAAACTATCAAATATTTATCCAATTCTTGAACCATGGATAAAAGAATTTAATTATGAGTAAACAAAATACTATTGTTAATAGTTGGAATGAATGGGATCCGTTAAAACACGTGATCGTTGGAAGAGCTGATGGAACTTGTATACCAGCTCCAGAGCCAGCACTTGATGCTAAAGTTCCAGAGGATAGTGACATGAGAGGTCAGTTTGGCCCAAGAATCAAAGATACTGTTGATAAAGCCAATCAACTCTTAGATGATTTTTCAAATATGCTAATAAAAAAAGGAGTTAAAGTAGATAGACCAACTCCAATTGATTTTAATAAAAAAACTTCAACGCCTGATTGGGAAGCTGAAACGATGTTTGGTTGTATGCCGCCAAGGGATGTTTTACTTACTGTTGGTAATGAAATTTTAGAAGCAACAATGAGTTATCGTTGTAGATGGTTTGAGTATCTTTGTTACCGACCTTTGCTTCAAGAATATTATAATCAAGATCCCAACATGAGACACGAGTCTGCTCCAAAACCTAGGTTAACAGATAAGGATTATAGAAAAGATTATTTGTCAGATAAAATTGGTATTCAAAAAAGATTAGAGTGGACGGAAGATAAATTTTTTGTAACCACTGAAGAAGAACCATTATTTGATGCAGCTGACGTTTTAAGATTTGGAAAAGATTTAGTTGTACAACATGGTTTTACAACAAATTTAAAAGGAATTGATTGGTTAAAAAGACATTATAAAGATCATAGAGTTCATGCTGTTAATTTTCCAGGTGACCCTTACCCAATCCATATCGATGCAACATTTACTCCAATTAAAGAAGGTTTAATTATTAATAACCCTCAAAGAAGATTACCAAAAGAACAGAGAAAACTATTTGAGGATAATGGATGGGAAATTGTTGATAGCGCACAACCTGCTCATAATGAACCACCACCATTATGTTATTCTTCAACATGGTTATCGATGAATGTATTGGTGCTTGATCCAAAAACAGTATGTGTTGAAAAAAGTGAAGTTTATCAGCAAGAGCAATTAGATAAATTAGGCATGGAAGTCATACCAGTTGAGCTCAGAGACGCTTATGCATTTGGTGGAGGACTTCATTGTTGCACAGCAGATGTATATAGAGAAGGTACTCTAAAGGATTATTTTCCAAAACAATAATATGGCTAAAATTAAAACAAAAAGGGAGCGAGTTAAATTTGCTTCAGACAATGTTGCGGGTGCTTGTCCAGAAGTATTAGATGCAATCTTAAAAGCAAATGACGGTGATAGTACTCCTTATGGTAATGATGAAATCTCAACTGAATTACAGGACAAGTTTTCAGAGATATTTGAAAAAGAGGTAATTGTTTTTCCAACTGCCTCAGGAACTGCTGCTAATGCATTAGCTTTATCTACAATGACGCCATCATTTGGAAATATTTATTGTCATAAATTATCCCATATAAATACAGATGAATGTGGTGCCCCAGAATTTTATACGGGAGGAGGAAAACTAATTGCCTTACAAGGTATTGATGGAAAAATTACAGCTGATGAATTGGACCAATCTATTGGAGGCAAAGGAATAGTGCATCACACCCAACCTTCATCTGTGAGTATTACTCAAGTTTGTGAAACTGGAGAAGTATATCAAATAGATGAAATTAAAAAGATTTCAGACGTTGCTCATAAACATAATCTAAACATGCATATGGATGGAGCAAGATTTGCTAATGCTTTAGTTTCTCTTGATGTAACGCCTGCTGAGATGACTTGGAAAGCAGGTATTGATGTATTGTCATTTGGAGCAACCAAAAATGGTTGTCTTGCAGCAGAAGCAATAATTTTCTTTAAGAAAGACTTAGTTGGTAATATTGCATTTTTAATGAAAAGAGCAGGGCACTTGTTATCAAAAATGCGTTTTGTTTCAGCTCAATTAGATGCCTATATTTCAGATGATGTCTGGTTAAGAAATGCAAAACATGCAAATAAAATGGGAAAAAAATTAAGTGAAGGATTGTCTAATCATTCAGATATTAAACTTTCATACCCAACAGAAGCTAATGAAGTTTTTGCAAAGTTTCCAAGAAACATGATCGAACATTTAAATTCAGAAGGTTATAAAATGAATGAAGATGAGTTGGATGGAAAATCAACAAGATTAGTAACTGCTTGGAATACACAAGATACTGATGTCGATCAATTGTTAGAAATTTTAAAAAACTCTAACTAGGGTTTTGTTTTAAAAATTCAATATACTTTACCACTTCATTAAATTTCTCATCTGGAATATCTTTGTAGCTTGCATCGAAATGATCTTTGACACAAATTGCAACATGAGCATAGGGGTTTCTTCCTTTAGGGTGATTTGGATGGTCGGGCAGCTGCCCCACGAGATAATCGCCAGCTTCCTGTATCATTTTCCACAGTTTACTTGCGTTTTCTTTGTTCACATTAACCTATTTTTTGTTTTATCTCTTTTGCTACAAGTTTTCTACAAGTTATCCTATAAAATCCTATAACCCAGAACCACGATCCCTAAAAGTTTTTCATTATCTACAAACCATTTTAGCAAACGTTCCAAATCCTTGAATAGTACAACGTTGAGTTTGAGGCATATAAACATTTGATTTAGTTGTTCCAGGATTTAATAATTGCTGTCCAAGGTTTAATAGAGCATCTGTGCCTCTATCATATTGTTGTCTTTGTAATTGTTTAACCAACGCATCATTACCAGAATTTTGAGCTGTTGCTATTTTGTTTGATTGCTGTTGTTTAATGTCAAGTTCTACTAAACGTAAAACACAGTCAGCAAACTTTTCTGTTTCAGGTTTGAATCCTATTGCAGTGCACTGTTCTTTTTTTTGTTTGATGTTGAAACTAATGTTTGTACTAGAGATATTTGAATTATCTTTAGCTACATTAAAATCAGAACTTTTTAATTTAATATCAGAATACCAATTACTTATATCATTTTTATAAACACTATTAGGTCTTTTCGATAATTCAGAATTATACATAGAGATTTTTTGTCTAAAATTTATTATTGCTTCATTTACGCTGCTTGCACAAATTACTCTATACATTGCATAAGTAATTTTTCTATCATCATTATCCATAGTGTCCACACCAGCTTTAAAATTTCCTTGTCCTGATGCTAAACCTCTAAACCAATAAGCATCTTTGTTAATTCTATTACAATGCATCTTGGAAATACTCATTATTTGATTAACTTTTCTGTTCCATTTTTTATCACTATCAGCAAATAAACCGCGTTTAGATTTAAATATAATTGATTGATCGTTTTGAAAAATAACTTCTGCATATTTTTTTGCATAAGCATTACTACTCAACAACAAACCTAGAATTATGATTCCTAAAAGCTTTTTCATAATCCAAGACTAACAAATCCTGAACCATGAGTCTATTTGCTTAAAAATGGCTATTTGATTTATCTCTTTTTCTACAAGTTTGGGATCAAGTTTTTTAATTAAATTGATGAGTCTTTAAGCGATTTATTTCAAGCTAACTTTTTAATATCCGCATAAGTTCTGTAGGTTAATGCAGTTTAATGTGGATTAGGTTGAACCGCTAATCCCCCAAATAATTGCCAGCTTCCTGAATAATTTTCCAGAGTTTACTTGCGTTTTCTTTGTTCATAATATTAAAATCCTTGTTTTATCTCTTCATTATCGAGTTATTATCGAGTTATTCAAATTAGGCCAATCTGTAAAGAATTGGCATTGCAGCCACGTTATTTGCTTCAAAATTGTTTAGTACAAATTCCTTAAAACTTTTTTTAAATATTAAGGAGGGCAATATATCTATCAGGTGATCCCAACGGCAATGATTGATAATTTTATAAGAACTTTCGTTTACCTGGTCAGGCAAAATGAGAGTAGAATTGTCTAATCCTGTTTGATCTTGAAACCAACCAGCAGTATATTCCCATACTTGTAAATTTTGTTTTACTTGATCAGCATAAAAATAATTAAATAAAAACACTCCTTTTTTAGAATGGTCAACAGATCCTATACGACGAACGTTTACACCGGTAACTGTCAGTGATTTTTTGGACTCTAATTTATAAGTTTCTTCCATATTTTGCCATTCCAAACTTTTTTGAAATTCTTTAGCAGATTCATGGGTATCAAATTCGATTAACATCACGACATCAAATTTTGCAATTTCTATACTAGGGCGTTTTTTTAAAAACGCTCCTCGACCAGGTGGAATAATCATAGCCTTAAAGACTGTCGTATCTATTACTTTAGAATTGTTCCTTAAATTAACTACATCATTCTTCAGTTTTGATAGAATTTTTTTTTTGAGCTGACTTTCTATAAAAAAACCAATAGGTGGACGGCGATCAATCTCAAGAGCAAATAAGAGGTAACTTGAATTTGTTGGATCAACCAATGTAACTTTAGGAAATATATTTTTTGGCCCAACAATTTGAAAAGTATTTTCTTTTTTTTCTGTGTCCATTTATTATTTTACCACAAACAGTGAGGAATATTTATCAAAATAGATATTTGATTTATCTTTTTATTATCGAGTTATAGATCGAGTTTTTTAATTAAATTGACGAGTCTTTAAGCGATTTATTTTAAGTTAATTTTTAAATATCCGCATAAGTACTGTAGAATAGTGTGGGTTAATGTGGATTAGGTTGAACCTCTAATCCCCCAAATAATCGCCAGCTTCCTGAATAATTTTCCACAGTTTACTTGCGTTTTCTTTATTCATACTACTTCAAACCTTGATTTATCTCAATCTGGTATAGTTCTGGGTATAGTTATCCCACAAAATTTTACAAATTCCTATAAGGATTTTCTTAAGTTATATTTAGATAGCAATAGAAACATATCATTTAAAAATTCATTAGGTATATTTCTGTCAAAACATGTTTTGCAACTAAGATTATCTTTATTAATTAAGACATGAGCAAATGCTTTATTTACATTAGAAAAAGGGTTTCCAAAATCTAGTTTTTGACCTTCTGAGAATGAAATTCTAATTATATCGCTTAGTTCCTCAGACATTTTTTCTGCATCTTTAAAATTACCCTTTGCAACATTATTATAAATTTCTCTTAAAATTTTACCAAAACAATTTGCTGAGCTTAATAAAAATCCATCATATTTCCCATTAGGTTTTAAATGATCAAAATAATTTTCTTCTGCTCCTCTTAAAAATATTAAATCATTAAAATTAATTCTAGAATTCACAACATCATCTTCACCACTAGTATCCTTAAATAATTGAATTCTATCTTGAAAATTATCTTTTAATATTTTTAATGTTTCAGGTTCAATTTTACATTTTACTACTTGAGGTAATTGATAGATAGAAATTGGTAAATGTGTATTTTCAATGATAAGCTTAAAATGTGAAATAATTCCTTCTTGTTTGATGTTTTCGTCAACGGGAGCACATAAAGTTAATCCAAAAAAACCTGCAGATGATCCATTTTTATCTATATGTCTTTCTATGATATCTGCACGTCTTAGAACATCTTCTGTTGTTTTTCCAAATACTCCAAATAATATTTTGTTATCTTTTTTGATTAAAGAGTTATCATTTAATATATCTAACCAATTTAAAATTAATTTATCAGTTAAATTCCATCCATCTCCTGTAGTTCCGCATACCAAGAATTGTTTTACATGTGGGTCTAACCAATTGATATGTTTTTGAATAAGCTTTTCATCTAGCTCTAAATTTTTTGTGTTTTGATATTGAGAAATAATTGGAACCCAGATTGGATCAAATGATTTAGATTTATTCATATAATTATTAATTACATGAAATTTAAAATAAATTTTCTCTATTATTACTAATTTATAGTTGAATATTAGTAAATTTTATAATATATTTTGTAAATATTAATAAAATTTATTAAAAATATGGATGAAGTTGATAAAAAGATTGTAAAAATACTTAAAAATAACAGCAAAACTACACTTCAAAATATTAGTGAGAAAATAAATTTAAGTATTGCTCCTACCGCAAGAAGAATAAACCAATTAGAAGAAAATAATATAATTAAAAATTATTCAATAAATATTGATGAAACTTCACTTGGTTACAAATTTCCTGCATTTATATTTATAAGCTTAGAAAAACAACAATCAAAAAATTTTGATAAATTTGAGAAAAAAATTTTAAATTTTCCTGAAGTTGTTGAATGTTGGTTAATGACAGGTGCTAAGGATTACTTAATTAGAATTGCGGTTAAAGACGTTGAGGAATTTGAAGATTTTTTAACAAAAAAACTTACTGTAATAGATGGTGTTTCTTCAGTTGAAACCTCCATACCTTTACGTAGAGTTAAATCAGAATATTCACGAGTAGAATAAAGATATTATATTAAGTTGATTTATCTCTTTTGTTTCTAGTTAGTTTCTAGTTATCCTATAAAATCCAACATCTAAATTCAATAAGACTGAGGCGTGGCTAGTTATTAGATTTTAATAATTTCATTATTGATGATCTATTTTCTTTAAATTGAATATTCTTTCTAGCATTTGCCCCTGATGGATGAGGAAAGCCTTTTAGAAAACAAGTTAATTTAAGATCATACTTATTGTTTAAATATTCAATAGTAGATGACACAGTATTACCTAAAGGAACAATAATAGATTTCTTAAAAGTTTTTAATTCTTTTAAAAAATTTTTCTCAATAAAATCTAAAAGTATTTCCTTTTTTAAAATATTTGCACTCCCTGTATAGTTATTCCCTTTATAAAACACAGGGTATTTAATTAATGAAGTAGAGTGAAGATATTTACTATCTTTATTGAACAAACTCTCACATGATTTAATCTTTAAGATATTGTTTACCTTTAGTTCATCTAAGTATTTTATTAAAGGAGTTCTCATACTTCCTTTAAAGCTAGATAAATCTTTAACGTCTTTTAATGATTTTCCTTCATTGATTACCTTAAAGCTTTGCTCCATTTGTTGAATTCCAGGGGTAATACCCACAATCATTATCTTTGCTTTAGGATTAATATAATCAAACGGAGCATAATAAATTTCAAAATTATTTTCTTTATTAATTAAAAATTTTTTACTGATAATAGTAAATTTATTAATTTTTTTAAGGGCTTTGATTTGATTTAAATATTTAGGCATCTAATATCTTTTTAACCCAGAATCACGATCCCTAAAAGTTTTTTCATTTTTTCTTATTTTTAATTACAAGATTATTGTAAGCAAAACTTGTTGTGCCCGTTTCTCCAATTCTATAAATACCAATTTTAATATAAGGTTTGCTTGGTCCGTATGGTCCATCTGTTTTTTTTTTAGATAAAGGCACATCTATATGTTTAGCTATCATCTCATTATTTAAATAATAAAAAACAGTTAATGATTTTAATTTTTTTTGATAATTAATACTTGCTTTAAATCTGTTTTTTTTTCCAGGTTTTAAAAAAGCAGTTTTTATCTTTTTACATTTTTTAGGTGAGCACTCTCCCTTCGGAAATTTATATTTAAGTTTCCAATCCATCCCAACACCAATCCAGCTAGGTGGTGCTCCTTTATTTCTACCATCATGTATTTGAAAAACTGTCGATCTATGCTGAGGTGAACCTTCTATATAAATATCTGTTTCAAATATTGTTTTACCTACAGGTAATCTATGGGTAATTTCTTGACGACCTGCATAAGGATATCCACCATGACTTCCAGGTTTTTTATCTGTAGGGCAGCTTCCTATGTCTCCTTTGTCTAATTTAAAAACAACACTCTCTAATTTAAATTCATTTTTACTATTATATTTGATTTTCGGTTTTCCATTAACCATTAAAGATTCATCATCAACTATCCCACATGAAACTTTCCATTTATTTTTAATTTTCCAGTCAGCAGCAAAACCAACATTACAAATCATCAAACCCAAAACCACGATCCCTAAAAGTTTTTTCATAATTAATCCCTAAAGTTTATAAATTCAATTGGTAAACCTATATCAATAGTTTTAATGGCGGCTATAGCATCTTGAAGGTCATCTCTCTTTTTTCCCTCGACTCTTAATTCTTCTCCTTGGATTTTAATCTGTATTTTAAGCTTAAGTTTCTTTATGTCCCCAATGATCTTTTTTGCATTTTCTTGGCTTATTCCTTCTTTTAATTCACTAACCTGTCGAATGGTTCCACCTGATGCACCTTCTGAATTTTTAACACTTAGTACTCTTGGATCCACTTTTCTTCTTACAAGATGAGTTTCTAACAGTTCATTGACTTGTTTTAGCTTTAACTCATCTGATGCGAGCGTGGTGATATTTTTATCTTTTCGTTCAATTGAAATATTTAGTCCTTTAAAATCATATCGATTACTAATCTCTCTTAAACAATTAGCTAAGGCATTATCAAATTCTTGATAATTAATTTTACTGATTACATCAAATGAAGGCATAATATTTTTATTAATCTATATGATAATATATTTTTTATTAAAAGAAATTAAAGATAAGATAATAATTAACAAATGAATAAAATTAAAATTCATATAAGAAATAACCACTGGAAAGAAGGTTTTTTACCTTGTGATCCAGAAGGTGAAAAGCATAGCACAATAACTAAAGAAGAATTTGAAAAAGGACTAAGTCAATTTCCAGAAATTAGAGAAAAGATAGAGTATTTAATAGATTGGGATGATGATAATTATCTAACTTCTATGAAAGAAGCAGATATTTTGCTTGGTTGGCAATTTCCAACAGAAAATATTAAAGCTATAGCTCCAAAGCTTAAATGGATACATGTAAGTTCTGCCGGAGTTAACCATCTATCTCCCTTTGATTGGATGAAAGAAGATTTAGTTTTAACAAACAGTAGTGGCGTGCATGCTAAAAAAGCAGGAGAATTTGGTTTAATGAGCATCTTAATGCTTCAAAATCAAATGACTAAAATTGTTACAAATCAAAAAAATAAAGAGTTTGTAACTTTACTAAGTAAACCTATTGAAGGTTTTAAAGTTGTTGTAGTTGGAACCGGATCTTTAGGTGGCTCAATGATAAAGCATATAAGTAAACTTGGAGCTGAAGTTATTGGGGTTAATCGTAAAGGAAAAAGTGTTGAGGGTTGCTCAAAAGTAATTACTTTTAATAAAATAGATGAAGTATTGCCAAGTGCTGATTTTTTATATCTCGCAGTTCCTGAAACAGAAGAAACAAAAGGATTAATTAATAAGACTAGATTAGACAGTCTTAAATCTACCTGTGGAATCGTTAACATTGGCAGACACTCAGTGTTAGATTATGAGGCTTTAAGAATTAAATTAGAAAAAAATGAAATAGCCGGTGCTATTTTAGATGTATTTTCTCACGAACCCATACCTAAAAACTCTAATCTTTGGGATACGCCAAATTTAATAATCACACCACATATTTCATCAGATAGTCAAGGCAACTATATTGAAATGGTGTTAAAGATATTCTTTAAAAATCTCAAACTTTTTTTAGAAAAAAAGGAACTTATTAATCAAATTGATAGAAAGCTAGGTTATTGAAGTAAGGTCATAGAGACAATTTGTTTAATTACAGAAATACTAGTTGGGTGTAGATTACTTCTAATTATGAAAAATATTCTAATTTTTATACTTTTAATTTTTGGCCTTAATTCAGTTGCTGTAAGTAAAGAAACTACTTTTACTAATGAGATTTTTGAAAAATCACAATTAGAGGGAAAAACTGTTGTAATCCATTCATGGAACAAGACCTGCACAACTTGTGCTAAACAAATAAAAGTATTAGACAAAGCCAAACAAGATTTCAAAGATGTAATATTTTTAAGCTTTGAACAAACGAAAGATAAAAAAATCGCAAAATCTTTAGGTATTAATTATTGGACAACAATTGTTGTTTATAAAGATAGCAAAGAATTATCACGAACCATTGGTCAAACAAATAAAGATAAGATTTACTCTCAGATCAAATCTTTAGAATAATTAAAATACTAAAAACTATTAGGTTTGTTTTCTTCAATTACAGGTTCTAAAGATGGTTTAACCGGTTCTTCAATAGGTTCAGTTGAAGGGTTTAATTCAATACCAGCTGGCGTAATTGATTGTGGCATTGCAACGAATTGAGAATCTGGATTTTCAACAACAGGTCTAACTTTTGATCTATAAAGTCCATAAATTCCAATTAAAGAATGAAAAAATATTAAGAATATAAAAAAACCATTAGGTCCAACGAAACCCATAAATACTGAACATAAAAAAGGGCCACCCATAGCACCCATACCAAATGTAAACTGTAAACTAGCACCTGCTGCAACAAATTTTTCTTTAGGGATAAAATCATTGGTATGTGCTAAAATTAAAGAGAACATTGGAAGACTACAAAAAGAAAATAAAATTAAAAAAACATAAAACCAAAATTTACTGGTTGCTAACTCACCTGGTAAATACATTTGTCTTGAAGATAAAATTGCACAAAAAGCAAAGAATGCTGATGCAAAAGTCACTATAATAATTACTCTTCTTCTATCAAACATATCGGACAATTTTCCAATAGGCCATTGAGAAATTGCACCTGATACCGCAAGCATAAAGGTAACTAATGAAATTTGAAAAATAGAAAAATTCATTGTTGCTGCATATACTGCTAGCAGTGTGAATAATGCAGATTGAATAGTTCCATAAAAAAATGCACTGACCATCCCAAATGGAGATGAGATAAATGCTTCCTGTAAAGACATAGTTGATATCTTTTTAAACGTTGGAGCTTTTCTTTTTGTAAGTAATATTGGAATTAGTGCAGCTGAAGTTATGACTGAAATTAATATAAAGGGTTCAAAGTTTAAAGGATCACTAAAGTTAAGTAAAAACATTCCAAGCCCCATAGCACCATATAAGATGACCATATAGACGGACAAGACACTGCCTCTATTTTTATTACTTGCTCTATCATTCAACCAACTTTCAGCAACAGTATAAATAGAAACCATACTTATACCTGTAAGCACCCTTAATAGAAACCATGCAAAAGGGCTAACGTATATAGCGTGAATTAAAACTACTAATGAAGCAACAGAAGCAAAAGCTGCAAACACTCTGATATGTCCTACACGAGAAATTATTTGTGGAATAGTTTTAGCACCAATAAAGTAACCAACAAAGTAACCAGACATCATAAACCCTGTTGCTGTTAAACTAAATTCTTCTTTTACAGCTCTAACTCCAAGTAATGATCCTTGAAATCCATAAGCAAGCATAAGTGCCCCCATACCTAAAAATAATGCCCATGAATTTTTTAATACTTTTTCCATCTGAATCGGTATCTATTTCTGATTTGTGGCCAAATCAAGTTAAATGTATTTAGAGGTTTATGATTTTCTAAGCTTTAGGAATGAGTGAATCGCAATTGTTAAAATTATGACTAATCCGCCTTGAATGGTCTCAATACTAGGCTGTTCTTTAATTACCATCCAAACCCAGAATGGACCAATAATAGTCTCTAATAGGAAGAATAAATTCACCTCTTCAGCAGGGATAAATCTAGGAGCAATCGTTACAAGCACAAAAGGAATAGCAACACACATAATACTCATTAATGGTACAATAAATAAATCTCGGTCAACTAAAGTGTAGGTTTCAATAAAAAACATAGCGAATATTGCAACACACAATTTCCCGACAACTGCTGCAGGTAGTAAGTTTTTTTTCTTAGCCGATCTAATAGTCACAGCATTAATTGCAAGTCCAAGACCTGTGATAAAACCTAAAATATCCCCATAAACATTCCCTAATTGAAGCGAGTCGTAGAAAATATAAACTGCAGCTAAAAATGTTACTGCAATTGCAACCCAAGTTTTTTGATCAGGTATCTCTTTTAAGAAAATAGCACCTAAAATTGCAGACAACATAGGTGCCATTGCAATCATGACTAAAGTATTAGCTACATTAGTGTTTTGGATAGAGACTACAAAAGTAATATTAGTAATAGAGAAAGTAGTTATAAAAATTAAACCATGGTAACCACTATTAAATAACATCTTAAAAAAATTGGATTTATAAACGATTAACATTCCAATCAAGACAGTAAAAAACGGAATCATTCCACGATAAAATACTAAACCCCAAGTATCCACATTCGATAATCTAATAAATAAACTATCAGGTGTAATAAACATTACTGCAACAAATGCTAAAAAAGATCCTTTTTGTTGGTCAGATAAATTTGTCATGCTTTTAATTTTTTCCAGAATATTTTTGCAAGATTAACTCCTGATAAATCGTATAATGTTTTTAATCCAGTAGGTGATGTAACATTGATATCACCATTTAATTTTTGATCTATAAAATCTATTCCTGCAAAAAAAATATTTTCTTTTTTAAGATCTTTAGCAATTAATTTTGAAATTTTATGCTCTGTTTTGGTTAATTGGACATTAATTGGTTTTGCACCTTTGCTCATGTTACTTAAAAAAGAACCATGTTTAGGAACTCTAGATATTGCACCACATACTTGACCATTTATTAAAAAAACTCTTTTATCACCTTTGCTAATCTTAGGTAAAAATTTTTGACACATTATGTGATCATGCCTTTTGATAAATTGATTAATTAGTTTTGAATTAAATTTGTTTAAAAGATGAATGTCATTTCCACCGTAACTATGGATAGGTTTTATAATTACTTTTTTATGTATCTTAAAAAAGTTTTTAATTTCACTTATATTTTGAGTAAAAATAGTGCTTGGCATAAATTTTTGGTATCTTGCAGAATATAGTTTCTCAGATACGTTTCTAATTGAAGTAGGGTTGTTTAAAATTTTAACTTTATCTTTAATTGTATCAAGAATGTATGTTGCCGAAATATATTCAAGATTAAAAGGAGGATCTTGACGAATTAGAATAAATTTACATTTTGTAAGATTTAGTTTTTGTTTTTTTAAGATTTTAAAAAATTTTTTATCTTTATAATTAAACTTTATAAAAAATCCTGAGGCAATTACTTTTGAATTAATTACTGACAAATCTTTTGGGTCATAATAAAATATCTTGTAGTTTTTGCTTTGAATCTCATGAGCAAGAAAAACACTTGTGTCTGTTTCAGAGTTTAATTTTGAGGGGTGATTTCCTTGAATAGCAACGATTTTATTTGTCATATAATTCACTTAAATCTTCAGTTTTAGAAAATTTACTAATCATATGATCTGCATTAGTAGTTTTATTATCAATTACTTTTTGCAAATGATTTAAAAATAATGTCTCATTTTTCCCATGTTTATTCAAAATATCTCTGTCCTCTAATCCTTTTTTAGATAAATCTAATAATGTACCTGCCCAATAAAGAAGATCTTTACCCATAAGTTGAGTATTAAATCCTTTTTTGGGAGCTTCTAGATAAGCGTTAATAATTTTATCTTTATCCCAAGTTGAAATTAACTCATAAACTTCATTTAAATTTCCATATAGCATCCCAACATTGAAAGCGGGTCCTGAACATAGACAATCCCAACCACAAGTATCCATTGATCTAAGTTCAATATATTTCTTTAATCTATTTTCTGTAAAAATTGTACTTAAGTGAGTAGTTAAATCACTTTCGGTCGGTAGTCTGTTTCCAATCTCATTAATTTTACCCTCCATAAAATCTTTAAAAGTATATTTTCTTCCAGAAATATATGACCCTTCATGTTGAATAAATAAAATTGGAAAATTTATTGAAAACTCTGCATATTTTTCAAAATCTAATTCTTCAAAAAATAATTTAGGAAGTCCTCCTCTCGAGGTGCTTTGCCAAACTTTGGATCTATATGATAAATAATTACTTTTTTTCTTTTCAACAATTGCTGAGTTTGCAAATAAAGCAATTGAAATTGGGACTATGGAATTAACAACTTTAAATTTTTTTTTAAAATCTTCTTCAGAATTATAATCGATGTTTAATTGTGTACCACAAGTTCGATACATCATATCTAAACTTAGTTCTCCTCCAAGAGGCATGTCCTTAGTCATTAACTCATATCGTTGTTTGGGGTTATTTGGAATTTCATCTAATTTTGAAATAGGATCAAATCCAGCACTTACAATATTAATACCTAATTTTTGAGTAACTTGTCTTAATTCAAATAGATAATCCTGAGACTCTGCACAAGCTTCATGAATATGATTAAGTTTATCACCTGATAATTCTATTTGGTTTCCAGGTTCAAGAGTAATATTTTTGCCACCTTTGTTTAGCCCTATAATATTTTTTTTTTCTAAAATTGGATTCCAGCCAAATTCTAAAAGAGCAGCAAACATCTCTTTAATTTTTGAATAATTAATTCTTTTATTATCAATGTTACTGAACAAAAATTTTTCATGCTCAATCCCAATCCTAAAATCTTTTGTCTGTTTAATTCCTGATTTAAAATAATCTATTATTTGTTCTTTAGATTTGATCATATATATCTAGATAATATTTAAATTTAGAATTTAAAGATAATTATTAAAAAATTAATTTTTTCTATTTAATTGTTAGAACCAGTGCTTAATAAGGATAATTGAGTTACTTTATTGTCTCCTAATTGATCAATAGGTTTTACAGGATAGTCCCCTGTAAAATAATGATCCGTAAGTTGTGGGTAAGTATCATTTCTTTTGTCAAAACCAATTGCTTTATATAATCCTTCAAGAGATAAAAATTTTAGAGATTTAGCTCCAATATACTCACAAATTTCCTCATTTGTCTTATTAGCAGCTAACAATTCTTTTTTGGTTGGAGTATCAACGCCATAAAAATCTGGATATCTAATTTCAGGACAGGCAATTTTAACATGCACTTCTTTAGCCCCTGCATCATATAACATTTTAACAATTTTATGAGAAGTAGTTCCTCTTACAAGCGAGTCATCAATTAAAATAATTCGTTTATCTTTAATAGTTGTTTGATTTGCATTTAATTTTAGCTTAACTCCTAAGCTTCTAATTTTTTGACTTGGTTCAATAAATGTTCTTCCCACATAGTGATTTCTAATTAAACCATGTTCATAATTTATTTTTAAATATTGGGCAAAGCCAAGAGCAGCTGCATTACCACTGTCTGGAACAGGAACTACTATATCTGCCTCTATATCATTTTCTTTAGCAAGCTCAATTCCAATATTTTTTCTATGCTCATAAGCAGTTTTACCGTCAAGAATACTGTCAGGTCTTGCAAAATAAATATATTCAAAAACACAAGGCCTTACTTTTTTTGGAGGGTAGGGTTTGATACTTTCTAACTTATCATTTTCAATTAAAACAATCTCACCATTTTCAACATCTCTCACAAATTTAGCACCAATAATATCCAATGCACAAGTTTCTGATGCAAGTACATAGCTGTTACCTAATTTTCCAATAACAAGTGGTCTAATCCCAAATGGATCTCTAACTCCAATCAATGAATTTTGTGTTAACATCACTAAGGCATAACCTCCTTGAATTTGGAACACTGCATCTACGACTTTATCAATTGTTTTGGGTCGTTTAGATTTTGCAATTAATTGAACAATAGTTTCTGTATCAGATGTTGAGTAAAAAATAGCTCCATCTTCAACCAATTTATTTCTAAGTGCAATAGAGTTTGTTAAGTTTCCATTATGAGCAACTCCAATTCCACCTGCATTAGTATCTGCAAAAAAAGGCTGGATATTTCTTAATGTATTTTCACCAGTTGTGCTGTACCTGTTATGACCAATAGCATAATTTCCTTTAAGGTTTTTAAGAACTTTTTCTTTATTAAAGTTGTCTCCAACTAAGCCAAATCTTTTTTCTGAGTAATACTTTTCACCGTCAAAAGAAACTATTCCACAGCCTTCTTGACCACGGTGTTGAAGAGCATGAAGACCAAGAGCTGCTAAAGCAGAGGCATCTTTTGAATTACTTATACCAAATACACCACATTCTTCTTTTAATTTAGGATCAAAGTTCTTTAATTTTTTCTTTAGAATCTTGATATGTTTTTTCATTAGGAAATTCTTTTATGAGATAATTACTACCTTTTTCAAGGTAAGGAAAGATGTATGATTGCTCTATATTTATAGGCCATTTATCGTAATTGTAGACAATATGAAAGCCAGAGAAAATACAAACTGAAATTATATATGCTCGAATAAACCCAAAAAAGAATCCAAAGGTAGAATCTAATCCTCCGATACCAGTGTAACTTACTGCTTTACTAATTCCTTTATTCACAAGTAATACTAAAAAGATAACCAATATAAAAATAGCAATTCCCAACCCAACATCTAAGACATACTCGTTATCAATAATATCCTCAATGTATGGTTTTATTCTTGGAAATAAAATTAGAGTGATGACGTAGGCAAGTAACCATTTAGCCATTGATAAAATACTTAAGACAAATCCTTTTTTGTAACAAGTAACAAGTGATAAGAAGGTAATAATTATGTAGATTAGATCAATTATAGATATTAAATTATAAAAATCTTTTAAACTATCAATCATTACCAACTATCTTCCAAAAGGTTTAATAGTTAAGATCAAAGCGGGTAACAAAGTTAAAACAGAGATCATTGCAAGTAACATTGCAAGTCCTGTAAACACGCCAAAATAAATTGTCGGAATAAATTTTGATAAAACTAAAATTGAAAAACCAAAAACAATAGTGATGGATGTGTTCAATATTGCAATACCAACTGTTGAATGACATCTTTTTAAAGTTTTATTGTAATCTTTAATCTTATCAAATTCTTCTTTAAATCTATAAATATAGTGAATACTATTGTCTACAGCTATGCCGATAGTTATTGCCGCAATAGTAATGGTCATCATATCTAATGGGATGCCAAGAAGACCGATAATTCCTAAAATAAAAAATGCTGCAATAAAATTAGGAACTACTCCAATTAAAGACAACTTGATATTTCTAAATAAAATTACGAACATTGAAAAAATTCCAATCATTACCAACCCTAAAGTAAGAATTTGTGATTTAAATAAACTTTGTAATAAATTATTAAATAAAATTAAAACTCCAGCTAGTTTAAATTCACTTTCCTCTAATCCTATTTTATCTTTAAGATCAAAATTTATTTTATTTATTAAATCATTTCTTCTTAAGTCTTTTTGGGAGTCAATTATTCTTAAACTTATTCTAGCTTCATTGTTTTCAATAGATAAATAGGGATCAATAATTTCTGTTTTTATACTTTCTGGAATTTTAGAATACAAAACGCCCATTTCCAAAGTACCAAGAGGCTTGTTATTGTTCAGCTGTGTTGCAACATCGATGATAGATGAAAAAGATAAAACTTTTCCAACTTCTGGAAGACTATCTAGATAATTATGAACTGATGCTATTTTATCAACTTTATCCTTAGTAAACCAATATTTTTCATCATTCTTATCCTCTTCATCATCCCAATCTTCAAACTCATCATCTTCAGTTGATATATCTTTATTTTCAGTTGTAGGAAATTTTAGAA
>CABXKF010000006.1 GCA_902512765.1 uncultured Pelagibacteraceae bacterium | reverse complement strand
TACAGAAAAGAGCATTAAATTTTGCATATCTAAAATTTATAAGAATTATGATACCTGTAAAAATCAAAGAACATCTAGATGGTTATATTCATCAAGAAGTCTATGTACAAATAGCAGTAATAAAAGGTAAGGAAAAAGGATCCACTAAGGCTGCGATTAATAGTTATTTGAATTCAAATCATTTTAGAGATTTATCTGAAGGTAGGCCTTATTACCATTTTATAGATGGATTGAATGATAAATGTTTAATTAAATTAATGAATTCACCTATGAAAGATAAGCAAACCAGTGACGAGGTAATTATTGAACTTCAAAAAAAATTAAAAGAGTTAAGTGAGGAAGAATTAAAAAACACCTTCTGGGAAATTGAGACAGGTGAGTTTGTAAACAGTGATCAGATCAAAGAATTAGAGTTAGAAAGAGATCATATGATTGAAAGTTTAGATCTCAAAAATAAAGAAAATGTTTATAAGGTTTTAATTACCTTTTGTAAAAAGTATGAAGAACTATGCAGCATCAAATATCCTGATGCACCATTGCCATTAGAAATATTAAAATCTGTTAATTAATTTTTAAGGGTTCGCCCTTTAAGATAAGTCCTAAAGAGCTCCCTTATATAGCCTCTTTGGCTTTTAAATCCGATTGGATTTTATTTATTGTTTTTATGGATTGTTTTTTCACTTATGTATCAGGTGGTGTAAGTTTTAACATAATAACCTCCTTCAATATAAAGATAGTAATTATAAAACTTATTTCAATTTATTTATTTGATTTATATGCAAATATACTTCTTGAATACAACCTAAGGCATTAGTAGAGTCTCGATAATTTAAATTATTCTTCTCTAAATTACTTTTTAGCAATCAATTCACTAATAAAATTTTCACCATAGCCATCATCAACCGCTTTTTGAAAATAATTTTTATTATCTTCTGCAATTTTTTCAGCTTCAGGAAATTCTTTTAACAAGTCTTGAATATAGCTTAAATCTTTTACAGAGTTGATAGCTGTAAATTTAAATCCTGTTAAATCGTCCTTAAGTAAAGCATCAAAAATTCTATTAAGTGCAGCTGAATTTCCAGAACCAAGTTTTGCTACAGCGAAGAATTTTTGTAAATCAAGGCCAAATTTTTTGGCTGCTATTGTCATATGATTTATCAATGCAGCATTTCCAAGTGTTAAAAAATTGTTTAATAACTTTGATTTTGCACCCATTCCAACTGAACCAAAATGAAAATAATTTTTACAAAATAATCTTAAATAAGGTTCTGCTAATTTAAAATTGTTATCTGTAGCTCCAACAATACCACCTAAGATGCCTTCTTCTGCCTGAGCAGGACCTCCCATTACAGGACACTCAACATAATTGATGTTGCTAGATCGATAGATTTTTTCTGTCTCTATTGATCCTGTTTTATTGTGAGTTGTGATATCAATTATCAAAGTTGTTTTATCTAAAATCTTAGAGAGTTTTGTGGCAATTTCTTTTGCTATTGGTGTGTTAGTTACACACTTAACTAAAACATTTAACTGTTTTTCTCTAAACTCTTCTAAAGTTTTTACTTCTTTAGCACCTTTGCTAACAATTTTTTCAATTGGTTTTCTATTTTTGTTAGCAATTACAAATAAGTTGTTATTTTTAGTTAAAATATTTTTGGCTATACCATAGCCCATGTAACCCACACCAATGAAGCCAACATTATTCATATAATGAAGTTTACATGATAATTTAATATGTATACAGTTGATTCATGAAATACTTATGTGCATTAAAAGATTTATTAATTAGTCTTGTTGCATCAACTATAATTATCTATGCAATTAATATTATAGCAGGTGCTGCTGGGGCTGACTACGTGTTCACACATGGAGAAGCTTTTGTTGTTTGGATTTTGATGGCAATACTAGTTAATAATTGTTTGAAAAAATAGACTAGTAATTAAATTTTAACTTTATTCAGCATTAATAAAATAGTAAGAGATTGATGTGGACCAATTTAATTCAAAAAACTATCTAATTTATGCTAATTTTTTAAATAAGTTAGCAAAAGATTTAACTAGTTTTTATTATTCAAAATTAAATAGAACTTTTAAAGTTTCAAATAAACTTAAAGGCAAAGGATACGATCCAGTAACAACATCTGACAAAGCGTTTGAAAAATTTATAAGATCTAAAATTAAAAATAAGTTTCCTGACCATCAAATAGTTGGTGAGGAATTTGGTCATCAAAAATCAAAAAGTGATTTTACTTGGGTTATAGATCCTATCGATGGCACTAGATCATTTGTTATTGGTAATCCAACTTGGAGTAACCTTATTTCATTAAATTATAAAGGAAATCCTATTTTAGGTTTAGCTAATTTTCCAGTTCTTAAAAAATATTATTTAAACTACTCCGAAAAAACTGCTTATGTAGTTGATAATGGAAAAAGAAAAAAGTTGTCAGTAAATAATAAAGCAACATTTCAAAATGTAAAAGTTTCAGCAGCATTTCATGGTTCGCTTTCGCTAGATAAGCAAAAAAAAATTCCACAAATTTTAAAATTAATGCAATTTCCATGTAGTGACGCTCTAAGCTATTCACATTTGGCAGAGGGAAGAGTGGATGTTGTAATTCAATGTTCAAATAAAATTTGGGACATTCACCCAATTATTCCAATTATTAAAGCTGCAGGCGGATATCTTTCTACTTGGGACAATAGAGATGCTGTTAATGCTGGAAATATTTTAGTATCCCCAAACAAAATTATTCATAATAAATTTTTAAGATTATTGAAACCAGTTTCAAAATGATCCCAAATAAAGCTCAAGAAATTTTAGATTTTTGGTTTAAAGAAACTCCATCTGAAAAAAGATTTAAAAAAGATGAAGCATTTGATAAAACTATAAGGGGCAAGTTTTTAAAAGACTATGAATTAGCTTCTCAGAATGAGTATGATGATTGGCAAGATCAACCGACGAGTGCCCTTGCGTTAGTTATTCTTTTTGATCAATTTTCAAGAAACATGTTTAGAGATGACAAAAAGGCTTTTGCACAAGATCACAAAACAAGATTGATTGTAAATGACGCTGTTTATGCCGGCTATCTTGAAGCAATGAATGAAAGCCAAAGATTTTTTATGATTTTACCTCTTATTCATAGTGAAGAAATAACAGATCACGACATGGCTTATTATTTGCTAAATAAATATCTCAGAGAGCATGAGGACTATGTTCAAATTAAGAAATTTTGGCAAGATCACACAAAAGCAATTAGATTATTCCATAGATACCCTCATAGAAACAAGGTTCTCGAAAGAGAGTCTACTGATGAGGAAATAGCTTTTTTAAATAGTCCTAATTCTTCCTGGTAGTTGTGAATTTAAAATATATTTTTAAAATAATTGATAAGGATGAGTGGCAAAAAGTAAAAGAGGCTGAGACTTATTTGGGCTCTTCTAAAGATGCAAAGGATGGTTTTATTCATTTTTCAGGAGAAGATCAGGTCAAAGGAACTCTTGAAAAGCACTATTCAAAACAAAAGAATTTAGTTTTACTTAAAGTTGAAACATTAAAATTAGATAGTTTAATTTGGGAACAAGCCTCTGATGGAAATATGTTTCCTCATTTATATTCTTCATTAGATTTGTCTAATGTTGTAGAAGAATTTGAAATTGTCTTGTCAGATGATGGTACTCATAAATTACCCGATAATTTTAATTAATTTAATTTCCCCAAGTAATTAACCATCACAACTCCAATAATAATTAATGTTATTCCTACAAGACCATAAATATTTGGAATTTGATTATATTTAATCATAGCAAATGCCACAACACCCACTACTGTTAATCCGCTATATGTTGAATAAGCGAACCCAACTGGAAGTGCATGCATAGCTTTTGCAATACAAAATAAGCAAATCATCATCAGTAGATACATGTAAATTATTGGCAAAGTCTTTGTGAAACCCTCAGATATTTTTGCAAAACTATTAGCAGCTATCCCAGCAAAAATACCAACAACTAAAAACATATATCCAAACAAAGGTTTCATTTAATTATTTCCCAGAAGATTTACCATTAAAACTCCAATTATAATAAAGCCCAAACCAATTATTGAATAGAGATTAGGCATTTGATCAAATCTAAATATTCCAACAACTACAGTTGCAATGATTGTTAAACCCGCAAAGGATGCATAAGTAATACCCATTGGAATATTTTTCATTACCATCGAAAGTGCATACATGCACATAACAATCGTTATTCCAGTAATAATACTTGGAAATATAAGTGTGAATCCCTCAGCAGTTTTCGCAAAACTATTTGAAGTTACACCTAGAACAACTGCTAGGATTAGAAAACCATATGATGTGGCCAGACTCATTTAATAATCTTAAATTAAATCTTGATAAATATATATAATTATTTTGGTATTTTAAAGCCAGCTAGGGAAGGGTAATCCTTTTTCCTCAAGGAATTTTTTATTGAACATTTTTGTTGAGTATTTGTCACTTCGATCACAAAGAATTGTAACGATAGTTTTTCCAGGTCCCAGTTCTTTACCAAGTCTGATTGCACCAGCTATGTTAATTCCACAGCTTGTACCAAGGCTTAACCCCTCATTTTGAATTAGATCGTATAGAATTGGTAGTGCTTCATGGTCATCGATTGAATAAGCATCATCTATTTTAGCATTTTCAAAGTTTTTAGTTACTCTACTTGAACCAATTCCCTCAGTAATAGATCCACCTTCTGATTTTAACTCACCATTCTTTATGTAATTATAAAGAGCAGAACCTTTGGGATCTGATAAATAAATTTTTATATCTTTATTTTTTTCTTTAAGAGCATTACTTACACCAGAAATAGTTCCACCGGTTCCAGATGAGCAAACAAATCCATCAACCTTACCATCTGTTTGGTCCCAAATTTCTGGTCCAGTTCCCTCATAATGACCTTTTGCATTTGCTGTGTTATCGAATTGATTAGCCCAGATAACACCGTTATTATTTGATGGTCTTAATTCATCAGCTAGTCTTGCTGCAATTTTTACAAAGTTATTTTCATCTTTGTAAGGTTTTGGTGCTACCAATCTAAGTTCTGCACCTAGGTTTTTTAATAAATCCTTTTTTTCCTGAGTTTGATTATCGTTCATTACAATAATGGTTTTGTACCCTAAAGAATTTCCTAAAAGGCCTAAACCAATTCCAGTATTACCTGCTGTTCCCTCAACTACAGTTCCACCTTTTGAAATCAATTTTTTTTCTTGAGCATCTCTAATTAATGCTAATGCAGCCCTATCTTTAACAGATCCACCTGGATTTAAAAATTCAGCTTTACCATAAATATTACATCCTGTTATTTCTGATGCAGCTCTTAATTTTATTAAAGGAGTGTTTCCAATCCCTGAAATAAAATCATTTTGAATTTTACTCATTAATCTGATTTTGTATCACTATCTGGAGTAATACCGTAAGGTTTGAATTCGCTATCAGCGATTCCTACATTTCTTGCAGGAATGCCAACCATAACAGCTTTTTCTGGAACATCTTTTGTAATCACTGCGTTAGCACCAATTTTAGCACATCTTCCAACTCTAACAGGACCTAACACTTGTGCACCCGATCCAATAACTACATCATCTTCGATTGTTGGGTGTCTTTTAATATTACGCTGACCATTTGAATTTATACTTGGAGCAATTCCTCCAAGTGTAACCATATGATAGATAGTTACATTCTTTCCTATTTCAGAAGTTTCTCCAATTACAACCCCCATTCCATGATCTATAAATAAATTTTTTCCAATCTTTGCTTTGGGATGAATTTCAATACCGGTCAAAAATCTTGAAAACTGAGAGATTATTCGAGCTATCAAATCAAATTTTGCTACACTAAAAAAATTAGCAATTCTGTGAAAGAACACAGCTTTAACTCCTGGATAAGTTAAAATTAAACTTAACTTAGATTTTGCAGCTGGATCTCGATCAATTATAGATTGTAAAAAATTTCCCATGTTTTTTTGCTAGATTGACTTAAAAGTGATCTTTATATAGTCATTATAATTCATAATTAAAGAGGAGAATTTATGTACAGAAATACAAATTGTTTTCATTTAGCAGTACCTTGTGGTGATTTAGAGGTTGCAAAAAAATTTTACAGCGAAACATTAGGCTGTAGATTAGATAATTCTGATCAAGAATGGGCTGATGTTGATTTTTGGGGTAATGAATTAACTCTTCATGCAAGTGAGCATAAATTGGATAATGAAAGACATGATGTTGATATGGGAAATGTTTCTGTTCCTCATTTTGGTGTGCATTTATCAAAGAAAGATTTTGATGCTCTTAAACAGAGATTAAAAGATAATGGCACTAAGTATTATGATGAGCCATACTTAAGATTTAAAGGAACTAAGTACGAACAGGAAACTTTCTTCGTAAAAGACCCTAATGAAAATGTTTTAGAGATAAAAACACTTACAGCTAATCCAGAATAGTTAGTGGCTACCAATTATAAAACTATCGCAAAGAAATTAAAGTTTGAAGGAAGAGCATTTATTAATGGCAAATATGTAAATGCTATTGATGGTAAAAAATTTGAAACAATAAATCCTGCAACAGGTGAAAAACTTTGCACTGTTGCTAAATGCAATCATAAAGATGTTGATCTTGCAGTCAAAGTTTCAAGAAAAGCTTTTAATAGTGGTGTTTGGTCAAGATGTTCTCCAGAACATAGAAAAGAAATTTTATTAAAATTTGCAGAATTACTTCGAAAACATGGAGATGAAAATTCAGTTTTAGAATGTGTGGATACTGGAAAGTTAGTTACAGATTGTATTAATGAAGTCGCCAATGATGCTCCAATGCATTTTCAGTGGTATGGAGAACTTATAGATAAAGTTTTTGGAAAAGTTGGTCCAACCGAACCATCTATTACAAGTTTAATAGTTAAAGAACCAATAGGTGTTGTTGCAGGAATTGTTCCTTGGAATTTTCCACTAATGATGGCTGTTTGGAAAATGGCACCAGCATTAGCTGCAGGTTGTTCAGTAATAATTAAGCCAGCAGAAGATACCCCGCTTACTGCAATTAGAGTTGCTCAAATTGGTAAAGAGGCTGGAATTCCAGACGGTATATTAAACGTTCTTCCAGGATATGGAGATGTTGGTGAGGCTCTAGGTCGACATAAGGATATTGATGCTGTTTCATTTACAGGCTCAACTGAAGTAGGTGGATATTTTTTAAAATACTCAAGTGAAAGTAATTTAAAACCTGTTGCACTTGAAATGGGTGGTAAAAGTCCATTCATAGTTTTAGAGGATGCAAAAATTAATGATGATTTGATTGATAATGCAATAAATTCTGCTTTTTGGAATGGTGGCCAAAACTGTTCAGCAAACATGAGGCAGATAGTTCACAAAAAAGTTAAAGATGAATTTTTAGATAAAGTAATAAAAAGAGTAAAAAAATTAAAAGTAGGTGATCCATTAGATTTAAAATCGAATATGGGGTCTATGATTTCAAAAGGACATTTACAAACAGTCGATGGGTATATTCAAAAAGGAATAGATGAAGGTGCAAAACTTTTATCTGGTGGAGTATCAAACAATAAACAAAAAGGCTTTTATGCAAAACCAACATTGTTTGATGGATTAAAAGAAAATATGACCATTGCTCAAGAAGAGATCTTTGGTCCAGTATTAGGAGTTTTGACAGTTAAAAATGATGAAGAGGCTTTGAAAATTGCAAGTAATTCAAAATATGGATTACATGCTAGTGTATTCACCCAAGATATAAATAGAGCTTTTCATCTAGCAAAAAGTTTACCTTGTGGGACAGTATCAATTAATACTTTTTCAGAGGGAGATATTAAAACTCCATTTGGAGGCTATAAACAATCAGGCTCATTAAGCAGAGATCAAGGAACTGAAGCTCTTAATTCATTTCTTCAGACAAAAACTATCTGGATTAGTCATCAATAATTACTGCGACCATTAAGCTAAAAAGACAAGGCTATATTTATCTTTTGTAACTTTATTTCCTTTGACTCACTTTGTTCATTCGCGTTAGACTAAATTTTTAAATTAATAGGAGAGAGATAATGAGAATAATTAAAACTACACTTGTAGCTGGATTAATTTCACTTTTTGCTACTTTTTCGACATTTGCTGAAAAGGTAAAAATTGGAGATCCAGGTTGGACAGGTGCAACAGCTATTGCAAACTTATTAGCTGCAGTTGTTACAGATAAAATGGGTGGAGAAGCAGAACTTGTTCCAGGAAACAACACTGCTATTTATGGTGCGATCGACAGAAGTAAAGGTGAGATTGAAGTTCACCCTGATATCTGGTTACCAAACCAACAAGCTTACACAAATGATTTAGTTCCAAAAGGAACTTTAAAATTAAGTAGCAAGCCATATGAAGGAAACCAAGGTTATTGTGTTTCTCAGCAATTTGCGAAAAAATTTAATATTACTGCAATTGAAGATTTAGGAAGACCTGAAGTTGTTAAAGCTATGGATAGTGATGGCAATGGTAAAGGTGAGTTCTGGATTGGTGCAGATGGTTGGGCTTCAGCTAATGTTAACCAAGTTAAGTTAAGAGACTATGGTTTGTATGATGCAGGTATCGAACCAATAAGAGCAGCAGAAGCAGTTAAGAATGCAAGAGTTCTTGACTCTATTAAAAAAGGCGAAGGCTATGCATTTTATTGTTACAAACCGCATGCGATTTGGGGAATGGCTGATGTAGTTATGTTGGAAGAGCCAAAATTCGATCCAGCTAAATACAAAATGGTACAACCTAAAGAAGATGCTGATTGGTACAAAAAATCATACGTAGCTTCTAAAGACGCACTTAAAAAAATTCAAATTGGATGGGGAACTTCTCTAGAAAGTAAATCTCCAGCTATTGTTGAATTCTTTAAGAACTTTCAACTAACAGCAGATGATGTATCTGCTATGGCTTATGCAATTTCAGTTGAGAAAAAAAAACCAGCTGATGTAGCGAGAGCTTGGATGAAAGCTAACAAATCAACAGTTGATGGTTGGTTAGGTCTTTAATCTAAAATAAATTATTTATACTCGGCAATTTTATATTGCCGGGTATATTTTCCTCAAATAAAAGAAAGTTAAATGGATTCATCTGGATCAGCAATTAAAATTGAAAATGTTTGGAAAGTGTTTGGTAACACTTCCAACGAAGCAATAGATGCAATTCAAAATAAAAGAATTTCAAAAAATGAAGCCTTAGAGAAATATAACTCAGTTATAGGTGTATCTGATGTTTCTTTTGATGTTAAGCAGGGTGAAATATTTTGTGTAATGGGCCTTTCAGGTAGTGGAAAATCAACATTAGTTAGGCATATCAATAGACTTTTAGAACCAACATCTGGCAAGATTTTAATCAACGGTCAGGATGTAATGACACTTGATAGAGATAATTTACAAGAATTAAGAAATAAAAAAATTGGTATGGTATTTCAAAACTTTGCACTAATGCCTCATAGATCTGTTGTTGATAATATCGCAATGCCTCTTGAAATTAGAGGTGTGAGCAAAAACGATAGATTAGATGCTGCAAATAAAATTTTAGATATTGTTGAATTACAAGGTTGGGGAAATAAATTTGCTCATGAACTATCAGGTGGAATGCAGCAAAGAGTAGGGCTTGCTCGAGCATTAGCAGCAGATCCAGATTTTTTATTAATGGATGAACCGTTTAGTGCATTAGATCCATTAATTAGGAGACAACTTCAATCAGAATTTATTAAACTTTCAAAACAAATGAAAAAAACGACTGTTTTCATTACTCATGATTTAGATGAAGCCGTAAGAGTAGGTCATCGAATTGCAATTATGAGAGATGGTAAAGTTATTCAGGTTGGAACACCTGAAGAAATTGTTGTTAGTCCAGCAGATGATTATGTCGCTGATTTTGTTAAAGGTATTTCTAGATTAAAAGTAGTTCAGGCTAAATCAATAATGCAATCAGTTGAAAATTTTGAAAATAAAAATGGAAAACTTTCAAATGATTTAGAAGCTGTTAATGAAAGTGATTTATTGAGTAAACTTATTGAGACATCAGCTTCAAGAGATAAACCAATCATTGTAAATAATGATCAAAATAAAATTGTTGGGGTAATTTCTCAGTCTGATCTTTTACAAGCAGTTATTGAAGGAGGAGATGGTGAGTAAAGAGCTAAACAATCCATCTAGATCAGAGTTAATAACTGATTTTGTTAAAACAAATCCAGATTATTATATTGATCAATTTCAAAAAATAGGTAGCAAGCCAACATTTTCTTTCTCATTTAATTTATACGCTGCAATTCTTGGGCCAATTTGGTTTGGAATGCGTAATATTTGGAATTGGGCCTTAACTTTTTTAATTATTGAAACTTTTTCAGTTGTTCAGATTATTAGAGGTTTATTTGGAAATATTACAAAGGATGCTATTCAAAAAATTGAACAGGTACAATCTACTATTGCCTTTAGAAACAAACAATTAGAAGCAGCTATAACAAATAATCCGGATAAAGTTGATGTCTATAAGAGGAACATTAAATCCTTAGAAGATGCTATGCAAGGCTATATCAATGAAGTCGATAGAATTGAAGCATCAGCTATTTGGATAACAATTTTTGGCATTGTTTCATTAATTTTAATTAAAATTATCCAAGGAGTGCTTGCAAACTCTAAATTAGAAAAAAGATATTCTGAATGGCTTTCAGACAAAACAATAAGTCCAGGCATGCAAACTAAAAACTATATTTTAAGTACAGTTTTTGCTTCTGTGATTATGTTCTTCTCTGTAGTTCATTATAGTTTTCCAGGTTTGATAGGCATTATGAATGAGTTTCCAACTCATCCTGATATTAGATTAACCTCTATAGCTTGGGTCGAAACTATTTTTAATTATGCGGTTTTAAAAGGAGATGCATTATTCACAGCAATTACAATTGGCATAAGATCTGTTTTAGATTTCTTAGAATTATTGTTTGTTAAAACTCCCTGGATAGTAATTATAACTACCATAGTAACCTTAACAGGACTATCAGCTGGGCCTAGAGCTGCAATTTATTCAGCTGGATTTTTAAGTTACATGGGATTTTTAGGTTTTTGGGTAAAAGCTATGACAACACTAGCTTTACTTGGAACAGCAGCAATTTTAAGTATCGCAATTGGAATACCACTTGGGATTTTTTGCGCAAGACGACAAAGATTTTATTCAATGATAAGACCAATAATGGATTTTATGCAAACAATGCCAGCGTTTGTATTTATGATACCTGTAATTGCATTCTTTGGAACAGGGAAGGTTGCAGCAGTTATAATTACGATGATATTTGGCGGAACCCCTGTTGTTAGATTAACAGTACTTGGATTAAGAGGAGTTCCTGAAACAATCAGGGAAGCTGCAATAGCTTACGGTGCAACTAAATGGTATTTATTAAGAAAGGTAGATTTACCTTTAGCCACTCCATCAATTTTAGCAGGTGTAAACCAAACTGTAATGTTAAGTTTAGCAATGGTTGTAGTTGCATCACTAATTGGAGCAAAAGGTTTAGGACAAGATGTACTAGAAGCTTTACAATATGCTAATGTTGGTCAAGGTATACTCGCAGGTGTTGCTATATTATTTGTAGCTTTAATTTTAGATAGGGTTGTTCAAGGTAAGAAAAGAGTTTAATAAAACCTAATGGATTTTCTGCTATTAGGTTTTTTTACTGGATTAAGTCTTATTTTAGCAATCGGAGCTCAAAATATTTTTGTAATTGAACAAGGGTTAAAAAAACAACATGTATTTCTTGTTTGTATAGTTTGCTCTATTTCAGACTTAATTTTAATTTTTCTTGGAATATTTATTTTTCAATTTTTTAATCAGTATTTTAATTCAATTGTTGAATTAATATTCAATATAGCTTTAGTCATTTTTCTACTTCATTTTATTTATTCAAAAATAAAGAATTATAATACGGCAGTCAATTTTGATACAGATTTAACAAGTATTACAGCATTTAATATTTTTTTAAAAACTCTAGGATTTACATATTTAAATCCACATGTTTATTCTGATACAGTATTCTTTTTAGGAAATTTTTCAAAGAACTTCATAATAAGTCAAAAAATACTCTTTGGAGTAGGTGCATCAATTGCATCTTTTTTATTTTTTTTCTTAATTGGATATCTTTCAAAATATCTTTCTAAATATGCGAAAAGTAAAAAAATTTGGAATATAATTAATATCTCAATAATTATTTTTATGAGTTTTTTAACATTGTTTATTATAACAAAAATGATTAATTAAATATTATGAGTAAAATTTATATAGATGATGTAGGTGAGGGATATCCTTTAGTATTAGTTCATGGTTATTTAGGCTCATCTGAAATGTGGTGTAATCAAAGAAATTTTTTTTCAAACTTTTGTAGAGTAATTTCACCAGCCTTACCTGGATTTGGTGAGAGTAGTGGTGTCCAATCATTAGACTCAATTAATAAAATGGCCAAGTTTGTAATTAATATAATAGATGAAAAAAAAATAGATAAATTTAATTTACTTGGTCATTCAATGGGTGGAATGATAGTTCAAGAAATAACTAAAATTGCTGGTAATAGAGTTAATAAATTAATTTGTTTTGCAACTGGATCCATCGGTGAAATACCTGGAAGGTTTGAACCAATTGACGAAACTAGAAGAAAACTTAAAGACGATGGGGTAGAAATTTCATTTTCAAGAGTGCCACAAAAATGGTTTGTAAAAGGTGACCAGGATAAAAATTATTATTTATGTGCAAATGCAGTTAAAAATGTTTCTCTAGAGACTGCTGATAATGCACTTAAAGCAATGCAAAATTGGTCAGGAATAGATGATTTAAAGAATATTAAAAATCAAACATTAATAGTTTGGGGTGATAAAGATACCTCATATAATTTTGATCAAGTTGATACACTTAACAAAAAAATTAAAAATAGTAGATTAGAAATCTTTAAAGATTGTAGTCATAACGTGCATCTTGAAGAACCAGATAAATTTAATAATTTAATTAAAGATTTTGTTAATTAACCTTTTACAGCGCCCGCTGTTAATCCACTTATTACTTGTTTTTGAAAAAACATTACCAATAAGAATAAAGGTGCTGTAGCAGAAACTACTGCTGAAACTGCCCACATCAAATTACCCTCATGTTGATTGGTTCCAAGGTAACTCTGAATTTTAGGAACCATTGTATGATTTTCTTGATTAAGTAATAAGGCTGTCACAGTAAAATCGTTATATGCTAGCATTAAACTAAATAATCCAGCTGTTATAACTCCTGGCCACATCACAGGCATAATTATATGTCTGAATGTTTGAAAGTATGTACACCCATCTATTAGTGCACTTTCGTCAAGTTCTTTTGGAACAGTTTTAAAAAAAGAGTAAAGTAGCCAAAGTGTAAATGGTTGATTAATTGCTATTAACACTACAATTGTTGTAGGTAGAATTCCCCAAATTTGTAATTGAAAAAAAGGAAATAAGTATCCAGAAACTAAAGTTATATGAGGCATAGCTCTAAATACTAATGCAATAATTAAAATCCAAAATGCATAATTTTTTGTAGATCTTGATAAAGCGTAAGCTCCTAAGGTTCCAAGAAACAAAGAGACAGAAACTACACTTACAGTTACTATTATCGTATTTCTTGATGCTTTCCAAAACTCACCTTCAAACCATGCACCACTATAAGCTTCAGTTGTAAAACTTTTACCAGTTTCTAATAATGTGTTGAAAGCTGTTATTGCATACCACCAATCAGCTCTTGAAAAAAAGTCTGCTCTTACTTTAAAAGAACCCCAAAAAGTCCAAATAAATGGAAAACATGCTATCAATAACCAAACAACTATAAACATAGTATTGAAGGTTTTTAAACTATTTGATTTTTTATCTAATCCGTAATCCATGATTATCTATTTGTTCTAAATTCTCTCCAAGTTCTTATTAAAACTGGCGTTAGTATTATTGCTATTCCAATTATTGTCATTATTGAAGTTGCAGCTGCTGAGCCAAATAAAATAACCTCTTCGTTAACTAAATTATCATATATCAACCAAGACAATGATTGAGCACTACCCTGGGCGCTAAAACCAATGATAGGTTCAAATACTCTAAAGTTATCCATTAAAGAAATTAAAGCTACAAATGTTACGACAGGATAAATATGAGGTAAAACAATATGCTTAACTCTCTGAAATCTTGAAGCACCATCAATAATTGAAGCTTCTAACGGTTCCTGAGGAACTGTTTGTAAAGCTGCATAGAATACTACAAAGGCAAAAGGGGAGTGATGCCAAATACCATAAATAATAATTGTGATCCAAGTAAGTGTTTTAGAAGATTTGACTGATAGATAGGGATCATTCATCAATAGTTGTAAGTTTGCTCCAATAATTCCTTCTGCATCTACCATCCAAAATAAAACTAAAGAACCAACTAATGGAGTTACTATCATTGGTAAAATTGTACCAAAGATTAAAGCACCTCTTATTTTCCTTGAAATTGAATTTAGACTAAGGGCAATAACAAATCCTAATAAAAGAACACATGGTGTAACAATAATACAATAAGTAAAAGTAAAAATTAACGCTTTATAAAAAGGCAGATTACCTACTTTAGATAAAAATTCTCCAGCTGAGTTACTCTCATTCCAAAAATTAGACAATTGGTCAGTCGCTAAATGATTTCTGTCTACATAAGTTCCAAAACCATTAAATTTTCCAAGTGGCTTTTCTTCCCTAATTTTTGAAGTAGCCTCTTGATCAATTTGTACTGAAACCTTGCAGCCAAATGGATCACATTTTTTAACTTCTTTTAAAATCTGATCGTGTTGAGCATAAAAAGACTGAACACCAGTTGATATAATAGGTAAACCAATGAATAAAATCATTGCTAAACCAGTTGGTATAAAAAACCAAAAAAAACTTTTATTAGGCATGAATTTTAGTTAAGTGGGGAATAAATCCCCACTTAAAGATACTTAGATATTATAGGAACCCTTGTTCTTTTGCTTTAGTATTATAAGCAGCTTCAACATCTTTTAATGCTTGTTCAGCTGACTCATTTCCTTGCAAAAATTCAACAATTTCATTACCCAAGGCACCGTGCATTAGTCCCATTTGAGGTAACATTGGATAAGGTTTTGCACCCATTTTAACTGCTTCAATTACACCAACAGATTTTGGTCCTGGAACAAATCCTTCAACTAACCAAACCGCTTGGTCTGCAGCTTTTGCTACCATTTCTTTTGAAGAAGCAGCATGAGCCATTGCTCTAAAAGAAGCTTCTGCATCTGCATCTGGTCTATTTTTAGCAAGTGTAAATCCATCCCACCAAAGTGTTGCAGCGGGAATGTTTCCACCACCAACAGTTGCTGGTGCAACTAGCTTAGTAGCAGCAGTGATTTTAGCATCACCTTCATCATCTAAAAGAGTTCCAGATCTTGAAGCCCATAAAGTCATAATGGCAACATTTCCAGCTTCCCATTCTACTTTAATTGCTTCACTATCATGTGTTAAATAATCAGGATTACTCAAATCAGCTAATTTTTTTAGCATATTTAGAGTCGCTACACCTTTAGCATTATTGATGTTTGGTTTTGCTGTTCCAGCTTTAAAAAATTCACCACCATGACCAATATACATGTTTACAAATTCTTCTGCTAAGTTCCAGCCAGCTTTATAGGCTGCAGCATAAGGATATTTCATTTTTCCAGCTGCTCTAATTTTTTCAGAAGCTGCAACAACATCCTCATAAGTTTTTGGAATTGCAATACCGTTTTCTTTTAAGACATCCGTTCTTACATATAAATGCTGAGTGTTAGCCATAAATGCAACAGCCATAACTTTTCCATCAATTGTAATTAATTGAGAATCTTGAATGCCTTTTCCATATTTTTTAACTAGATCATTCATAGGTCTAATTAAATCACCATTCATTAATGGAACAATTGAACTGTTTGCTGCTACTCTAACAGAAAATTCTGAAGGATTAGCAGTTAGCGCTGGTACAGCAATTTTATTGTGCTCTGCTGAATGTGTTACTTTAAAATCTGCACTACCTTTACATTCTTTAGCTGTATCAACAAGTGTTCTTAATGCTGGAAAATCATTCGCTAAGATGTTGATTGATCCAGATTTAATATTACAGTCTGCATTAGCATAAGTGCCAAATAGCAAAAATGATAATACGATTAATATTTTTTTCATATTCATTACCTTTCTATAATTTTAATCTTTAAACCCTACAAAATACTTGAAAGTATTTATAAAGCTATTTTGTCGTTTTTTTTGATAATTTCAAAGTAAAAAATTAAATAGCTTTAGAAGCAAGCTCTGTGCCAATTACTAAAGACTCAAGTTTCTTATAAACTATGTTTTCATCAACATTTCCAAAACCTGCAAACGTACTGAAACCACAATCTGTTCCTGCCATTAATTGATCTTTATTAACTACTTTTGAAAACTGAATAAGTCTATTTTTTACAACCTCTGGGTGTTCTATAAAGTTAGTAGTAGAGTCGATCACACCTGGTGCTATAATTTTATCTTGAGGCAATTTAATACCTTCAAACGCCTGCCATTCATGAGAATGTCTTGGGTTTGATGACTCTAGCAAATATGTTCCAACATTTGCTTTTAAAATTAAAGGTAAGATTTTATCTAAAGAAATATCATATGAATGCGGTCCTTCATAATTACCCCAGCAGATATGCATTCTAATTTTAGATTGAGGAATATTTTTTATAGATTGATTTAAAAATTCAATTTGTTTTTCTGCTCTTTTTAAAAAATCTTCTTCAGACAAATCTTTAAATGTCATATGTCTTGCCAAAGCAAGGTCAGGACAATCTAATTGCAAATATATATCGTTAGAAACAATTTCTTCATATTCTTGTTTCATAAGTTTTGACAAAGATTCCAAATATTCGTCATCATTTTTATAAAATTTATTTGGTAAAAATGCTGAAATTACACCTGGGGAGGCTGCATTCATAAATGCATTACTATGATTATTTTCTTTCAGCGCATCTTTAAAGTTGTTGATATCCTTTGTTAAAGATAAAGTGTCTTTAATCTTTAATTCATGTGTACAACATGGTCTTGTATAGGTTGGTGTTCCACCTGATCTAGCAATTCGTTCCTTAAATGTTGGAAAATCATCAAGATCTCTTGGAGCTTTTCTTTCACTTTCACCTGAAAAGCCATCTATTCTATCTTTTACATAAGTTGCATAACTAATCTTAGACATTTCTCCATCACTTATAAAATCAATACCTAGATCAATTTGTTTTTTTACAATTTTTTTTACATCTTTTTTAACTACCGCATCAAAATTATCTAAATCTATTTTCTCTTTTTTATCTTTTTTAAATAGAAGATTAGAAAGCTCATCTGATCTTGGTAAGCTTCCAACATGTGTTGTTTTAATTTTAGTCATTTAAATTATTTTTTTTGAGATACTGCGATTGTTTGCATCAAAGTTGAGCTATCTGAGATTGCTTTTGCCAAAAACTTACCTACCAAGTATCTTGAGACTTGCCACTGTGAAACTTGATTATTATTTGAAGTATATAACGAACTTGAAGACTCATTATTATCATTCAGATGGACTGGTTGCGAGATTGTCCAGTCTAGTCCACTCTCTCTAATATATTTATCTTGTTTTTCAGTGTCATCCATTTGAGGTTTTAATAGTAATTTAAAGAATAGCTTTTCTATAAAACGAAGCATGTTTTTAGAGGGGCCTGTTCCATATGAAGTTTGAACAAGCAGTCTTTTGATATTAAGTTCCTTCATTATTTCAATAGCCAATCTGGTACCTTCACTCCTTATATTTAAAGGAGTCTTTGTTGGGCCTAAAAATCTCACTCGTAAAGGGTTTTCAGTAATTCCCAGAGTAATAATTATGACTTCTTGATTCATCATCGCTACTTTTAAAATATCTTTATCAAGAGCAGAACCATCTACTGTTCTAATATCTTTTCCAAATACTTTGGACGCGCTTCTGGACAGAGCAGTTACTTGATGACCTTCTTCAATCAATGCTTCAACAGTTTTTCTTCCAGATCCACCCGATGCTCCAATTACCAAAACTTTTTTAGATAATTTCATTTATCACTACTTTAAATAATTATTTATTAGAATTTGTTTCCATATTGCAACCTCATCAAACAAAACCCATTCTCTTATAATCCCATCTTGATTTAATTCTACATGATTTATTCCCATAATAAATAATTTAGAGTTTGTTTTTTTACCATAGTCTTTACTATCATTTGAATGAAATCCTTCTAAAAACCATCTAATTGATGCCCTTGGGTTTTTGTTAGACTCATTTAAATATCCAACATGTTCAATAGTGAATTTGATATCAGTAAAAATATCTTTTAAAGAGTTCCAAAATTTTGAAATATCTTCTCTTCCATGACCCAATTTGTTTCCTGGCCAATAAATACTGGAAGCTCTATTGTAATCGTTAAAATCGTAACCTTCTTCAAAAACTTTACATAATATTTCTGAATATTTTTGACCCGCAGAGTCTTTTTTTATTTTCTCTGGTTGATAATCTGATGGCTTTATATCATTTTTATCAAAAAGTTTTTTAGCTTTTGCTAATCCACCCTCCTTATCAATCATTATTTGAGCAAATTCTTTTGGAGTATAACCAATTTGTCTTACCATTGCTCCTTGATCTCTTACAATCCATTCATCGTACACTTGATTACCCTTACAAGCACAATCTGCTATTACTCTATAATAAATATCTTTACCAGTTGGTTTGCCATAAAATCCATCTCCTAAATGTGTTCCTTTGCTTAAAATCCTATGTGAGGAATGATAGCCGTTAATATCATTTCCATTCCAGATAACGTCTTCACCAAGTAATTGTCTATTTGGAAATTCTTTTAGGGTATTATAAGTTGCCTCTATAACAGGTTTGTTACCATAAGTTATTCCAAAAGGAGACCTAACTGGAATATCATCAGTATAAAATTCACCAATTGAATCCACATCTTTTCCTTCCCAAATCTGTTTAGTAATTTTTAAAATATAGTCTGGAAAATCTTTATATTTTTTATCAAAGCCCTTCATTAAGCTTTACTAACACAATTTAAAAAACATTCTTCATTATTATCAATAGAAATACTAACTTTAGTATTTAACGGAAGGGAAAAAGTATCTTTTGAATTAATATCAAATTCATCTTTTTCAATTTTAACTTTCCAAGTTCCTTTTTGTGAAAATAAAATAGTTGGTTTCTCAAAGATTAAATCTTCTACAAACCCTTTTTTGGCTTTTAGAATACTGTAATTAAAACCAGTGGTATGATTAATTAAAGGATTATAGGATTTTTTACAAAAATTATTACCTATAATTTGAATTAATTTAATTTCATTATTTAGAATAGTTTCATGATTAATATGATCTTTAAACTTATAAACAAACTTATCAATTTCATCTATTTCATAGTTATCAAATTCTTTAAGCTTTTCATTTGTGATTGGCTCTAAAAGTTTTCTGTTTTGAGGTATTTCACTTTCATTTAAATCAATCAAAGAATTGTCATCTAGCAAAGCCAATCCAGTTTCTTTTGCTTTAATCAAAACATTAGGAACCCAAGTGATTATTCCAGGGTCATCATTTCCCAATATTACAAAAATTAAACCTTCTTCATTACCAGCGTTTTCAAAACCTCTAAACATATTAGTTGGCATTGAAACAATATCCCCTTTACTTAAAATTATTTCATTTTTACCATCTGCACCCCAATAGAATCTCCATTTACCTGAATAGATTAAAAATACTTCAGCTGTTGTGTGACTGTGTAGCCCTGAACCATTTTTAGGGTTAGCGCTAACTGCACCAAGATTGTAACCATGAGGTTTAGAAATTTTAACAGACTGATTACTATCTTCTGCGACACCCGGACCTACAATTGAATAATTTTTTCTTTCTTTATGACCTTCCATTCTTCCCTCAACAAAAGGTAATGTGCTAGGTGTAAGTTCATTAAATCTTGCAATTCTTTCAGTCATAATATTTATTGTCTTTTTATTAAATATAACTGTTTTATATATGAAAATTGAAAATTTTGACACAGGACTTAAAGGGCAAGAAGACGTAGAAAATATTATTATTACCCCTGAAGAAAATTATAAAAACAAACAAAAAGTAAAAAATTATTTAACAGATATAGTTCATTCTGGAAAATCTAAGTTAGATGATAATTTAAACAAATATTTTGCAAAAGATATTAAGGTTAATTGTTTTCACCCTGTTAATGAGTTTAGTGGTCTTGATAAATTTAAAGATGATTACTGGTTACCATTATTCGAGTCTTTTCCTGATCTAGAAAGAAGAACACAACTAATAATTGGAGGAGCTTTTAGAGATAAAATACAAGTTGCTTCTATATCTACACTTTCTGGAATTTTTAAAAAAAGTTGGTTGGGAATAAAACCAAATAATAAAATGGTTAATTTAAGATGTTGTGAAATACATGAACTTAAAAATGATAAAATAGTAGAAAGCCATATCTTAATAGATGTTATCGACTTAATCTTTCAAACAGGAGTTTTTCCAATTAATAAATCTAGAGGAGCTGAAGGCAATTGGTTAAATCCCATAAATACTGATGGGGTAAATTACTTTGAAAAAGATATCAATATTTCTAAATTAAATTTAGAACAAGCTTTGATCATGCAAAGAAGTTTAAATATTAAACCTGAACTAGATACAAATTCAGATGAAGATTTAAAATTAAAACTAATTAATCATCCACAAGCAGAGTTTTGGCATGATAAAATGATTTGGTATGGACCAAGTGGGATAGGGACCGCAAGATCTTTAGAAGGTTTTGTGGATAATCATCAACTTCCTTTTAGAAAAACTTTCAAAGAAAGAAATTACTGGAAACTAGGTCATTATTCTGAACTAGGAGATGGAAAGTTTTCCTTAACTGCAGGATGGCACAGTATTCAAGCAACTTATGGTTCAAATGATTGGTTAGGATATCCTGCTAACAATAAAAATGTTACAATGAGAGTAATGGATTTTTATCATCATGATGAAGGAAAGATAAGAGAGAATTGGGTTCCAATTGACATAGCTCATATTTTAAACCAAATTGGTGTTGATATTTTTGAACTAATTAAAAAATTATAATGTCTAATATAAAATTTACTAATATTCACAAATCATTTGGAACTAATAAAATTATAAATAATTTTAATCTTGAGGGTAAAGAAGATGAATTTTTAGTTTTAGTTGGACCTTCAGGTTGTGGAAAATCTACTTTATTAAGAATGATCGCTGGTCTGGAGCAAATTGATGAAGGGGAGATATTTATTAATGATCAATTAGTTAATGAATTACATCCATCAAAAAGAGAGACTGCAATGGTTTTTCAATCTTATGCTTTATATCCACATATGAATGTTTATGAAAATATGTCTTTTGGTCTAAAAATTGAAAAAAGACCTAAAGAGGAAATTGAACAAAAAGTTATGCAAGCTGCCAAAATTTTAAAAATTGAAGAATTATTAGAGAGAAAACCTAAACAACTTTCTGGTGGACAAAGACAAAGAGTTGCTATTGGAAGAGCTATTACAAGAAATCCAAAAATATTCTTATTTGATGAGCCGCTATCAAATCTTGATGCTGCGTTAAGAGCTGAAATGAGGGTTGAGATTTCAAAACTTCACAATCAAATAAAAACAAATATGATTTATGTAACACATGATCAAGTTGAGGCTATGACTTTAGCTGACAGGATAGTTATCTTAAATCATGGAAATATTGAACAAGTTGGAACACCAGATGAAATATACAGCAATCCTTCAAATATTTTTGTCGCCCAATTTATTGGAACTCCAAAAATGAATATTTTAAAAATTACAGCTGATAATATTATTTCAAATAACGAAATTAAATTTTTAGGAAATTCAATTAAAATTGATGGAATAAATTTTTCTAAAAAAGACTATTATTTGGGTTTAAGGCCCGAACATTTGAGTGTTTCAGAAAATAGTGAATACAAGTTTAATCCAAAAGTAGATTTAATTGAAAATTTAGGTAATGAAAAAATAGCCTATATCAAAATGGATCAATACGAAATCAGTGCAAAAATTCCAAGCCATCACTCTATTGAAAATAGTATCGGCTTTAACTCAAAAGATATTTTCGTTTTTGATGAAAATGGTAAAAGAGTTAAATCCTAATTAGAATAACCGTATTTTTTAAGTCTCACATCACCAGTTCTTGCGTGCGCTTCCATTCCTTCATATCTGGAAAGTCTAGCAGCAGCCGCACCAACTAATTCAGTAGATTCTTTGGTCATTCTTTGAAAACTTAGAGTTTTAATAAATTTTCCAACAAACAAACCACCTGTATATCTTCCGGCACCTTTAGTAGGTAAAATATGGTTTGTTCCAGAACATTTATCACCATAAGCAACTGTTGTTTCTTCACCAATGAACAAAGATCCATAATTTTTTAATCTTTTATGAAACCATTCTAAATTTTTTGTTTGGACCTCTAAGTGTTCAGGAGCATACTCGTCACTAATAGAAGCCATTTCTTCGTCTGTATCACAAAGAACTACTTCACCATAATCTCTCCAAGCTGCATCAGCATTAGTTCTTGGAAGTTCTGGTAATTCAGCAATCAATTCAGGAACTCTTTTCATCACTTTTTCAGCTAATTCTTTACTTGTTGTGTATAACCAAGCAGGAGAATTATAGCCGTGTTCAGCTTGACCAACTAAATCTACAGCAACAATTTCAGGATCAGCAGTTTCATCTGCTATTACAGCTATCTCTGTAGGACCTGCAAATAAATCAATTCCAACTTTTCCAAATAGTATTCTTTTAGCTTCAGCTACAAACTGATTACCAGGACCAACTATTATATCTGCTGGTGCATTGTTAAATAATCCATTTGTCATAGCTGCTATTGCTTGAACACCACCTAAATTCATAATTACATCTGCACCACAAAGGTCAGCTGTATAAACTATAGTTGGGTGAACTCCTACACCAGGTTTTGGAGAACTACACACTAGAATATTTTTTACACCTGCAACTTTTGCAGTTGTTACACTCATAACTGCAGAAGCAATATGAGCATATCTTCCAGCAGGAACATAACATCCAGCTGTATTAACAGGAATTAATCTTTGACCTGCAAATAATCCTTCAGAAAGCTCAACTTCAAAATCTTGTCCATAGTTTTTTAATTGTGCTTCAGCAAATTTTCTTACTCTCTCATGAGCAAATTGAACATCATCTTTAGTTTTTTGATCTAATGTTTTTTTAATTTCTTCAATTCTTTCCTTAGAAATAACCACATCACCTTCAAATTTATCAAATTTTTTTGAAAGTTCTTTACAACCTTCTTCTTTAGATTGTTCTATGTCTTTAAGAATTCCTTCAACTATCCCTCTAGTTTTTGTATCGTCTGTTGAAGATGTTTTTGGTGATTTTTTTAAATATTGTATTGCCATTGATTATTTCCTTTGTTTTAAGAACATCTTAATAAAGTAAAAATGAATTTTATTCAATGATTTAAAAATAAAATCTATAGGCCATATTTACACTAGTCACACAAAGAATGATCACTAAGAGATATAGACTTATATAATCGATTGGTTTCATAAATTTAATTTAGAATTAATCTAAGGCAACTACTGCTGCTGCAATAGAAGCTAGTCTTGCTTGAGCTTCATCAGATCTGCTTGTAATTACAACTGGAACTTTACCACCAACTACAACTCCAGCAGCACAAGCACCCATAAAATAAATCATCATTTTAACTAAACCATTTCCAGTTTCTACACTTGGAACTAACAAAACATCAGCTTCTCCAGCTACTACATTTTTAATCCCTTTTATAGCAGCTGATTTTTTTGAAATACTATTATCAAATGCTAACGGTCCAAAAACATCAGCTTCTAAATTTTCTTCTTTTGCAAGTTTTGTTAATTCAGCAGCATCTAAAGAACTTGGAACACTATCCAAAACTTCTTCTGTAGCTGATAAAACAGCAACTTTTGGCCTAGATATTCCTATTCTATTAGAAAAATTAATTACATTTTTGAGAATATGCATTTTTGTTTTAACATTGGGTAAAACATTTAAAGCACCGTCTGTAATGATTAAAGGTTTGCCATCTTTTTCAACAGTCATGTGCCAGATATGACTTAATCGGGTTTTTCCTAACAAATTATATTCACGTTTTAAAACTTCTTTCATTAACACATCTGTGTGAATATGACCTTTAACAATTATCTTTACTTTTTCTTCGCTAGCAAGTTTTGCTGCAATTTTTGCTGTAGCATTTTCTACAGGTTCATCAATAATTTCATACTGAGAAATATCCCATTTTAAATCCTCTGCACATTTTAGAATTTCTTTTTTGTCTCCTATAAAAATAGGTTCAATTAAATTTTCATTTACTGCATCTTGAACAGAAAGCATGGGTAAAGGTTTACCAGCATTAACAACAGCAACTTTTACACCTTTTTTTTTATGCGCTTCATCTAACAAGTTGTTGGGACAAATAATTTCTTTATTTGAAAGCATAAACAATGATTATAATTAAATTTTATAATGTATATAGTAGATTTTATTATTTTAGATATTAAATTTATTAAATGATTAAAGAATTCAACATTAATTTTACTAAAAAAGAAATATCTTTGATTTATCAAAAAGTAAAAGACTATCCGTGGGATTCTGTAGCTAATTTAGAAAATTGGGATCACGGAACCAATAAAGGTTATTTAAAAGAATTGTGTAACTATTGGGTTAAAGATTTTGATTGGGGCAAACACGAATTAGAACTTAATAAATTTTCCAACTTTACTACGAATGTAGATGGAGAAGAAATTCATTTTATTAAAGAAAAAGGAAGTAGCTCAAATTCTGCGCCATTATTGTTAATGCATGGATGGCCAGGATCTGTTGTTGAATTTTTAGATATTATCGAAAAACTTGCTCATCCTGAAAAGTTTGGAGGAGATAAAAAAAACTCTTTTGACGTAATCGTTCCTTCATTACCTGGCTTTGGTTTTTCAAGCAAACCTTCAAAACCACTTGGCCCAAGAAAAATGGCAGGAATATTTAACAAACTCATGACGGAAAATCTTGAATATAAAAATTACATAGCCCAAGGAGGTGATTGGGGAGCAACTATTGCAAACTGGATTGGTTATGATCATTCAAATTTTTGTAAAGCAATTCATATAAATTGTCTTACTATGCGTCACCCAGATGGTCCTCAGTCTGTTGAAGAAAAAGATTGGCAAATAAGATTTGATAAAGATCAAATTATGCAAGATGGATATAGGACACAACAAGCAACAAAGCCCCAAACTTTAAGTTACGGAATGATGGATAGTCCAGTCGGAGTAGCTGCATGGATAATTGAAAAAATGCATGCTTGGTCTGATTTAAAAGATAACAAAATTGAAAGTGTCTATTCAAAAGATAAATTATTAGCAAATATCATGGTTTATATTTTGACCAAAACTTTTGATACAGCAACTTGGATTTATTATGGAAGAAGAGAAGAGGGTGGAAGATTTTTTCCAAAAAATTTTAAAAAAATAGAAATTCCAACAGCTGCAGCAATATTTCCTGCTGAAATGTCTGAATGGCCACCAAGATCTTATGTTGAGAGAATATTTAATATCAAACAATGGACTGAAATGTCAGCTGGTGGTCACTTTGCAGCTTTAGAAAAACCAGATCTACTTGTTAATGACATAAGAAAATTCTTAAGAAGTTTAAGATATGATCCTTATGATGAGAGGGGTGGGCAATCTAATCTTTAAGAACTCGAATATCTTTTTCATTAAGACTTAAAAATACTTTTTCACCAACTTCAAATACATCATTTGTGTCATTAGCAATGACGTATAATTTACCCATCTCAGAGTTTAAAATATATTGGTAGCTACTACCAACAAAAGAAGCATTATTTACCGTTGCGTGAATACAATTCTTGTTATCAACTCTATCAATTTTAATTTTCTCAGGTCTTAAGGCCACAGAAACAGTTTTATTAAAATCATTATCACTTTCTATTTTTACTTTTATCTCTGCTAATTTTAATTCATAAATATTTGATTGTTTATTTATTATTTCAGCTTTAACTACATTTGCATCACCAATAAAATTAGCTACAAATTTATTTTTTGGAAAGTTATAAAGATCTTTTGGACTTCCTTCTTGAGCAATTACAGCTTTATTCATAACTATAACTTTATCTGATATTGCTAAAGCTTCTTCCTGATCATGTGTTACATAAATTGTTGTTACTCCAAGTTTTTGTTGAATTTCTCTTATATCTTCACGAACTTGTCGTCTTAGTTTTGCATCTAAATTTGAAAGAGGTTCATCAAATAATAATACTTTAGGTTTTAATACAATTGCTCTTGCAACTGCTACTCTTTGTTGTTGTCCTCCAGACAACTCAGAAGGCATTCTTTTTTCGTATCCCTCTAGATTTACTAGTTTTAAAGTTTCTAAAGCTTTTTCAATATATTCCTCTTTATTTACATTGATCATTTTTAACCCATAAGAAACATTTTCTATAACACTCATGTGTGGGAATAAGGCATAAGATTGAAATACCATTGAAACATCTCTGTCAGTTGCTGGCAGCAGGGTAACATCTTCATTATCAACTAATATTTTTCCTTCTGTTGCTCTTTCTAATCCAGCAATTATTCTTAATGATGTAGTTTTTCCACATCCTGATGGACCAAGCAATGTTGTTAAAGTTCCAGCTTCAAAACTACAGCTGACATTATCTACAGCCACAGTTTCATTAAATTTTTTTGTAATATTTTCAAATTTTACTTCAGCTTTTTTCATTATCCTAAGTTTCCTTGTAAAATTCCTGCAGATTGATCTCTTCTTCCTAATTTTCGTTGGCCTATTATTAATTGCATAAGTAAAATTGTAAACAACATAACAATTATTAATGCTGATGAATATACTATCGCTAGACCATAGTCATTATTTTCTAATCTTCCTAAGATGTATGAAACGGCTAAGTCATAATTTGCACTTACAAGAAAGATAACAGCGCTAATAGCGGTCATTGCTCTTACAAAGCTAAACACTAAAGATGCAGTAATTGCAGGTTTAAGTAATGGAAGAATTATATTTCTGAATGTTTGAGAGCTAGATGCATTTAAAGTTGATGAAGCTTCATCTAAATGAGGATCAAGTTGATTCATTGCAGCTATTCCAGCCCTTACTCCAACCGGCATATTCCTGAATACAAAAGCAATTACTAGAATTATTCCTGTTCCAGTCAATTCAAGAGGCGGAACATTAAACGCAAAAACATAGCTTACTCCAATAACACTCCCAGGGATTGCAAAACTTAACATTGTCCCAAATTCAAAAGCATTCTTACCTTTAAATTTATGCCTTGTGAGAAGATAGGCTGTTAAAATTCCTATTGCAGCTGTTGGTAAGGCAGAAATTATTGCTATGGTAAATGTTGTATTAAAAGAATTCCAAGCAGTACCAGTCCACAATAATCCTCTATCTTTAATCCAGTCAATGCTAAATGCTTCAATATAATGTTTTAAGGTGAAACTATGATCAACGCCCCACATTTCAACAAAACCTCCAAACATAATCATCACATAGATAATAAATGTCATTAACGCCCAGGGAAGTACGGTTGAATAAATTACCCATTTAGTTTTTTGAGGAAGTTCGGGATGCACGCCGCTATCACCTTTGCCAGAAATTGAAATATAAGATTTTTTACCCAACCACTGATTTTGAAGATAAAATATTACAAGAACAACAGATAATAAAATCATTGCTAAAATTGCTGCTTTTGTTTCGTCATATTGCGCACCAACAATTGCAAAAAATATTTCTGTAGATAAAACATCATACTCCGCTCCAAGTACTAATGGATTACCAAAATCTGCTAAGCTTTCAATAAAGCCAATTAAAAATGCATTTGCAATCCCAGGTCTCATTAATGGTAAAGTAACAGTTTTAAAAACTTGCCATTTAGAAGCTCTTAATGTTTGAGAAGCTTCTTCCATTGAAGGGCTAACACTTTCTACAACTCCAATTAAAATCAGAAATGCGATAGGGGTGAAGGCTAGTGTTTGTGCAAACCATATTCCTGGTAAACCATAAATCCATCTAGAAGGTTCAATATCAAATCCCCACTCTAGAAAAGTACTAACTACACCAGTTCTTCCAAATAAAATAATTATTGCTAAACCAATTACAAATGGTGGAGTAATTATTGGTAAAACAGATAATATTCTTATTGTTTTTTTAAATCTAAAACTAGTTCTTGCTATTAAAAGAGCGAAAGCTAATCCTAAAATGGTTGATGAAAATGCAGTAAGAGTTCCCATAGTAACTGTGTTCCAAAAAACTCCACAAGCATAATCACTATAAGTACAATCTAAACCCCAAATACCTTTATTAAATATTTTATCTGAGAAATTACTAATTTCATAACCTCCCTCTGTTCCTTTAAAAGCAACTGTAAACATTCTAAAAATTGGGAAGAATACAAAAGTAGAAACTAAAATAATGATACTTCCAATGCTACCAACAATAAAATTATCGCCATTTAGCCATCCACGTGAGGAAAGACCATGAGTAATATAGAATATAAATGTACAGCAAGTTAAAACTGCACCCAATCCAACTCCAAACTGATTTTCTACATCCCCAAAAATTGATTGAAAAATTTCAAAATTCCATCCTCTAATACCAATTGAAAACCCTTGTAGAAAAAAATAAAAAAAACCAATTAATCCTGAATATAAAAAAATCTTTGAGTAAAGAGGGTTATTTTGGTTTAATTTGATTGTGGTTAAAGGAAAAAATAAAGGAATAGTTAAAGGTAAAAGCCAATATTTTTTATTTATAAATACTTGAGGTAATACTGAGCCATAATCTTCTAAAGAATATTCTTTAATCCAGTTAATAGAGAAAAACCCGTCACCTGTTACATACCAAGGAAAGATCAGGAAACCCAATCCTCCTATGAGTATCCAACAGATAACGAGTCCTCTCATTAATTCCTAATATTATCTAGGAATTACAGATACATCGTTATCCCATTTGGATAACAGGCCCGCTCTAGTACTTTTATCTCCATAAACTTTAAAGTTATAATCAATTAAGTTTATAGTTGATAAATCTGGAGCATCAGGATCAGCTTGTGCTTTAGTATTAGATGGCACTTGCAAAGATTTTCCTGAAGTGAAAACCATAGTTTGAATCGGGGGACTTAAAGCCCAGTCATAAAACTTTTTAGCTTCCTTCATATTTCTTGCACCTGCAATAATACTCATAGATCCAACTTCATAACCAGTTCCTTCTTCAGGAGAAACAGTTACTACAGGTAAACCTTTTTTAGTTTGTTTAACACCATCATGTTGGAAACAAATACCTATTAGGTTTTCACCTCTACCAGTTGCTTTAATTGGAGCAGAACCAGATTTAGTATATGTGTTCACATTCAAATGAAGAGCCTTCATGTAATCCCAACCTTTATCTTCTCCAAAAATTTGAATAATTGTAGCTAAAGTTGTGTAAGCAGTTCCAGATGAATTTGGATTAGCTATTTGGATTTCACCTTTATAAATAGGTTTAGTTAAATCCATCCATGATTTAGGAGCTGGCAAACCTTTTTTTGCTAAAAGTTCTTTGTTATATCCAAAACCTAATGCACCAACATAAATACCAACAGATTTATAGTTTGCATTTACAGCTTGGTTTTGAGCTGCTGGTAATAAATCATTAAAATGTTTTGATTTATATTCTGCAGTTAGATTTTCTTGAGCAGCTGTTAGGTGTGGATCACCTGTTCCACCAAACCAAACATCTCCTTTAGGATTTGAAGATTCTGCTTTAATCTTAGCAAAAGTTTCACCACTACTTGCTCTTGTCATTGCAACTTTAGTGCCTGTTTCTTTTTCATAAGCCTGTTCCAGCATTTCACAAACATCTATTTCAACACTGCAATATAAAGTAAGTTTTGCAGCTGAAGCTTTGTTTGTTAGACCGAACAAAGTAAATAAAAGAACCAAAGCAATTGAAGCTAGTTTCATTATATTTTTCATTATGTCCTCTCTCTAGTTAATATTTTTAAATTTAGTATGAATTAATAAGGTTTGTCACTATTTATTTCAAAGTTATGACAGATTTTCAATTTGTGGTTTAATTAAATTTGCTAATAAAAGGAACTTCTATATAAAAACTATTAATGGAAATCGTAACTAAGATTGCACCAATTTGTTTAGCATTAATTATGTTGGGACTAGGTCTTGGTCTTTCAGTTAAAGATTTTACAAGAGTATTAAAAACTCCAAAGGATTTTTTTGTTGGTTTTTTTTCTCAATTAGTAATTTTACCAATAGTTGCCTTAGGTGTAGCTTTAGCATTAGATCTTTCAGCTCCATTAGCTGTTGGTTTAATGATTATTGCTGCAGCACCAGGAGGAGTTACTTCAAATGTATTAACTAAATTTGCAAATGGAGATGTAGCATTATCAATTTCTTTAACTGCAGTTGTAAGTTTAATTAGTATTATATCAGTTCCATTTGTTGTCATTAACTCAGCCGAATTTTTAGGAGTAGTTGTTTCAAAAAATATTTCAATGACAGGCATTGCATTAAAGATGGCATTAGTTGTAACAGTACCAGTTATTATTGGAATGATTATTAGAGGTTTTGCTGAAAACTTTATTTCATCTAAAATTAATATTATCAATAAATTAACTGGCTGGTTATTTATAATTGTTTTTGCTGCAATTTGGATTGAAGAAAAAGATAATATTTTAAATTATCTTGTTCAAGCAGGTTTAGCTGTTTTAATTTTAAATGTTACGATGATGTTGATAGCATATTTTATAGCTAAAAAATTTGTATCAGGAATAGCTCAACAAAAATGTATTGCATTAGAGTGTGGTTTACAAAATGGAACTTTAGCAGTGTTTGTTGCAACATTAATGTTTGATGATATTGCTTATATGATACCAACAGCAGCTTATGCACTTACTATGTATATAACTGGTTTTATCTTTATTTATATTTTAAAGAAATCTAATTAGTATTTGTAATCTTAATCTGGTTAAAAATTCTATACAAAAAGTTACTTAAATTTTTCATATTTTGATCTTGCATCTTAATTTGTTTTTTTAATCTTTTACCCGTTATGTTCAGTGTAATAAGTTTTTTTTCATTAATATGTAAAAAATCAGCTTCAATTAATTTTTTTATCTTTCTAACAACTGTAGGTCTAGGAATACCTGTTATATCTGATATTGACATTGCATTAACTCCCACTTCATCAGCTCCCTGAGCTAACTTTGACCAATGTTTCATATTTAAATCTTTTACTTTAAAACTTTTATTACCCATTGTATTTAAAAGAACCACGAACCCTATAGCCAAACTTTCTAAGTCAAATGTAGCGATCCTCATACGATTGGTATAAATAAATAGTAATTTATAAAATTGATACCAGCAAAAAGAAAAATTAGTTTTAATTGACTCTGAAATTTCATTAGTATCAAATATATTATTAGTTATCTTTTCCTTCACTAACATTTCATTAAACCTACTTATTAAGATGCTTAATTCTTTTAAAGTTTGTTCTGCTTTTGCAGTTGTAAAGGCAGATCTATCTACAAAAATCTTTTTTCCAGTTTTTTTAATTACTCCTGATTTCTCTAATTCTTGAACTTTACGTCTTACACTTTCTTTAGGTATATGAAGATCATTTGAGATATCACTTATATTTATTTTTGGAATTTCTATTGATTTATCTTTATAAAATGTATCGTAATCAATCACTAATCCATTTTTTCTATAGAAAATTAAATCTTTATTAATGAAGTAGATTAAAATTATGAATTTATCGATGTCTTGAAAAACATTGTATGAACGAATAAGCCAACTAGAAATTAATTCAAACCAATAGGGTGCTATTTTACTAAAATTTTTATTGATAATTTTAAAGATTTTATCTTCATTAATTTGATTGGATATACTGGGTAATTGCTTCATATATTTATAAGACCCATTTTGGACAATATGATTATATGAGTCAACCCATTTTGGACAACGGTACTATATCTAAATTTATCAATGCATGATTAATTGTCATTAATGAGTACAGAAAGCTTAAATAGAACATCTGCTGTTGCTGTAGACCCCTCTCCAGTAATTAACACTAGAGTTAACGTTGATGTTCTAAAGCAAAGAATAATTGTTCAAAAAAAAAAAGATAGATTAAAAAGAACAATAATCTTTTCAACTGTGTGTTTATCGATAGGCGCCTTGTCGATTTTAGCTAATTAAAATTTCTAAATCTTTTTTTATTATATCTGGTATTGAGATTTCTTTTTTAAGATTTTGTTTATATCGATTAAACTTATTTTGTCCTGGATACATTATTTCTTTAACACCTTTAATTTTTGGAAGTTTTTTAATTGTTTTAATATTGTCTTTAATTCTTTGGTTGTAATTTTTTTGAAACAAATTTGCTTTAAAAGTTATAAACAAATGACCAATGTTTTGTGAACCAGAGAAATCGTCAAAAGGATCTTTAACTCTTCCTGCATGATTACCACCAGTTAAAACTCCACTCAAAATATCTACCATCCAAGCAAGTCCAGATCCTCTAAATCCTGCTATTGGAAGCTGAACACCTGCCAAAGCTTTTTTTGCATCAGTTGTTGGGTTGCCTGATTTATCTAGAGCAACACCCTCTGGAATTTTTTGATTGTTTCTTGCGGCCACTCTAATTTTACCTCTATTTATAACTGAGATTGATGTGTCTAATATAAAAGGAATTTTAGAACCAGTAGGAGTTCCAAAACAAACTGGGTTTGTTCCAAATAAAGATTTTAAAGCACCA